>CAZYMD010000241.1:0-6486 GCA_964649005.1 uncultured Pirellulales bacterium
GTGGCCAAGGCCCTGGGCATCCCGCTGAGCAAAGTTCCGAAATAGACAACTATCAGCTAACAACCGGTTTCAGCGGACGGCGCAAAGCGCCGACGCTGAACCGGAGCGTTTGCTGAAAACAACTCATGAATCTTCTTTTAACATCATTTGGAATTACCGATACACGTGAATTAGGAGAACTCGTAGACTCTCTATTTCATTGTATGCCTCCTGTGTCCATGAGAGAGTATAGCTATAACTTCGTGCCAGATTTTTACGCACTTCTGTCCAGGAAATTCCGGGGACACCTTACTTATTTCTCCTTTCGCCTCGGCTTACGTCTTGATTCACATAATTTTCATAGCGCCGAAAACAATTCCTGTTGTCGCAAACCATCGCAGCCCGTATCAACTATGCCTGTAAACGTCCCAGCCCATGATTAGTCGCGTTATTTGTCAGATAGTTTACCATCTTGTCAATTCAGCTTTCCGGCCTTATAATGCGTATATAAGAAAGGATTCAGGTTATGCTGCTATTTGAATGGGATCCGATAAAGGCCAAAGCAATATGAAGAAAACGCCAAAAGATCCGGACATGCTTGATGAATATGATTTCAGTAATGCTATTCAGGGTAAATACGCAAAAAAGTATGCCAAAGGCGCCAATGTCGTTGTCATTGAACCTGACATAGCAAAATTCTTCCCTGATCATGAATCCGTCAATAATGCATTGCGCTCAATCATTGAAATTATTAAGCGACAAGAGTCAACTGCATAACATCGTTATTTCGAGAGACCCATTACACTCGCCCTTCATGCTTTGCGTTATAAAGACGAACGAGCAATTACACCCTCGGAAGACTACAATGGTCTTTCGAAGGTTTCTATATTAGCGAAGTCGGGCTGTTATTGAAGACTGAGCCTATTACGAACTGCTGAGTAAATTCCAGGGAACCTTACTCATTTCTCCTTTCGCCTCGGCTTACGTCTTGATTCACATAATTTTCATAGCGCCGAAAACAATTCCTGTTGTCGCAAACCGTCGCAGCCCCGATCAACTATGTCTGTAGACGTCCCAGCCCATGTAGTTGGTCAAAGCCTCATCGATTGGCTCGGCCGTCTCGGACAGGCTGACCGCCACGTGGTGCTCGAAGCCCATCTGACATATGTATTGCAGCAACTCTTGGAGAGCATCGATTCTCATAACGCCATAACCGCCGAAGGTGTTTAGCTTGTCCTTGGTGAACTCGCCATGGCCGACGTAGACCCGCAGCATACCCTCGACATCATCAGTACTGGTCCTGCAGAACGTGGCAGGCCCAGCTTTGATCCGGCCAACAATCGTCCCGTAAGTATTCTCCTGCCCAACCGAGCCGGCGATGATCTCCTGGAAGTCCATCTTGTTCGTCTCAAAGAACGACTTGGGCAGATTGCTGCAATGGAACAGCACGCACTTATCGGGATCGTCGGCCATGTTATTGTTCCAGTCGAGCAGAGCGCTGGGCGTACCACCCGCCAACTGCAGGATGTACATCGCCAGCAGACCCGTAATATCCACCTCGCAGGCGCTTGGCATCAGCGACTCACTCATCATGCTCATCAGCGTGCAAGGCACGATCCCGAAATACTCCTCGAGCGCCGTCCAGCACTGAATAGCGGTTCCGACAAGCTCGTTCTCCTTGGTCCACTTATCGATCACATAACCGAACTTGGCCATCTTAAGCAGCGCATCGGCCGGAATAGTTTCCGTGCACGTATACTTCTTGATCGAATTGAGTTTGGCTCGAACACCAGCCTCTTTGTCACCAAGGCCCTCAACCTTGCCTAAAATCTCGTACAAGTCGATAGGCTCAATCGCTATCCCCGCCATTTCCAGCATCTTCTCGCTGTACCGAACGGTGTTGAAAGCCGCCGGACGTGATCCGATCGCGCCGAAGCGAACATTATTAAGCCCCTTCACAACCCGGCAAATCGCCGCGAAATTATCCAGCTCCTTCGCAAAGTCTTCGCCGGTCACCTTCATCGTATGCATCGCCGTCAGTGTAAAAGGAATGCCCGCCTGCTTGAGATTGTTGCATACGCTGATTTTGCCGCAGAACGAATCGCGCCGCTGACCCATAGCCATCGTGGCCGCATCGTCTGACTCTGCGTGAATCAAAATCGGCACGTTAAGCCCGCTGCGCTTGACAGCCTCGGCCGCACCCCTTTCGTCCCCGAAGTTGGGCAGACTGATGATGATCCCGTCGATCTTGTCCGCCTTCGAGGCGAACAGAGCCGCACACTTCTTCGCCTCATCGAAAGTCTCGACCGTACCAAACTTGGTCTCAGTTGTCGGTAGAGCGACAGTGTTGTAACCATTTTTCTTGAGCACGCTCAAAATGTTCTTCCGGCCTTCCTTGGCCAGCACGTCGGGGAAAAATCCCCTGTTTCCAACAATCACTGCAAATGTCATCTTAGCCATCTTGTTTCTCCTCTATCTTTGCCCGTAGTAGGCGTCTTTTCCATGTTTCCGCAGATAGTGCTTATCAAGAAGCGCTTGCGATATAGCGCTTTGTTGTGAGTTGATTTGTATTGTCCCAAGCGCCATTTGTGCGACCTCTTCGAGAACTACCGCATTTTCAACCGCGCTGGCCGCATCGCTTCCCCACGTGAAAGGCCCGTGATTCGCCACCAATACCGCCGGGATAGCCATAGGATCGAGATCCTGAAAACGCCGCACAATCACCCCGCCCGTATTAGCTTCGTATGAATCCTTAATCTCATCGACAGTCATCGTATCGGTAACGGGAACAGGCCCAAAGTAATAATCGGCGTGCGTCGTACCGAAGCAGGGAATCTCCCGCCGCCCCTGCGCCCACATCGTCGCATACTTCGAGTGCGTATGACAAATCCCCCCCACCCGCTTGAAATTGCGATACAATTCAAGATGCGTAGCCGTATCCGAAGAAGGATTCAAGTCCCCTTCGAGTTTCTTGCCTTGCAAATCGAGCAGCACGATTTTCTCCGCCGTCAAATCGTCATACGCCACACCGCTTGGTTTAATCGCAACCACCCCCGCCTCGCGGTCGATGCCGCTGACGTTCCCCCAGGTGAACACGACCAGCCCATGACGCACTAAGTCCAGATTCGCCTTACAAACTTCTTCTTTAAGCCGCTCGTGCATAATCAGGCGTTCGCCTTCTCCTTGATTTCGAGCAATTCCTTCATAACGTTCGCCATCGGCGCCGAATGTCCTTTTAATCCGAAGCCATCGTGCAACTGCTTGTAAAGCTTATAAAGCTTCTTATAAACCTCATGATTCTCCGCAATCGGTTTGAATGTTGTATCTTTCACCCCGCACATCGCAACCTGCGCCGATTCGAAGCTCTCGTGCGCGCCACCCACCACCGCCGCAGCTATAGCCGAGCCCACCGCACAGGTCTGCGCCGAGCGGGAAATCTTCATCTCGCGCCCAGTGACATCAGCGTAAATCTGCATCAGCATCGGGTTCTTCTCCGCAATGCCTCCGCAGTTTACCACCTCGCTGATCTTCACTCCATACTCTTCGAACCGATTGATAATCGTCAGAGCGCCGAATGCAGTTGCTTCCACAAGCGCACGATATATCCCTTCGGGTTTCGTATGAAGAGTCTGACCCAATAGCAGCCCGGTCAGTCTCTGATCGACAAGAATCGTGCGGTTCCCGTTATTCCAGTCCAGCGCCAGAAGACCCGACTGGCCTGGCTTGAGTTTCGCCGCCTTCTCCGTCAGCGCCTCATGAGAACCTGCATCTTTGCCGCCTGGCTGGACGTAATTTACGAACCAGTTGAATATGTCACCAACCGCCGACTGTCCCGCCTCCAAACCGAAATAGCCAGGCAAAATCGAGCTGTCAACGATCCCGCATATCCCCGGAACATCCTGCAATTCCTTGCCCGTGGAGGCAACCACCATATCGCAAGTGCTCGTACCGATGATCTTAACGAGCACGCCTTCCTTTATCCCCGAACCGACGGCCCCCAAATGAGCATCGAACGCGCCAACCGCAACAGGAATCCCAACAGGCAATCCGAACTTGCCCGCCCACTGCTCCGTAAGCTCCCCCGCCGCCGAATCGACAGCATACGTCTTATCGCTCAGAGTCGCGCGAAGCTGCCCCAATTTACGATCGAGCTTCGAAAGGAAATCCGCCGCAGGATATCCGCCCCATGTATCGTTGAACATCGCCTTATGCCCCGCCGCACAGCGATCGCGCTTGATCTTATCCGGCCCATCAGTCCCCGTCAGCACAGCAGGCAGCCAGTCCGCATGCTCGACCCAGGTATAAGCCGCATCGTAAACCTTCGCATCCACCCGCAGACAATGCAGAATCTTACTGAAGAACCACTCCGAAGAATACGTCCCGCCGCACTTGGCAAGATACTCAGGATGCTCCTTCGCCGCCAATTCCGTAATCTCCGCCGCCTCGGCGTAACCCGTATGGTCCTTCCAGAGCCACGCCATCGCATTTGGATTATCCTTGAACTCTTCCAGCATCGCCAGAGGCGTGCCCTTCTTATCCACAGGCAAAGGCGTCGAGCCCGTCGTATCCACCCCGATCCCGACAACCTTAGCCGGGTCGAATGAAGCATCGCTTTTCTTCGCCTCGACAAGCGCCTGCCGCACAGTCACTTCGGCCCCCTTCAGATAATCCGCCGGGTTCTGCCTCGCGAGATTGTGGTCTGAAGGATCCAGCACAATCCCCGCCTCACCCGTCTCGTATTCATAGACCGCGGCCCCAAGCTCCACGCCGTCGCTCGTATCCACCACGACGCATCGCACCGAATTCGTCCCGTAGTCCAGTCCAATCGCGTATGCCATTTTCTCTTCCCTTCTACCTGAAAGCTTTTATCTATCCGTGCTAATACCTTGTCATACTTGTTATTATGTTGTCATTGCGAGGAGGCCGAAGGCCGACGTGGCAATCTCCTACTTTTCGAAGGAGAGATAACATTTCGCCACTGAAACGCATCACATCCAAGCCCACAACATCTTAAATCATGACATAGCACCAATTACTTGCGAACCGAAAACTTGTAAATCGTCTTGTGAGAATAATTCTGCCCCGGCTTGAGCACCACCGACGGAAACTCCGGCTTGTTAGGCGAATCCGGGAAATGCTGCGTCTCCAGGCAAAAACCATACCGATGCTTGTAAACCTTGCCGCCCTTGCCCTTAATCGTCCCATCCAAAAAGTTGCCCGAATAAAACTGAATCGCAGGCTCAGTCGTGAACACCTCCATCACGCGCCCCGTAGTAGGCTCGTACACCCGCGCCGCTAACGTCATACCATCACTGCTCTTATTCAAAACCCAGTTATGATCGTAACCGCCGCCGAACTTGATCTGCTCGTAGCTGCTGTCTATCCGCGCCCCGATCGCAGTCGCTTTCGTAAAGTCCATCACAGTACCTTTAACAGGCTGCAATTCCCCTGTCGGAATCAGCCCCTCATCGACAGGCGTTAACTTATCCGCATTCAACATCATCTCGTGATCCAGAATATCGCGCTTGCACCCCGTCAGGTTGAAATAGCTGTGGTGCGTCAGATTCAGCACCGTCGCCTTGTCCGTCGTAGCGCTGTATTCGATCTTGAATTCGTCATCGTCCGTCAGCGTATAGATGACCGTGCAGTTCAGATTGCCCGGATAGCCTTCCTCGCCGTCCTTGCTCAGATAAGTTAGCTTGACGCCAACGCCGTCGTCGCCCTCGACTGCTTCGCCCTTCCACACAACCTTGTCGAAGCCCTTGAGTCCGCCGTGCAGATGGTTCTCACCGTCATTGACCGCCAGCGTATACTCCTTGCCCTCTAACGTGAATTTACCCTTGTCTATTCGGTTGCCGTATCTGCCAACCAGCGCCCCAAAGTAAGGCGTCTCCTTGATATACCCCGCTAAATTGTCATAGCCCAGCACAACGTCGCCAAGCTTGCCGTTCTTGTCCGGCACATCCAGCGAAACGAGTATCCCGCCGTAGGTCATTATCTCCGCTTTCACCCCGTTCGAGTTCACCAGCGTATACAGTTGAACTTCTTCCCCATCAGGCGTTGTGCCAAAAGGCTTGACGTTAACACTCATCTTGACCCCCTTTCCGCCCTCGGTATAGGCGCTTTCGTTGCACGAGCTAAGAACCATTGCCACAACCAACATACAGGCCAAAAAGCCCGCCATTCGTAATCTTCCTGCAAGCATTATATTTTCCGCCTTCCTTATCCACGTTTCACTTGCCCGGCCGCCCAATCCCGGCCCCTAAACTTCTCCAACTCAACCTAAAAAAACAACCGAACCATAACAAATCCAAACACCATAACCCCAAACAACAGCATGATCGCCCGTGCCAAATCACACAGACTCCCACCCAATCATACCCAAACGACTAATAAAACGCATTTCCCCCCAAATTGAAAGCCCTTTTTCCCCTTTTACCGCACACCAAAATAACGCAGTCATTGCGAAGGAGCCGAAGGCGACTGCGGCAATCTCTCCCCTCCGAA
>CAZYMD010000242.1:0-6467 GCA_964649005.1 uncultured Pirellulales bacterium
GGCAGCGCCTCCTTCTCCGAATGGGAAGAGTTTGGCAAGCTCTGTGGCCGCAAGTGGGTCATGGGAACATCAGGCCACAGCGCCCGCGGCGTCTTCGAAGCAAAAATCGTTAACAAAGAACACCCCATCACAAAAGGCATGGCCAACTTCAAAGTCTTCGACGAGCTCTACTCGAAATTACAGGGCGACGAGAAGATCGAAGTCCTCGTCTCAGCCTACTCCGATTTCAGCAAGAAGGAAGAGCCCCTCGTCTTCGCCCGCCCCTATGGCAAAGGCCGCTCCGTCCACAACGCCTTCGGCCACGACTTCAAAGCCATCCTCCACCCCAGCGTGGCACAGCTTATCCGCCGCTCCGTAGAGTGGGCCGCAACAGGAAAAGTCGCCGAATAAGCACAATACGACAATCTCTCAAATCAACAATTGGGGACAACCGCCCTCGTGGTGGCTGTCCCCATTTTCTTGCCTCTTTGCCGCCAGTCACTTCCACAGAGCCCCAATCTACTGGCACAACAGCAAGAGAGCCTATTTCTATAACTTTGATTCGAAATCCCCCCCGGCCGCCTCAACGGTTGCAATCCGAACAAAACCGTGATAAGAAGCTACATGCAAACGACCCGTAGCTCTTTCCAACAACGATACACTATCAAGATCATCCAGAAAAAAGAGGTAGTCTCTATGTTCGCATCAAGCACCGGTATCCGCAAATCGGCCCTAACAGTACTGATAATCAGCTTTTTCATAGCCGCCACCGCGCACACCGCCGCTACCGCCCCATCATGGCCCCAATTCCACGGGCCCAATCGCGATAACATCTCCACCGAAACAGGCCTCCTGAAAAGCTGGCCCGCCAACGGCCCCGAGCTGCTCTGGACAGCCAAAAACCTCGGCCACGGCTTCTCCACCGTCTCAATCGCCTCAGGCATGATCTACACAGCAGGCAACATCGACAAAGACACAATCATCACCGCCCTGAACGCCAATGGTGATATTCTATGGCAGGTCAAGAATGGCCCCGCCTGGACCAGAGACTACCCCGGCACACGCGGAACCCCCACAATCGACGCCGACCGCCTCTACCACCAAAGCCCGCTGGGCAATGTCATCTGCCTCAATGCCAAAACAGGAGAAGAAATCTGGCAGCTCGACCTGCTCGAAATATTCAAAAGCAAAAACTCCAAATGGGCCCTCTGCGAATCACCCATAATCGATGGCGACCACGTCATCTATTGCCCGGGCGGTCCCCAAACATGCATGGTCGCACTGAACAAAATAACAGGCTCCGTAGTCTGGCAGGCCCCCAGCATTAATGAACTCGCTGGCTATGGCTCCCCTGTCCTCGCCAAGTATCAAGACCTGCGAATCATCATCACACTAACCGCCAAAAGCATCATAGGCGTCAACGCCGACTCAGGCGAACTACTCTGGCAGGTTAAGCATGAGTCATACGCCGACGAAAACATCCTTATACCCATTTATCAAGATGGCCAGGTGTTTGTCAGCACGCTAAAGGCTGGCTCGGTCAAATGGAAAATCAACGTCAACCAGGGCAAAGCATCCCTCGAAGAGTTGTGGCGCACGCAGGAAATGGACAACCACCATGGCGGTGTCGTCCTGCTCGACGGAAACCTCTATGGAACCAGCACCTTCCGCAACAGCAAACTCTGGATATGTCTCGATTGGGAGACCGGAGCCAAAAAGTACATGGACAAGGGAGTTGGCAAAGGCTCGCTGACAGTCGCCGACCGAATGCTCTACACCCTCAGCGAAGATGGCCTGATGGGACTGCTCAAGCCCACCGAAACCGGCCTCTCGCTCATCAGCTCATTCAATGTCCCTAAAGGAGGCGAAGGCAAATACTGGCCCCACCCGGTCGTCTGCGATGGCCGCCTTTATATCCGACACAGTGACTCCCTCTACGCATTCGCAATTCGCTAAAACAGCTTGATTCAGTGATTCAGGATGTGATTCTCTTCAGCCTCGAATATGCGCCTTGTGCATCGTCGATGAACATGTAAAGGCATGGAACGATGATCAGCGTAATCACCGTGGAAAATAGGATACCATAACCAAGCGATATCGCCATGGGGATCATAAAGCGGGCCTGCCGAGAAGTTTCGAAAATCATCGGTGACAACCCGCCATACGTCGTCAGAGTCGTGAGCATAATCGGCCTAAAACGCCGCACCCCAGCGCTGTGAATAGCCTCATGAGCAGTAGCGCCCTCGCTTTTAACACGATTGGCGTAATCGATCAGAACAAGCGCATCGTTCACCACCACCCCGCACAACGCCACGATTCCCATCATACTCATAATACTCAGCTCGTAACCCATCACAATATGGCCGATAACCGCGCCGACGATTCCAAAAGGAATAGCCACCATCACAATGATCGGCTGGGCATAGCTTTTGAACGGTATCGCCAGAAGAACAAAAATCGCCACAAGAGCAAGTATGAAGCCCTTGTACAAACTCCGCATGCTCTCGCTGAAATCAGCCTGCCGGCCCTCGTAACCGTATGACAAACCGGGGAAATCGCGTGCCAACTGAGGCAGTATCTCAGAGTTCAGCGTAGCCATCACCTGGCTCGTCTCGCTTATGGGATCGACGTCCGCCGTCACCGTCACCGTCCGCCGCCCGTTGCGCCGCGTAATCGTCGTATACGCCCGGCCACGCCTCACCTCCGCCACCTGCATCAAAGGCACATCCCTGCCCGAAGCCGTCCGAATCAGCAATTGCTCGATGTCGTATTCGCTTATACGCTGCTCCTTCGGCAAGCGCACCTTAACTTTAACCTCGTTGCGCCCGCGCTGCTGCCTTAGCGCCTCAGCCCCGTAAAAAGCATAACGCACCTGCCTCGCTATCTCGTACCCCGTCAAACCAAGGCTCTCGCCCTCAGGCTTGATCGCAAAGTTAAGCTGCTGCTTGCCTGGCGTGTACCCGTCGTCGATATCCTTCGTATTAGGGAACTGCGCCAGAATATCCGCCAAAGCGGCGCTCCCCTGATCGAGAATGTCGATATTGCGATGACTAAGCTCCACTGTCAAAGAGGCCCCTGAACCGGGCCCCCCGCGGTCCGACTCGAATCGCAGCGACTGCAACCCGAGTATCTGCCCCGTGTTTTCACGCCACAGTTGTGTGACTTTAGCCGTACTAATCGGGCGCATGTCCGGATCAGTAAGATAGACAGTTACCTCGACCTTGTTCTCATCAATCAAAGCGAATACGCCTTCGGACAGTTTGTCACCGCCGTTTACTTTGATAACCTCATTGGCCGACTCGACCAGTCTGTCGCATACGCGCGAGGCCTTCTCGAAAGCGCTGCCGTAAGGAAGCATGGCCGTCACCACAGCCCGATCCGATTCGACGCGAGGCATCAGAATGATGCCGATCCGCCCCCCGAAAACATACCCCAGAACACTCAGCAGTAAAGTCAGCCCGATGGCCACTGTCACATAACGAAAACGAATACAAACATCCAAAAACGGACCGAACATATTCTCGATAAACCGTGAAAAATACCGGCTGAAAGCTTGCTGGCTGTGGTGAAGAAATGCCCTGATACCCTTCCTGTTCTCGCGCCGCGGATGAGCGAGGTGAGATGGTAGAATGACCAGCGACTCGACCCACGAAATTGTGAAAACCGTAATGACAACCAGCGGAATCACCTTCCATATATTACCGATCACGCCAGGTATGAAATACAGCGGCAGAAAAGCCACAATATTCGTCAAAATGCTGAAGCTCACCGGCATCGCCACATCGCGAGCGCCCTGAATCGCCGCCTTGGTGAATCCCATTCCGCGATTGCGATACTCATAAATATTCTCTCCCGCAACAATCGCATCGTCCACCACGATCCCCAGCGCAATAATAAATGCGAACATGGATATCATGTTGATAGTGACATCCATCGCAGGCAGAAACAAAAACGCCCCCAGAAAGGACGTCGGAATACCCATGGTCACCCAGAACGCCAGCTTGAACTCCAAAAACAGACTAAGCAAAAGAAGCACTAATATAAGACCGTAAGCGGCATTCTTGAGAAGAAGCTCCAGACGCTGCCGATAGACGTCGGACCGATCGCGATTGATTACCCAGTTCACCCCAGGCGGCAGGTCCTTTTCGATATCCTTCATCGCCTCTCGAACCGCGTTGGACACCCCTATCGGCGTCTGCTTGCCAACCCGATATACGCCGATCCCCGAGGCTCGATGCCCGTCGAAAGTCGCCAGCCGGTCCGTATCCTCGAAACCATCCTTCACTTTGGCAATGTCGCCCAACTGCAACATCGACCCCTCCGGAGTCGTCACGATGGGAATCCGGGAAAACTCGTTCGCCCAGTTCCGCCGCTCCTTCACTCTCAGAAGAATGTCCCCGCCCTTCGTTTCGATGAATCCGCCCGGTATCTCCACCGAAGTCCTGCTGATCTTTCTGGCGATCTGATCCAGCGTCAGACCGTACGTACGCAGCACCTCCAGAGACACCTCCGCGTGAATCTCGTACTTGCGCGTCCCTAACAGGTCGATCTGCGTGATCCGTGGATCTTGCAACAGTCGATCGCGCACCTGCTCGGTCAGTTCCCTGAGAATCCACTCGCTCACGTCACCGTAGAGCTGAATTTGTAAAACCTCGCGCCTGTGCACGACGAGATTGACCTGCGGCTCCTCCGCATCCTCCGGAAACGTCCGAATCCGGTCGATCTCCTGCTTGATATCTTGATAGACCTTCTGATAGTCCGCGTCCTCGTAAAGCTCCGCCGTCACCGCCCCGGAACTCTCCGACGCCGTCGATGTCACTTCCTTGACCCCGTCCAGGCTCCGAATCCCCTCTTCGATAGACAAAATGATCCCCTGCTCCACCTCTTCCGGGCTCGATCCGGGATAAGGCACCCGAACAGTCACAATGTCCAGATCGAATTCGGGAAAAACCTCCTGCTTGATCTGTGTAATAATGAAGAGCCCACCGATGATAAAGGTAAGCATCATCAAATTAGGCGTCACACGATTGTTTACGGCCCACGCAAAAAGACCTTTCGATTCGTCTGGCGGCAAATGGGGGACAGAATCCGTCATATGTTCTTCTCCCCCTGTGCCGATAAACCTGAATTCTGAGAACCTTCGCTTGTCGTCTCGCCCGATTCATCGTCGCGCAAACGAAGCGGCATACCCGGAACCGGCGCCCCCAGATCCGTCGTGAGAACCCTGTCGCCCGCATCGATACCATTGGCGACCAGAACGTTATTCTCTCCCCTGAACACGATTTCGACGGGCCGAATGTCCAGCGTCTCATCCGCGGTCATGACCCACACGTTGTCACCGTCGCGCAGCAACTGCCGGTCCAAAGACACCACCGACCGAATTGTTTTGCACTCGATCTCACCGCGAACGTAGGAGCCGATCAATACACGAGGCGCCGATGCGTTCTCCTCAGTCAGTGACAGCGGGTCCTTTATGGAAATCAGCAGCCTCGCCATGCGCCCTTCCGTTTCCAGTTCCCCGGACAGCCGAATCACCCGTCCGATCCTGTACGCATCCTCTCCCCAGACCAATGTATTGTAAATCCGCACCGTCGAACCGGTCGCGCCGTCGCGAGGCGGGATTAAAATCCACTGCAAATCGGCGACCGAAACAGCTAACTCGCACCAGTATTCGTCCGTCCCCGTCAGAGTCGCTAAAGTCGATGCAGATGTCACCATCGCTCCGAGATCGACGCTCTTGCTCTTCACCACCGCGTTGAACGGCGCAACTACAGCAGTGCGTTTAAGATCGAGCCTTGCTTGTTCCAGGCGGGCCCGCGCCGCATCCACCGCCGCCTCCGCCGATACAAGCTGAGGTTGCCGCAGCACAAGCTCCCGGTCGTTCTCAACGATCTCCTCGCCTAACAACTCGTACTCCTGCCTGGCAACCGACTGGCTGCCCTGTTCGAGCCTCAAATCCTTTTGAACCTTTGCCAAATCCCCATCGCGTTGCCTTACAATCAGCTTATAATCTTCAGACTCAATTTCCAAAACCGTCTGACCGGCCCGAAACAATCCTCCGGGCATCACTTCCGGACTAATCTGAAGCACCTTACCCGATACTTGAGGCTTCAGAACCACTTCACGGGCCGCAATGATCGAACCGTACGCATGAACCTTCAGCGGCACATCAACACGCTCCACCTCGATCACCTCAACCGGTCGCGCCTGCCGTGCCGGAGGCCGACGCTGCGCCTTAGGCTTCGTCTGCAAAAGGTGAACCGCATAAAAAGCCCCGGCCGTCACGATCGCAACCGGTAGAAAGACCCTCAAGATCAGAACCAGCAACCACCCCAGCACCGAGCGATCCGCCTTTGGCGGACCACCCGAAGCCTCTATACCTTTGTTCTCTTCCATCGGACACTAATCCTTATCATCAATCACGTAACATGAACCTTCTGCTTTCCCTGCATACTCGGAAACCTATTTCTCCTCACCCTTATCCTCCG
>CAZYMD010000243.1:0-6419 GCA_964649005.1 uncultured Pirellulales bacterium
GCGTGAATGGCGCGTTTGTTGTTTACGTACAATTGCTCTAAATTACATTTTTTGTCAATAGTGGCGGACCACAAGTCGGGCTTCATCTCTTTCCAGCCTGTAATCCTGCGACCACCCGAGATAACAACGCTCTCTCTCGGATAGGCTGAATATGTTATTGAATACTTTGTATTGCCTGAATCGGCTGGTCCGAACGCCAGCGGTTCGGTTAGCTCATAGACGCCCGCCCTGATAATGACCATTACGTTGGACTTAAGCCCATCTGCAACAAGTTTCCGCACTTTTTCTTGTACAGCCTGCAAGGACGCGAGAGGTTGCTCCTGTGTGCCTGGATTCGAGTCGCTGCCGTTCGGTGCGACGTAGTAGCTGACAGTCGAATTCTGATTTTCGGATTGTGCCTCAATTTTATTGGCCGAAAAGGCCACGAGACATACCAGGAACAGCACCCAAAGGCTGCTTCTGTTTCCATCCATACCATTTGCTCCACAGAGAACCACAGGACCCATAGAAAGAAAATCATAACTATGCTATGCTTTGAGACGCTGATTGTAAAGTACGAAATGCCTTGAAGGCATATTAGGTGTCTGTGCAGATATTCGGGCATTGGCCTTCGGTCTCATACTATGCATTGGATAGTGTATGCCCCTGCCATTGCCGCGCAGGTAGGAATGCAGACTGCTTCGATGAGTTCCTGGATCCCTGCCTTCGCAGGGATGACAGAGTCGCCGTCATAGGCCGGAATCCGCACTTGCCAGGATATTTTCACACACACGCATATTATATGCTGACGTGACAAATGCCTGTAAAGGTGCTACAATTTTGTCTTCTGTGATTCGAGCAAGCCTTCTTGTAAGGAGATTATGAAGATGACTGATCGTGTAGTTCTTGGGGCGACAGGATTGGAGGTTTCACCTATTTGTTTCGGTACGTGGCAGTTGAGTCCTCGGTTTTGGCTCGAACAGTCCAAGGAAAGCGTCCTGAAGGCGATGGAAACTGCGTTCGAGGGCGGAGTTAATTTTTTCGATACCGCCGACGCTTATGGCGATGGCTATGGTGAGACGGTCCTTGGTGAATTCCTGGCGGGCAAATCTCGTGATGGATTTGTTATTTGCACGAAAGTATTCAACCATTTCAAGCCCGATGGGGGTCGATATCCAGACTTATCGCGCAATCATATTTTTCAACGCTGTGAGACACAGCTCAAGAGGATGGGCATTGAAACTATCGATTTGTATTTGCTGCATATGTACGAACCGCTGACGGCTCTGGATGAAGTCGCAGGGGCCCTGGATGCGCTCAGGGAGGACGGGAAAATCAGGCACTATGGCGTTAGTAATTGTACGCTCGAACAATTTCGGGCGCAACGGCAGTTCGGCAACTACAATGCAGTTCAACCTGCATATAGCCTGCTCGCTTCAGGTATTGAAAAGGATTTGCTGCCATATTGCCAGTCTTACAACGTTGGCGTTATGGTCTATTCACCGCTTCACAAGGGCTTGCTTACGGGCAAGTATACAGGCATAGAGAGCTTTACGGACTTTCGCAAACACCATCCGGATTTCCAGGGTGAGCGGTTCAAGGAGATTTGCCAGGCGGTTCGCAGTCTTGAACCGTTGGCCAAGAAGTACGAGCTGTCCATTTATCAATTGGTCCTTGCAGCGACGCTTATGCATTCGGGCATCCATTCGGCGATAGTGGGAATAAAGAATCCCGAACAGATGACGGAAGCCCTTGGTGCGATTGGCAAAGAGATTTCACGAGAAGATTATTTTGCCATCCGCAAGGTGCTTGCAATCGACTCGCCGACAAAATTGAAGGATGCCGGCGGGGAAGTGAAATAGTTACGATATGCTCTCTGCGGATGCATGCGCGGCGCCGGCGTGAATTGGCAGAGGGCTCGATAAGACATTTGAAGGAGAGACCGAATGAGCAGCGAATGTAGAACCGATTGGAGAACTGTTGTTATGATTATTACTACCGCCTTAGTTGTGCCAGGTTGTGTGACACAGCCTGTAAGATTGGAGCATGTGGCGTTGAATGTTGAAGACCCGTCTGCGATGGCGAAGTGGTACTGCGATAATCTTGGGATGAAAGTTATGCGGGAAGGGCCGCCGCCTGCTAACGCACGTTTCATTGGTGATGCCGGTGAGAACATGATGCTGGAGCTGTATACCAATCCGCCCGATCAGGTTCCCGATTATCGCTCGATGAATGTACTGACTATGCATATCGCCTTTATGGTCGATGATGTTGTGGGGATAAAAAGCAAGCTGATGAATGCAGGGGCTACGATAGCCAATGATATCGAGGTGACGGAAGGGGGGGATGAGATACTGATTCTTCGCGATCCATGGGGCGTTCCGATACAGTTTCTCAAGCGGGCCAAGCCGATGCTGAAATAACAAATTCCGTTAAATATTAAGGGTATTTATGCCGTTGACAAAACAGACACGTCGCGATTTTCTAAAGGCTCTATCGTTGGGGGCGATCAGCGGTTTTCTGCCCAAAGTGGTTTCGGCTGCGCCCGGGTCTAAACGCAGGCCTAACATTCTATTTATCCTTGCCGACGATATGGGATGGATGGACAGCACGGTCTATGGAAGTCAATATTACGAAACGCCCAATTTTGAGCGTCTGACAAAACGTGGCATATTGTTTACAGATGCCTATGCTGCCAGTCCTCTTTGTTCACCCACGCGAGCCAGTATTTTGAGTGGTCAGTATCCCGCACGCTTAGGTATCACAACGCCGGCCTGTCATTTGGCGCCACTGCCTGCCGGGACACCATTGTTGGCAAAGAAATCCGCGGCCTGGCAGAAGGTGATCTGCCCGCAGAGCAGGAGATTTTTGCCTCTGGAGAACTACACGATTGCCGAGGCTTTGAAAGATGCTGGTTATGCGACGGGATTCATCGGCAAGTGGCATTTAGGGCAACAGTCAAAATACTGGCCTGCGGCGCAGGGATTCGAGTTCGATCTGGGGGCTCCAAATCCGGGGCCTCCGAGTTATTTCTCGCCTTACAAATTCAAGACGATCAAAGATGGTCCGGAGGGGGAGTATATCACGGATCGCGTAACGGATGAGGCTATAAAGTACATAGAGCAGGATCACGAAAAGCCATTTTTCCTGTGCTTGTGGCACTTTGCGGTCCACGCACCGTTTCAGGCAAAACAGGAACTTATTGAGAAGTACCGCGATAAAAATGATCCACGAGGAAAGCAGGATTGCCCGACTATGGCCGGGATGTTGCAAAGTCTCGATGAGGGTATTGGGCGAGTCCTGGACAAGCTTGATGAGCTTGATCTGACCAAAGAGACAATCATCATCTTCATCTCCGACAACGGTGGCAATATGTACGATCGGGTTGAAGGTCAACCGCCTACCAACAATGCACCATTGCGGGGCGGTAAGGGAACTATTTATGAGGGCGGAACAAGAGTTCCCTGTGTTGTCGTCTGGCCGGGGATAGTAGAACCAAACACAAGATGCTCTGAAGTTATATCTACCGTCGACTTCTACCCAACGCTGCTCGAAATGGCTTCTGTCGCGACACCACAGAATGTGCAACTGGATGGTGAAAGCATAATGCCATTGCTCAAGAATTCCGCTAAGCTTAAACGCGAAGCTGTATTTTGTCATTTTCCACATTACGTACCAGCTACGGCTAATTTTCCATCGACATCCGTAAGAAAAGGTGATTTCAAGCTAATCAGGTTCTATGGCGAAGGACCAGACCGCGGCAATGCCTATGAGTTATACAACCTCAGGAATGATATCGGCGAGACAACCAATCTCGCATCGCTTATGTCTGAGAAGGTTGAGGAGTTGGATGCGCTGATCGAAGGATTCATTAAAGATACATATGCGGTTGTACCTGTTATCAATCCAGCATATAATGCACAAGCCAAACCTCCACGTTGGGGGAATAAATGACCGGGGAGTTACATTAAGCAAAAAGGTGAATGATGAAAACTTCAATTCATTCAAGAAGAACATTTCTGAAGTTTCTTGGCGGATCAGCTTTGGCATTATTGCCTACGGCCAGGGCCGTTAGCGCCGCTTCTGGATTAACAAAACAAAAGCCCAACATAGTTTTTATTCTCGCCGACGATCTCGGTTATGCTGAGCTTGGATGCTACGGGCAGGAGAAGATTAAGACGCCTAATATAGATAAGCTGGCGAAAGAGGGGATGCGATTCACTCAGCACTACTCAGGCAATCCTGTCTGCGCTCCATCGAGATGTACGCTGATGACAGGGCTGCATACTGGTCATTCCCAGGTTCGCGGCAACAAGCAGGTTGGCGGTGACGAAGGTTGGGTGCTTGGCTCGACAGTCGGAGGGCAGTGGCCTCTCGAAGAGGGGACTGTCACTGTCGCAAAGCTTTTACAGAAGGCGGGGTATAAAACCGGTGCGTTTGGCAAGTGGGGGCTCGGCAGGGCGGGGACTACGGGCGATCCGAACAAGCAGGGCTTCGACTATTTCTACGGTTACATCTGCCAGAGGCAGGCGCATACGTTTTATCCGAATCATCTGTGGAGAAATGGTGAAGTCGAGCAGCTAAAGGAAAATGAGAACGGGCAGAAGAAGCAGTACTCGCACGATCTGATTTGTGGAGAAGCACTCAAATTTGTCAGGCGGAACAAGGAGAGGCCGTTCTTTCTTTATGTTCCGTCGACGATTCCACATGTTGCACTGGAAGTTCCCGACGATTCATTGGCTGAATATAAGGGTAAGTGGGACGATCCGGCATACGATGGCAAAAAAGGGTACGTAAAGCATGAGAATCCGCGGGCTTGTTATGCGGCGATGGTCACGCGACTGGATAGAGAGGTTGGGCGCATCATGTCGCTTCTGAAGGAGTTGAAGCTCGACAAGAATACGTTGGTGATTTTCAGCAGCGACAATGGTCCTACTTACGCAGGAGGGGCGGATTCGGAGTTCTTCGAGAGCGCCAAGCCTCTGCGCGGGTTGAAGGGATCGGTATACGAAGGGGGCGTTCGCGTACCCTTTATCGCCCGTTGGCCTGGGAAGATCAAGGCCGGCAGTACGAGCGACCACGTATCGGCGTTCTGGGATTTTCTGCCAACGTGCTGCGAAATGCTGGACTTCAAGGCTCCTGCCGATATCGATGGGATATCGATGCTGCCAACACTTCTGGGCAAGCCCAAACAACAGAAGCAGCACGAGCTTTTGTACTGGGAGCTTGGCGGCAGACAGGGGATTCGCATGGGGGATTGGAAGGCGGTGTGTACAAGACCCGGGCGAAAGATAGAGCTTTATAATCTTGCGACGGACATCGGCGAGCAGAATGACGTGGCCAGCGAGAATCCGGAGATTCTTACGAAGATGTCCGAGTTGCTTGTGACAGCACGGACGGAGTCGGATGTCTTTCCGTTGCCAAAACCAAAGCCTGCTGCGAAGTAGTAACGGTACCAGCCTATTTGAACGGCCTATTTTGCGACAGATTGCTCTGCATCTGTCATGTACATATCATCGTCGCCAAGCTTGTCGTACCAGGTGAACTTCATCACAACCGATGTGACGGCGAGCACGCCCAGTGACATCCAGAGCATTTTGTACTGGCGGATCACAAGGCACGTTGGAACAACCATGAGCATCAATTGCCAGACGATTCCGATGGCTATATTGAACCAGTCGCGGCCCAGATTCGTGTTCTTTTTGAGGCTCGGGTATTTGACGAGCAGCTTTTGGTGGACGGGTTTCCAGAAACCCCAGGGCCTGATGTTGCGGTAGAAATCACAGAGGACCTCGTCGCTATCCTGAGGTGTGTACAGACAGACTACAATCGAAGCGAGAGTACTAATGCCAAGGCTGAAGGGGAGCACGTACATCTGGTTCATGTTTGGGTCGATCAGGAACGATACGACAGCTACGACTACGCCTGCGGTCATGCCTGCGAAGTAGCCATAGCCGTTGAAACGCCACCAGTGCCATTTCAGGATGTTGGGGGCGACGTATCCGCCGTAGAGGGCGAAGGTGATCCAGGTGGTTATCTTGTGTATGTTCTTGACCTGGAGGACACCAAAAACAATCGCTACGATGACGAGTAATATCGAGCAAAGGTAGCTGAGGCGGATGTATCTTTTTGCCGATGCTTCGGGATTGATGTAACGTTTGTATATATCATTGACCATATAGGCTGCGCCGGCGTTTACTGTAGAGTCGAATGTGCTCATGAACGCGGCGAGCAGACCTGCGATTAGAATTCCGACGAGGCCCGGCGGGATATAGCCTTTGACGACAAAAGGCAGGAGCCTTTCGAAGTCGAATTTTTCCCCGGAAGCCAGCATTTCTTTAACTTCGGGCGTGAAGTATACCAAACCGAGGACGGCAATGCCGCTAATCATCAGAAAGCGGGGTATCAGTTGTACAATCGACATCCACCAGTTCTCCAGG
>CAZYMD010000244.1:0-6347 GCA_964649005.1 uncultured Pirellulales bacterium
GCATGTCCGGCCGGCAGGAGGTTTTGCTCGATCGATTCGGCTCGATGGCAAAAGATGAATTGTCGGTGGTATCGCAGGCAAGGACCGGTCAAACATATCGAAATCGACCGCGACTGCATCGGATGTCACGCGATCTGCGGTATATGGCTTATGCTTTTCATCAGCCCAAGGTTGCTGATTCGTTCGATGCCAAGTTATCACGGATGTATTCGGCGGATGATGGGCTTGCCCGTGACATTCTGGAAATGCGGGCCGAGTGGAATCTGTCTGTGGCGAAATCGCTTTACGATCCGAACACCACTGATGGAGATGTTCCTATCGGTTTCTTGTGCAGGCAATGCGCCGAGGATGAGGCTGCGGTGCGGGAGATTATCCGAAAGAAGAAGCTCACGTCAGGCGATGCTCTGACTTTGCTTTGCGTTGCGGTCAAGACGAACAAAGCGGATGTGATCGTCGATCTGCTGGGGCTGGAGTATCTGGCGGAATCGCTCGACGATGACAAGCTGGCGCCGACTATGTTAACGACGGCTCTGGCGTGGGGCAATCAAGAGCGTGCGAGGTTCTGGTCCAAGGCGTGGCTTGACGCCATACAGAGAAACGGACGAGCCAGGGATATCATAAACGACATCGAAGCATATATTCGTCTCGTGTGGAATCACCTGTCCCGTGGCGAGCACCTGTCGTTGATGAATCGCCTGCAGGCAATTTCGGAACGGCTCGATCCGTCGGCGCAGTTCCGCATGAATCTGATTCGCTTTAAGTGCGCAGATGCGATCTCGGCTGCCGATACTGTGATGTTGGGGGCTGTAACGGAAGGAATCGCTGCATCGGAGAACGTCGCTGATGCTGTGGAGGCTTTGGATCTGACGCCGGCTAACGCGCGTGGGTCTTTGCTGTCGCTACTGGTCAATTCGCGAAAGCCACAGGAGCGAAGAGAGTTAATCATGGCTCTCGTGGGTGCTTTGCTGTCGCCCGAAGATGCACAGACGCAAAGTACGCTTGCAGGGCTGTTTCGAGATGCCCCCAGGCAGCAGTTGCCGGAGAATCAGGTCTATACGCGCCTGCGACGATATGACTGGAATCGTAATCGGTATCAGTCAAAGACGGCCCTTGAAATGGGGGAGGCACTGCTTGAGGAATCTCCTTCTTCGGTTCCGGTGCTGGCGATTGCGGCCACAGCTCGTCAGAACGCAGGTCAGCACGATCAGGCGATTCTTCTGGTTCGGGAAGCCATTGACCAGATTTTATTTACGCTGAAACCTGATTTTCAGATGCGAGCCATTCTGTACGATCTGGCGAGCATCATGACAAGCCAGGAGATGGCCGATATGGTTGTAGACCTCGAAGATCGGCTGGACCTGGAGGGTAGAAGCGCGTCTCTGCTGTATGCTCTGGGGGTTTTACGCGAAAAGATGGGCGAGACGCTCAAGGCCCAAAAAGCCTTCGAGGAGGCTTTCCGGCAGATGTCAACGAATCGCCCGATCAGCCGCAAATTGATTACCCTGCTCGAGCAGAACGGCCAGGAGGCCGAACTGGCCGAGTTGCTATCCACGAACCTCACGAAGAGCGGTATGATGGAGGCGTATGAATGGCGAACGTTAACGCGCCTCTATTGCAATTTGTATAGACCTGTAGCAGCACTCGAAGCTGTTGGCAATAACGAATCTCCGCTGGCTCCGGTGGATGCGGTGCGGCTCTATAATATGATGGGCAAGGATGAGCAGTTGAAGGTGACATTCAGGCGGTTCCTTACAGCGAGCTGTCGAAATCAGGGGAGGTTCTATACCCCGTTCTGGCCTTACCCGCCGGATGTTTCCGGGATGCAGTCCTATCTGGCCGAGAAGGAACTGCCATATGCAAAACGCGTTCGCATGTTCGAGGGAGTGGCTGGTTCGCCTGGTATGGACAGCGAAATTCTGTCTTTACTGACGGCGGCATCGCCTGGTCGCAACGATGTCTCAGGGCTTGCCGACGGGGCTTGTGAAGCCTGGAGACAGCGAGGGCGGCTTGACGAGCTGACAAAACTGTTGCTTCAATGGCAACGGGATAATGTAGTGAATGTAAAAGATCAGGAACTTGCGTGTTCCATTGCGATGGCGGCTCCGGAGTCATTCCCAAAAGAATTGATTGTGGCGCTCGACGCTTTTCTGATTTCCGCTGATGTCGAGAGGAATGATCTGTGGGACCTTGGACGGTTTTTCGCAGGGCAAGGACTGAATGAGAAAGCGGCGGGTGTCTATTTGTGGCTGGTCATGCAAGATGCTTTGGAGGGGCGTGGGAGGACGTACTCGCAAGAGCAGATGGATCGGCTCGAATCGCTGCTTGGTCTTGTTGGTGAGCCGCGGCGGTCACACTTGCTGAACTGGTGCAGGAACTTTTTGGCGCCAACACCTGTAGATAATTATACCGGCGGGCGAACTGCCTACTGGCTGGAGTTTCTGCGCAAGTACGGATACGAACAGGATTATACCGCAGGATTCGAGGAGGCCATCGAGCAATTCAACCGCGGTGCGTCATCCGGCTCAAGCGAGGTGCGCTCTTATCTGGCCCGGCGATTCGCGGCAGAGGGTCGGTGGGATGATTTCGTAAATACGATCGAGGGCGTCGGGCGTGATGGTCAACTATATCCGGAGAGCGTGGAGACGTATGATGTCCGTCGGTTGCTGCCTGAGGCGGAAGAACTATCCGATCCGAACAGATACGGGCGGGAGATTCTGGCCATGATCGACGGTTTGTTGTCGGCCAATAGGCTAACGCCCCCTCAAGCAACACGCCAACGCGCGCTGCTGGCGAGCTGGTTTGCAAGACGTCAATTGGGTGTTTTCGCCGGGACGGTTATCGACTGCGCAGAGAAGTCGGCGGGGCCTTTGGGTGAGCACTGGCTCTGGGTAGCCGACGCTGCGCGCGATAACGCGATGTTGGAGAAAGCAATTGAGATCGAATTGAAGCTGCTGGAGGCCAGAATGCTGCCCATTGAGCGGTGCGTATCGCTGCTGGAGTGGGTTGAACAAGAGCAGGGACGTGCGAAGGCGGCATCGTTAGCGTTCAACGTGGCTCAGTATTCGGACCATCAGGATATCCTGAAACGAGCGATTGAGGATGCCACAACACGCAAGGATGAAGTCGCTCAGCAGCAACTCCAGATGCGTCTACAGAGCATTTGGGGCGTTATCGAGCAATAAAATGGACGCTAAGTACGGCGTTGGACATCAGATTAAAGACTCTTGCTTTTTCTTGCCGATTTGTTATACTGATCTCTAAAGTACGATTTGTCGACTGATAATGAATTGCGAAGGAGTATAACATGCGATTGTCAGGTCTTAGGGGCGTTCTGGTGTGGATTGGGGTACTGGCCCTGATCGGGCAATGTGTTGCCGCTACGAGCGGTGGGGCTGAGGTCAGTTTTGCGAAGGGTCAGACGCAGCTGCAGAATGGACAGTTGAAGGAAGCTCTTCGTAGTTTCGCGCAGGCGGCTCGCGAGGATGGAACCAATCAGGGGTACAGGCAATACTACGCTACGGTTCGGCAGATTATCAGGATGCAGGACTCTCTGGACAAAGAGAAGAATCCGCAGAAATGGGAATATAACGCCAGAGCATTGCGGGCTTTCTACCAAGGGCACCTGATGTTCAAGGAATCACTGCTTGTCGACACTAAGTTTCACGAGATGAAGAAGGACGCCGCAACAGCGACTCTGTTGGCTGAGACGCAATTGGAGTTGAATCTGATCAAGGAAGCCCTTCAACTTATGGATGGCCTGGCAAAGGAAAAAGTCACACCTGATCTGCAACTGTTGCGTGTCATTGCATTGACCCAGGGAGGTCAAAAAGAACAGGCAACTACCGTTCTCGATAAAGTCAAGCTGCCGACGCCCGCCGAGCGGCATCCGAACACGTCTTACAGACTGGCATGGGCGCAGATGGGCGTCGGTCGCAAAGACGCGGCAATGGACAGCCTCAAGGTGACATTCGAACGGACATCACCAGGCGTCCTGGGCATCGCCAAAAATCGCGTGCTGAACAACAGGGAATTCAAGAAGCTGATCGGCGAGAGTGGCAATGATCCTCAGTTCGTCGCTGTTTTGAAAACCTCCTCGAAGATCAAGGAGTCCGAATGTTCCGGAGGCGCCAGTTGCGCGACTTGCAGAAATGCAGCCAGTTGTTCCAGCAGCGCTTCGTGCAGTTCAGCCGCTGCTGCTCCGAAGTAATGTGACTATCGCATTCGTTCCGATGCGTCGCAGGCCTTGGAGCCAGGCGTGGGAGATACTTGTGAACCAGCCAGGTCCGGTTATGCCATTTTCCGATACGGTCATTGCCGATCGATATTTTTTCATCGCATAGACAATGGTTTTGGAACCCGCCTGCAATAGCTTTGAGTTTGATATATGCTGAGAACCAGACGCTATGTTCAGTTGCTTTTCCTGACTCTGACGCTTGTCGGCGTGTTTGTCGTCAAGGGCAATGCGGAGCGTTGGTGCCCCTTCGGTGGTGTTGAAGCCATTTATACGTACATCCAGGAAGGCAACATGGTTTGCTCTCTCGGGGTGTCTAATTTCTACATACTTGCTGCGGTTCTGTTGATGACACTGCTGCTCAAGCGCGTCTTCTGCAGTCATGTTTGCCCCATCGGGACGTTGTCGGAGTGGCTTCGCCGGCCGGGCAAGTGGCTGATGCGCAAACCTATTACCGTTCCGGCCAAGCTGGATCGCGTGCTGGCTTTGATGAAGTATCTGGTCCTGGCGGCTATATTATACTTCACCTGGCGGGCCGGCGAGTTGATGTTCCGCGGATACGATCCGTGTTATGCACTGCTCAGTCGGCATGGAGAGGATATTGCAGTAGGCACCTACGTGGTTGCTGGATTGATAGTTGTGGCGTCGCTGTTTATCATGATTCCGTTCTGCCGGTGGTTTTGTCCTTTGGCGGCGGTTATGAATCCGTTGTCACGATTGGGTTTGTTTCGTGTCACGAGGCATGAGGATGCATGTATCCATTGTGGCAGATGTCGGAACGCCTGTCCCTCCGCTATCGAGGTCGACAAGGCCATAACAATCACCCATGCCCGCTGCACGAATTGTATGAGCTGTATCGACGCCTGCCCCGAGAAGGACAATAATGCACTCACCTGGGGCGTGACACCAGCTTCCACGACGCGCAAGCCGCAATGGATTATTATAGGCGCCTTGTTCGTACTGATATCAATAGCCGTAGCTGCGGCGTATGTCGCCCCCATACCTTCGTTTGTTTACGAGCGGGGAGAGGCGTCCGACACGGTTGCGTCGGAAATACTGCACGTCGAGGGAGTCAAGTGCCGTGGCAGCGCCACACTGCTTGCCTTCTTCCTGAATCGCAACGACGTATACGAAATCCCAGGTTACCTCAAGTTGGAGGCTTGGCCCGATCCTCATATGGGTAAAATAAAGGTTTTCTTCGACGCCGACCAGACCGACAGACAGGCAATCCTCGATGCGGTCACGGAGCCATTCTACGATGCGGTTGACAACAGGTGGCGATCCTCGCCCTTTGTGGTCGAAGGATACGATCCTCTAAATATCGAAGAATGAGTGAGTTCATCCCGAATAGCACATTAATAGCTCCCTCGTAAGCACTGCAATTCAATAGGATTACATTACAGACAGTCGAATGTATTTGTCCCATGCTTCTCAGGCAAGCAACCTTTCGGGACTATGAAAGCGGCGCAAAATGCGTCGCAGCGTATGTCGGAATTGCCTCATATAGATTCGCACACAATTAACGACTCTGCGTTTTGCAGTGTAAATCGAGACCCTGCAATGCTTTGCGAAGTAGGAATGGGCGGTACTGGACTCGAACCAGTGACCTCACGGGTGTGATCCGTGCGCTCTAGCCAACTGAGCTAATCGCCCAATAACAATGCATTAGAACACGCAGAGCGTCTTCCTGTCAAGGCTTAATCGGAAATTGCACAATCCCAATGCCCCAATCGCCAGAGGTTCGCGCAAGTATCTGTCGGGACAAATCGTTTGAACTGTGTCTCTTCCCGCCGTATCATGGTGTCCACAAGTGACAATCAGGCTATTAGTGTAGTATTGCGGTGGCTCGGCCCTGTGGCGTGGGTCTCCGATTTCAAATGCCTGCATCAGCTAATCTTAGCCGAGGACGAAACAACGTGAATGCTGCAGAAGAACACAGACGTGAGCATGCAAATTCAGTTCGGGCTTTCGCAAAAGCCTGTAAGTGCCTTCCCGGTGGAGTGGATTCACCAGTCAGAGCCTTCGGTGGCGTTGATAACGATCCGCTGTTCATCCGATCGGCCAAAGATTCGAAGATTTTCGACATCGACGAAAATGAGTATATCGACTACGTCTG
>CAZYMD010000245.1:0-6309 GCA_964649005.1 uncultured Pirellulales bacterium
CCCGAAACAGACCCCGACGCCATGATCTATGGCCCTATGGTCTGTCTCGCCGATGAATTCTCCGCCTCGGATGGCGACCTGTTCACCTACCGCTTCAAAAAACACAAGCTGGGCAAAGTCGTAGGCAAGCGGACATGGGGAGGCGTAGTAGGAATTCGCGGTTCCCTGCCCCTGTTGGATGGCGGATCTCTGAACAAGCCCGAATTCTCTCGCTACGACGTCGAAGGCAAAAAATGGATCATCGAAGGCTACGGCGTCGAACCAGACATCTACGTCGATAACGACCCCGCCCAGGAATACGCAGGCATCGACCAGCAATTGAACAAAGCCATCGAAGTAATACTAGAAGAACTAAAAACCCAGGAAAAGGAACTGCCCCCCCTGCCCCCACTCCCAGTCAAATAAGACTACATATAAAACTTCAGATCCTAATAACGGCAACTTAGAGTCATGATTCCTGTAAACACGGGCTCATACGAATTATGATTAATTCTCGTGCTGCATAGAAGCAGGCTGGCTATAAAACGCTCGTACAGTAGTATTTTAACTGGTCAGTTCCTTCTTATATAAGGACACGAGTTTTTTATAGAATACGTATTAGAGGGCAATAGGATGTCCCTGCCTGTCGGCGGACTCGTAACAACTGAGTATCAATTTCAGATTATGCAATGCATCCGCTGCATCCAAAGGGCTATCATTCAGGATGGATTGGGCGTGTCTGGCAATCACAGCATGGTAAATGTTCCGCACGTCGTCAATCTGCACATCTTCTGTGGTCCCGGACTTCTCCAGTTCCAACCGAACTTTAACCGGCTCTCCAGAATGGCCTGATAACTGGAACAGCGTGCCATATCCCCTAATAACGCCTTCCGTACCATACACCTCATAACCAAGGTTCGACAGTGTACCGGCCAGACCCCCTCGCGACTGATTGTAGGCTACCCGGATGGTTCCCTGAACGCCATTCATAAGACGTAATTGCACGAAGGCCCCGTTCTCAACTGCAATGTCAAGAGTTCTGGGCGCATAAACACAGACGAGCGACTCCACCTCACTTCCCGGCAGAAACTCCGCCATGTACAGACAGTGGCTGCCCACATCACCGATAGGACCGCCGATCTCCCCTGGATCCGAACACCGCCAACTGGCTGCCTCTTGCGGTGTCGAGCCATAGCAGAATTCCATATGCAGCACTATGTCGTTGACCTGCCCGATAGCCCCCTGGCTTATGAGGTCTCTGGCTCTTTGATTGTATACATTCTCGGTCATCATTTGGTCCACTGCTATACTGACGCGTTGCCGACGGGATAGCTGCTGCAGGCGTCGTGCATCCTTTAAAGTCGTAGCTATCGGTTTTTCAATCAGACAGTGTTTGCCGGCCTCAATAGCTTTTTCTGCTATGGGAGCATGGGATCGATTGTTTGTCGCAATAAAGACCGCCTCGACCTGTGGTTCACCGAAAACTTCCTCGACCGAATCATACCATCTCAGGCCCAACCTCTCGGCGGCCTCCTTCCGCGCGGGATTCGCGTCCATAACACCGGTCAATTCAGCCAGAGGATGGCCGGCAAAGCGGCTTCGGTCAACTCCAAAGCCTTCTTTGGCGATACGGCTCTCAGCGATGCCGCCGAAACCGATGATGGCATAGCGTACCTTGCGCATTAAAGTGTCTCCTCTACTTCGTGTAGGCGCCAATCACCTTAGCAAGAGCCGCACCAATCTGTCGGCAATCCTCTTCCGTAAATGTCGGAAAGGCAAAGCAGGTGAATGTGTGGCTCTGGTGCCAGAGGGCGTTGGGTACCTCAACCTTGCTGTAATCAACACTCTCAGGATTCGTGTATTCCTTTGACTCGAAGGGAAAGCCACTCCGGCCAAAAGCGTTGTGTTTGGTGTAAGCCTTTTCAGTATGACATTGCGGCCAGAAGACCCTCCAGCAAGGCGCACCTTCAGCGGACGCAGCCTCTACGAATTGTTTGATGTTGCAGGCCATATTCTCAATATCTAATGAGATCGCCATAACGTACCAGCCATTCTGTCGCTCCAGCGTGTCAACCGGTAGGTACTTGACACAGGGCAGGTCATTTATCGCATCGATGATGATATGAGCATTTCGCCTGCGATTGGGCATGTTCCAGGTATCCATGCGTTCGAGTTCGGCCAAACCGATAGCCGACTGGACCTCAGTCATGCGATAGTTCCATCCTACCACATTGTGTATGTAAGGCAGCCTCTGCTCCAGCTCCAGCAGGTTCAAACGCTCCTCGACATCGTAGCCGTGGTCACGAAAACTGCGAGCTTTCCAGGCCAGATCCTCATCGTCCATGGTGACCATTCCGCCTTCCCCCCCCGTCGTAAACGTCTTGTTCTGGCAGAAACTGCAAGCTGAAACATGACCGAGAGTACCGGTCTTCTTGCCTTTATACACCCCGCCGAATGCCTCGGCGTTGTCTTCGATCACGTAGAGGTTGTTCTGCTTCGCGAAGTCCAGTATGGAGTCCATATCACACACGTTGCCATACAGATGCACAGGCATAATCGCCCTCGTTCGCTCGTTGACGAGCTTTGCAGCCGATTCAACACTGATGCAATGATCGGCGATGTTGACATCGGCGAACCGAGGTATCGCACCGGCTTGTACAATGGTGAAGCTGCTGGCAATGAACGTATAGCTGGGCACGATCACTTCATCTCCAGGTCCGATCCCCAGGACACTGAGGGCAACGTGCAGAGCCGATGTGCCAGAAGAAGTGTTGATCGCAAACTTGCTGCCCTGCCACTCAGCAAACTTCCTCTCAAATTCCATGCCCTTTGGACCTGTCCAGTAGTTAACCTTGCCTGATCGCAAGACATTCTCAACGGCCTTGATTGCTTTTTCCTCGAACTGCGGCCAAGAAGGTAGCTTGTTTGTCACTGCCTTCGGACCACCTTCGATTGCCAACTTTCCAGACATCATGTTCCCCTTTCACTAAAAAGAAACGCCCTATTCAAACCCGGCAGAGCAAAATGTCCTAATACGAATTATGATTAATTCCCGGGCTGCATAGAAGCAGACTGGCTATAAAACGCTCGTATAGTAGCATTTGACTGGCCAGCTCCTTCTTATATAAGGGCACGAGTTTTTTATAGAATACGTATCATACGCGCAGTACTTCCCACTACCGCTTATGCGTTTTCGACTTTTTCGTTGCCAGAAAGTCCCGCTTCTTACGTTTCGAGTCGAACAGCACCAGCTCAGGCAGCTCTTTGAGTTCCTTGAGCTGATCCCGCAAAAAAGCCGCCCGTTCGAAATCGAGCGACTGAGCCGCTTCGAGCATTTCTTTCTCGATCTGCGAAGCCATCTCGACCTTGTCGTATTCCGTATCGCCGAAGCGTATCGCCTCGCGAGCGACCTTTCGAGCCTTTATCTGCTCGGTAAGCGATTGGCGAATCTCCTTCTTGATGGTCTCAGGCGTAATGTTGTGCTCCTGATTGTATCTCTTCTGGATCGCTCGCCGTCGGTCCGTCTCATCCATGGCCCTTTGCATGGAGGGCGTTATCTTATCGGCATATAAAAAGACCATCGCATTAACATTACGCGCCGTCCGGCCGATCGTCTGAATCAACGAAGTCTCACTGCGAAGAAAACCTTCCTTGTCCGCATCGAGAATCGCAACAGCAGAAACCTCAGGCAAATCCAGCCCCTCCCTCAAAAGATTCACACCAACCAGAACATCGAAATTGCCCATCCGCAGGTCTCTGAGTATCTCGATCCGCTCGATAGTGTCGATCTCGCTGTGCAGATATCTGCACTTGAAGCCCTTCTTCCCGATATACCCCGCCAAATCCTCCGCCATTCTCTTAGTCAACGTAGTGACCAGCACCCTCTCCTTGACCTTTACTCGCTCCTCGATCAGTTCGAGCAGGTGCCGCACCTGATCGGTAGCCGGGTGCACCTGTATCTCCGGATCTATCAGACCCGTGGGCCTTATAATCTGCTCAACAACCTCATTATCGCATTTCTCAAGCTCGAACTGCGCAGGTGTAGCCGACACGAATACGATCCTATGCCAGCTCTCCTGGAACTCCTCGAAGCGCAGAGGTCTGTTATCCAAAGCGCTGGGGAGTCTGAAGCCGTGCTCGATCAGTGTTTCTTTTCTTTTCCTGTCACCAGCCCACATCGCCTTGATCTGCGGTATAGAGACATGTGACTCGTCGATAAAAAGCAGAAACTCCTTCGGAAAGTAGTCTATCAACGTATAAGGCCGCGACCCAGGCTCCAAACCCGCCAGATGCCTGGCGTAGTTCTCAATCCCACTGCAATACCCAACCTCCTGCATCATCTCGATATCATACATCGTCCGCGCTTGAAGACGCTGAGCCTCTAACAGCTTGCCCTCACCGCGCATCTCCAGCAGACGCTTCTCCAACTCCGCTCGAATGCCGCCTATAGCCGCTTGCACCCTGTCCATAGGCATAATATAGTGCTGTGCCGGATAGATGAAGACCTGATCCTCCACCGCAAGAATCTCTCCCGATATCGGATTGATGTAACGGATGTTCTCGATTTCATCGCCGAAGAACTCGATGCGTATCGCATACGATTCATAGGAAGGGTGCAGCTCGACAACGTCCCCTCGCACCCTGAACGTCCCCCTCTGAAAATCAATATCGTTTCGCGTGTACTGTATATCAGCGAACCTGCCCAGCAGTTCGTTTCTGTCCACATGCTCGCCAACTCTCGCCCCTACAACGCTCGCCTTGTAGTCTTCAGGCGAGCCAAGTCCGAAGATGCACGAAACCGACGCAACGATAATACAATCTTTCCTCGTGGAAAGACTCGTCGTCGTTGACAGCCTCAACCGGTCGAGATCGTTATTCTTGGATGCGTCTTTTTCAATATATATGTCACGCTGCGGGATATACGCCTCAGGCTGATAATAGTCGTAGTAGCTGACAAAGTACTCGACCGCATTATCAGGGAACAGTTCCTTGAATTCTTCATAGAGCTGGGCCGCAAGCGTCTTATTGTGCGATACCACCAAAGCGGGCATATCATACTGAGCGATGACATTGGCCATTGTAAATGTCTTGCCGCTGCCCGTAACGCCCATAAGCGTCTGGAAAGGCTTACCGACGTTCAGACCGTCCACAAGCCTTCTGATGGCCTCAGGCTGATCCCCCGCCGGCTTGAACTTGTTGTTAAGCTTGAATACACTCATCACTTAGCAGGAACATTTCACACAACACGCAGTCCGACCGCGCCGGACCATAGCAAAGCAATTTTAGCGTGGAAGTGCTGGAATTTCACGGACTAACTGTAGTATGGTAAGGTCCCGCTTGAAATCAGGTCAATAATCAACGCAGGATATCCCCTGGGCCCCATGCTCCGAATGGCCGTCTCACAACACATCCGGGTAAACCAGCGCCGCCAGAAGAGCCTTGCCGTATTTCTGCCACAATATCGAATCGCTCAAATTCGAGTCGCAGCGCAGCATCTCGAAAGTAATGATTGGTGTCCCAAGAGTAACGCCGACATAGGAACCGAGTGAACCAGGCCTCGCTCCCAGTCTCTTGACAGGCAGATCGCAATACTCACCCATCTTCATAGCAAGCCCTGCTGCCGGTCCATCGTAGTCAATGCAGGCCAGAGGCTGGTGTATACTAACAATTCGGTCGGGTCTGTATTTTTCGATAAGATCGTGTAAGACTCGTGATTCAGGCTCGCACAAGGCCGAATGTCCATTGGTTGTGTTGTTCACACGATTCTGAGCTATAAAATTACGGTTCAGATCAACACCGTGGACGTTCCTCCTTGTATTGGCGGCCATCCCATCCGGATTGGCCACAGGCAGCAACACAACGGTTCGACCTGCAAGCAGGGATTCATGTTGCTCGAGATATGTAGCCAGACGCCGTACAAGCGGCGTCCCGGCTGGCTCATTGCCATGAATGGTCGCCATGATAAGAACAACATCCGGGCCGCTACCGAATACCTGACACACGATCGGCCTGTTCTGGACCGACCTGCCGATAATTTGATGCTGCGCCGGTATCGCGATCCGCGGCCTTCCATTTGTATCCACAAGTTCAGGGCACGCTTCCGGCTCGCCACACCCACCCAGAACCAGAAGAAACGATAATACCAGCGATGCAGGAATAAAATGCCATCTCTTAATCAAGTCAATACTCCTTGAAATCATCTTATTGAGCCCATCAGGCACGAAAATGGGCATTATAAAGGCTTTCCTTGCCAAATGAAGTGAAAAAATAACTCTGAATGTAATCGGTCAGTTACGGGTGGAAGGGTAGTAATTATGAGGAGTCAAGGCT
>CAZYMD010000246.1:0-6277 GCA_964649005.1 uncultured Pirellulales bacterium
CCGGAGTATCCGGTTGAATTGATGAGCGGTAGATATTGTTCTGACTGTCACTGGGACTGCTGGCCGGATAGGAATGGAAAGTGTACCAGAAATTGTTTTCGGTTGACGCCATGGTGTTGTTGAAGATCCTGTGAAAGGGAGCCGATCCTTCCTCTAACCGGACGTCGTTGTTATCGTTGTTCCAGAACACATTGTGGTCGATTTGCGTCGGCTTGGCATTTTGGTCAAAGTAGATTCCGGCCCCGACAGGAAACTGGTGCCCCGCATCGTTTTTGGCATCGTGAAGCCAGTTGTGGTGGATGCGCGTCCCGGTCAGGTCCGTCCCTCTAGCCGAATAAATCGCCCCCAGGTCGGTGTTGATCAGCCCAAAGTCGTAGTTATCGTTGTACCCAATATCCTTGTTGCCGTAGACGCCGTCGATGCCCGACCGCCCCGTCCGATAGATGGTATTGTGCGTAATCGTCTGGTGGGCGCCGCCGGGTGCGGGATAGATACCGCAGCAGTAAGTCCCACCGTATGAGATATCATGGATCCGATTGTTCTCCGCTGCACACCCGTCGGCACCCAGCACAATCCCCTGGCCCGCGCTGTATTCAATGATGCTGTTCTTAATGACACTATAAACTCCCATCAGACGGACACCGCTCTCATCGGCATGCGAGTAGAGGACATCCCGTGCCGGCAAAGTCACGAAGTGACTGACGTATTGGATTCTCAGCCCGTCCAGCGTGACGTTCGTGCTGCTGCTGTCGGTCGTGATGGTCGCCGCGAATACGCTGATGTCATTGACCGTGATATACGATTTGCCGCTGAGGTCAAACGCGTAATTCCGCTGTTTCACTTCCACGTTCGCAGGGCTGCCCCCGCCAGGCGCCCACAGGTATAGCCTGGTTCCGTCGTAGAACCATTCCTTTTCAGTATCCAACGCTCCCAACCTCCCCGTCAAGTAATAGAAGTCGTGAAACTTCTCCTCGGCGGTTGCCGGGAAATGGATCTGCCCCGCCGACGAAGCTGTGATCGTGCTGGTTTTGGGTATGAACCAGCCAATGAACCAGATGGTGCCTCCGGCCCAGCCGCCAGCAATGTCCGGAATTCCGGCATCCCGGAGTGTCGTGCCTGCACCGGTCGTCCAAGCACCCTTCGGAACAGGGCGGAAATCAGTCCGGTTTAGCAGATCGTCCGAGTTGGCCACATTGGGCCAGCGTGCTTCGATCATCATCTTGCCACCGACAAACACCTGGTTGGCCAGCAGCGCAGCATTGCCGGTAATCCGCTCTCGGTACCCCGTCACCGGCAAGGCGATGGTCTTCTGGTACACATTGCTATTATAAACTGTCCAGCCGCCATCGGCCGTATCTGCTCCGCTCACCGTGACCAGGGCGTCTCCATCCGGTTGGAAGGTGATGGGATGGTCGGGCGTGCCGGAGTTGGCCGGTGCAATTGTCTCCCGGTAAGTGCCGGCGCGGATGTTGACGAAATCCCCGGCCACCGCCACACTGGCGGCTTTCTGGATCGTCGCAAAGGGCTGAGAGGCCGTACCCGGGTAGCGGTCCGAGGCGCCCACGCCGCCCACGTAGTAATCATCGCCAATGGCCTGGCTGGTCCCACCCGCTACCAGGGCCAGCACAAATATAACTTGCAAGCCTGCGATGGTAACAATCTGACCCAGTTTACCGATTGATGAATTTTTGGAGTTCATGCAATTTCCTTCCTGCAACGTCGGCACTAATTTTGTGTAGCCGTTCAAGGTCCAGTCCGCACCGAACGGTGAGCCTAACGGCGCTGCCGTGAATCTAAACTGGAGGACCAAGGAAGTCAAGCCGTGGTTGGTCGTCTCCCTTATTTGTCGGCATGACCTGCATGTACCTCGGACATTTCGCATAAAGCTGCGTTTGTCTTTGACGATAGGCTAAGTACGCAGTAGACTCATCACAATCTTAACCTGTAAACTAAAGGATCATTTTAATGCAAGAGTACGAAGATCTCAAAACGTTGGTCACGGAAATCGAGGCAGATGTCGACAAATTTGAAGGCGGAAACAAGGCAGCTGGGACACGTATCCGCAAGCAGATGCAAATGATCAAAAAGGCTGCGCAGAATATTCGCAATCAGATTCTCGGTAAGCGCGAGTAGGCTCACGCTCACATCAACTCAACAGTTGCGCCCCGCCTGGGAGAACCGTGTTTGATCGTATCGGAGCCAGCTATGGAATGGCTGCCTGAGTCCCCAGCCTAACCCAAACCTCATTACCCGTTAATCAGTCCAAACCAATTAGTACACCTCTACGACTCCTGGCCCAATCCCGAAAAAACCGTGAAGCTTCCCCAAGAAAAAGCTCCATAGCGATACGTATCGGACAACACTGCACTTCCACTTAACGACTATTTGCACTACACTGGCAACCATGATAACCGCTATGACAAGCAAGTCCGACAAGCCGCAAAAAGCTGCTGAGCAACTAAGCGGCCTCATCGAACGTGTCACCTTCCACAGCGAGGAATCCGGATTTTGTGTACTGCGTGTGAAAGTCCGAGGGCATCGAGACCAGGTAACCGTTGTCGGAACTCTGCCACAGGTCCGGGCAGGAGAATGGGTTGAAGCAGAAGGCCAATGGACCGTCAGTAGGGACCACGGTCAACAATTCAAAGCTGAGCTGCTTCGGACAACAGCACCGGCAACAAAGGAGGGTATTGAAAAATACCTGGCATCAGGTCTGATCAAAGGCATAGGGCCAGCGTTTGCCGGCAGGCTTGTGAAGCACTTTGGCGCCGAGGTGCTCGAAACCATTGAAAGCAAGCCCGACCGACTGCTTGAGGTCGATGGTATTGGCCCAATCAGACACAGCAAGATCACTGCAGCATGGGCAGAGCAGAAGGCAGTACGAGAGATCATGATCTTTCTGCACAGCCACGGAGTCAGTACAAGCCGAGCCTTTCGCATCTATAAGACGTACGGAGCTGAGGCCATCGAAAAGGTCTCAGAAGATCCATATCGCCTTGCCCGCGATATAAGAGGAATCGGGTTCAAATCTGCTGACAAGATTGCCGAGAGCCTTGGAATCGACAGGCAGTCAGAACTACGCGCCAGGGCAGGTCTCGAACACGTCCTCCAGGAAATGACCAACGATGGTCATTGCGGTTGTCCCAGAGAGAATCTCATCAAAGGCGCCATCACCATACTCGATATACCCGAATCAATTATCGAAACAGCACTTGATCATATCCTGCAGGAAGGCCGGGTCGTTGAGCACGATCAGGATGTTGATTCACCTCTTATCTTTCTCGCAAGCCTCGACCATGCCGAGCAGAAGCTCGCCTCCAGCTTGACGGAGCTATCCGAAACAGAGCACCCCTGTCCTGATATCGATATAGACAAAGCTATCGAATGGGTTGAGAAGAAGATCGGGCTGCAGCTTGCTTCCCAACAGCGTCAGGCTATCTCAATGGCCACTCAACATAAGGTCATGATCGTCACGGGCGGACCGGGTGTTGGAAAAACAACGGTCGTCAACGCAATCGTGAAAGTGATACGGGCAAAACAGCTTGAAGTTATCCTCGCTGCACCAACCGGCCGAGCAGCCAAGCAGATGAGCGAAACAACTCATCTGCCGGCCAAAACCATCCACCGTCTGTTGGAATTTGATCCTCGTACCTTTGCCTTCAAACATGATGGGGCCAATCCCTTAGAGGGAGACGTGTTTATTATCGATGAGACCAGCATGTTGGATGTCGTGCTGGCCCATCAGCTTATCAGGGCTATTCCACTACATGCCGCCCTGATCCTCGTCGGTGATGTCGACCAGCTGCCTTCGGTCGGTCCGGGATGTGTCCTGCGCGACATTATAGAATCGGGCGTGTTTCCGGTGTGCCGGCTTTCACAGGTTTTCCGGCAGGCGGCACAAAGTGCTATTATCACCAATGCTCACCGGGTCAACAACGGCGAGATGCCCCGGTTCCCGAAAGGCAAAGTAGAACAACCTGAAGAAACTGACTGTTATTTCGTCGAGGCAGAGGATCCTGAAAAAGCGCTTCCTCTGATTATCCGTCTGGCGTGCGAGGCTATTCCTGACCGGTTTGGCTTTGACCGCTTTGATGATATCCAAGTACTGACACCCATGCAAAAAGGAATATTGGGTGCTCGCAACCTGAACCTTTCTCTACAGGCAGCTCTCAATCCCGAAGGTCATGCTGTTCAGCGGTATGGCTGGACATTTCGGGTGGGCGATAAAGTCATGCAGACCGTCAACAACTACAACAAAGATGTGTTTAACGGCGACATCGGCCGCATTGCCCAAATCGATGATGTCGAACAGGAGATCACAATCCGCTTTGACGAACGCAGCATCACATATGATTTCAATGAGCTGGATGAATTGATGCTGTCCTATGCCGTAACTGTGCACAAGAGCCAGGGATCTGAGTATCCTGCTGTGATCATCCCAATTCACACGCAACACTATGCTTTGTTGCAGCGAAATCTTCTGTATACTGCCATCACGCGTGGCCGAAAGCTCGTGGTTCTGGTCGGGACACGCAAAGCAATCGCCATAGCAGTGAAACGCATGGATTCCAGGAGACGGGTGACCCTACTGAAGGAACGACTTGGTCGATTTCATCTCGAAAAACACAGCGCCATGGAATGATACATTGCACTGAGTCAGAAGTCGCGAACAGAACCGTCAGGCGCATTCAATCGAGGTTGGAGACCTGGCTTACGAAACGGCTTGGCCTTGGCCCGCTCTTCATCAAAGGTAACGCCCAGACCAGGCCCCTCCAATGGCAAGGCAAATCCGTTTTCCACAGTGGGATAGGGTTTGACCACATCGCCTTTGCCATCACCGTTAACCCACGGCGCCTCAATGAGTGTAATATTGGGAATTGCCAGAGCGGCATGCAGCGTTGCTGCCGATCCGAGCGGGCCTGCATTGTTGTGTGGAATCAGATTGATGTAATAGACCTCCGCCATAGCTGCTATTTTCTTAATCTCACTAATCCCGCCACAATGACTGACATCCGGACGGAGGTAGTTGACATACTGATTGACGATCGTCTCACGACAATCCCACTTGTTGTGATAACGTTCGCCGATGGCCAGAGGAATATCTGTCTGTTCCCGGACCCGCGCGAGAGCCTCAGGATTTTCGTGGCGAATAGGGTCTTCGATCAAAAAAGGTCGGTAGGGTTTGGCTTGTTCGGCCAGCTTGACAGCCCATTCTGGATCGTAACGTCCGTGGCATTCGAGGATAAGGTCAATATCATCACCAACAGCCTCCCGGATCGCCGCCAGGTATTCTATCTGCTGTTTGACCGCAAGCTTGTGGTCGTGGAAATCCTTGGCATCATAACTGTGGAACGCGCGGAAACGGATGGCTGTGATACCTTTGTCGGCACGCTGCTTCGCCTGCCGGGCGGCCTCTTCAGCCGTGTTGCCACCGACATGCCCATAGACACGAACTTTCGTTCTGGCCAAGCCACCAAGCAATTGATATACAGGCACACCATAAGCCTTTCCCTTGATGTCCCACAAAGCTTGGTCGATACCCGCCAACGCCGTCCCGGTTGACGGTCCCCCACGATAGAAACGGCGACGGAAACAAACCTGCCAAAGATATTCAATCCGCTCCGGGTCTTCACCGATCAGATACGGGATCACATCCTTCAGCATCCCCTCCACGGAATATGGAATGAAGTGGTTTGTCGCATCGCCGTAACCCACTATACCTGCATCGGTTTCGATTCTCACGAAGACATCGTTTCCCGTCAGAATCGTATCTACTTTGGTGATCTTCATGCGTTTGTTTTTTCGTTCGCTGGGAACTGGTTGAGGAGATGGCGAAGTTTGATCTTGCCCCCACACTGACCTTCCGGTAGCACAGAAAAGTCCAGCGACAGCTATTCCCTTGAACAGATTCCGACGAGTTGCTTCTGCCTTGTATGTCCTCACGTCTATGCCCTTTCTAATAATGGGATTTGAACAGGATGGTCATGGTAGCCTCGAATTTCGACAATATGATGTCCTAACCGGCATTAGCCCCTATACTTCATAGGCAGCGATCCCAAATGCTGTAGACTCCATGATATCAGAATATCTCACCACTTCCAAGGCTCCACCGGTGCTACTGAATTACCAGATCACACCACCTGCTCAGGCACATTCTCAAATATCTCCCTCGGCATCCACACCCTCCACTCAGTGCCGACCATCGCCTGAACCATCTCCCTGCCTTTTTCTGAATAAAAGCCAACATTTTCATCCGGATCAATGCTTGACCGAAACC
>CAZYMD010000247.1:0-6053 GCA_964649005.1 uncultured Pirellulales bacterium
GACTCATAATCCATTGGTCCCTGGTTCGAATCCAGGCGGGCCCATCCCGACCTCGCAAAGCATTGCAGGGCTTCGTTTTTTGTCGCAGAATGCGGATTCCTTATGTGGTTGCGAGTTCTTGTGAGGTAATTCTGTGTCCTGCTGCGTCGCATTTTGCGCCGCCTCTTCAATAGGTTTTGCAGCTTCCTCGAAATCTCTATCGGTGACTCTTAGATAGTGCTCCCTTGCTACTGGCCACGCCTCCCCGGCCACCACAGCCAACATGTATGCCGACATCAGCTTTGAGGACATGCAGAACGGGGTGACGGGACTGTATGAGAAGTAGGTGACTTCTCCATCGTCTCTGTGCCAAGCTATGCCGACTTCTTAAAAGACTTGTGTAAGCCTATCCCGACCAAGGTGACCATAAGAGCTATCATGATTAGCCCTGCATCCAAGCGGTCTGGCCGTTCTGATCGGGAGTACAGGCCCCAAATTGGCGGTGATCTGAAATGATCTGTTATAACAGATCACTACCCTGAGATTTGGACAGAAATTAGACCATCGGATTGGAAGGTTTGAGGGTGTGGGAATTGGTCTGTTGGAACTGCTGCAAGCCCTGCCGCCTATCTCCCTTGCTCCCTACCCGTATGACTTCAAGCCCGACCCTCAGAATCACACTCGTACCGAATTGGACCAGATTCAGGGAAGCACCGCAGACAAGATGGTGAGAAGAATAGCCACCGGTCGAATGCGCTATTGGCTCTCCTGAGTGGTCTTGATCACAGCAAAGAAGGCCTCCTTAGGCTGGTAGTTCCGGTCGAACAACAGAGGAGAGCCCCCGATCCAGGACGCTCCATCATAGACGCCCCAAAACGTGACACGAGTGACATCCTTCTTATGCTTGACCAGGACGGAGAATATCTCGGCGTACTTGTCGGCGACTTTCTTCTGAGTTTCCGCCGCAGCCGCATTCGAATCCCTCGTGCTCTGCCGGCTGATCCGGCCGATATCGGCGCCACGATACCCGCGAGTCCGCGTGCGGATGTCCAACTCAGTAATCATCACTTTGACACCAGCAGCGGCCAGACTCGTTATGGCATACTCAAGACCCTCAACGCTGGGGTGTGTCAGGCTGCCATGCAATTGGATGCCGACGGTATCTATGCGAATACCCTTGGACTTCAGATGCTTCACAATTGCGACTGCCCCATCGCATTTGGCCTTTGACGTCTCGATACCGTAGTCGTTGTAGTACAGTTCAGCATTGGGATCGGCCTCGTGAGCCCATCGGAAGGCGTTCTCTATGAAGTCGTACTGCTTGTCTTCCGAGCCTTCGCCAATGATCCGCAGCCATTGACTGTTTCGCAGTGTACCGTTCTCGTTGAGGGCTTCATTTACAACATCCCAGCCCTTGATGCGGCCTTTGTAGCGGCCGACAACAGCCATGATGTGGTCTTTCATGCGAGCCATGAGAACGTCTCGTGTCAGGGCGTTCCCTGAATCATCACGGAACAGTCCCCTCGGAACCTGGCTGTGCCAGACGAGGCAATGGCCTATAGCGACCAAGTTATTCTTCTCACAGAAGGCAACATAGTCATCGGCCGGTTCCCAGTTGTACCTGTTGGGCCACGGATGGATACGTTGCCACTTCAGATCATTCTCTGCGGTTGCCGTGCTGAAGTGCTTTTCGGCGATCGCGGCTGCATTGGGATCACGCCCAATTACTACTCTTCGATTCAAGGCCCCGCCAATCAGGAAGTGATTTTTGAACACGTCTTTCAGAGCAGGCACATCCTGCCCGGCTATGCACGTAGCCATGCCAACAAATAGGACCATCAAGCCCACAATCGTAATTGTTTGTCTTGTTCTCACAGACTGCTCCTTTTATTACTATAGTGACGCCTGATCGTCTTCGATCGATACAGTTGTTCGAAACATATGTAAACTCGCCCGATGGAGACTATACTCGGGGCAATGTTTGGACTTCATTGTTTATCCCACGGTGAATGTCGCTTTGACTGGTTGCGGGGCGCCGAGGTCAGTGCCTCGTTTGCCGGGTGAGCAGCCGCCGATGGTGACTCTGAACCGGCCCGGTTCAAGTGTGCTGTCGCCATTTTCGTCAACCAGCGACATCATCTCCGGTGTGATCGTGAACGGGACAGTTTGCTGTTGTCCTGGTTTGAGTTGTATGCGATGGAAACCTTTTAGCGCTGAGATAGGAGTTCGGACCGATGCCTCGATATCCGTTAGATATAGCTGCACAACTTCATCACTGGCGAATTCGCCTGTGTTCTTGACGGTTAAGGTAGCGTGCACCACCTCACCTTGGCGCAATTGTGTATTGTCCAACTTCAGGTCGTTATATTCGAAGCGCGAATAACTAAGGCCAAAGCCGAAGGGATACAGCGGCTCGTCCGTCATGTACCTATAGGTCCGCCCGACCATCGAGTAGTCCTCGTAGGGGGGCAACTGGTCGGTCGATTTCGGGAATGTCAAGGGTAGTCGGCCAGATGGGGAGGCATCGCCGAAAATCACGTCCGCCACTGCTGAGCCACCCTGCTCACCCGGATACCAGACGTAGAAAATCGCGTCCGCTAGCTTGTGCACCTCGGGTATCGCGACGGGGCAGCCGCCTGTGAGGACGACGATTATGGGTTTGGAGTTGCCCTGACGCAGCCTACGCAGGAAGTTCACCTGATTGGGGGGCAATCCGATGTCCTGCCTGTCTCCTTTATAAGATGACATAATTGCCGCACCCTCTTCGCCCTCGATTTGAGGCGAATACCCCATGACCACGATCATTGCATCGGCTTCCTTTGCATCGCCAGAGGTCCAATCAATCGGGTTGACGTTTGTACGATCCAGAAGGAATCCCTGGGTATAACCGGCGAAGGTGCCTGGTTCGAGCTTGCTCGTAATGCCTTCGAGAATTGTGACTATATTATCGCTTATGCCGAAGTAGTTGCCCAGCAGCACCTCCACGTTGGTGGCACAAGGACCAGTGACGTACAGCCGCTTCATGTTCTTCTGTAAGGGCAAGACATTTTTGGCGTTCTTGAGCATGACGATGGATTCGACGGCTGCTTTTCTTGCGAGCTGCTGGTGTTTCTTTGAGTGGATAACAGACGTCGGTATTTTCGAATATGGATTCATTTGGGGCGGATCGAACATGCCGAGTTTGAACCGGGTTCGCAGCAGAATCGTTAGGGTTTTGTCGATGGTCTCTTCGGTGACGAGCCCCTGTTTTACGGCATCGACGAGGTTGGGGAATGTGCTGCCGCAATTAAGGCTAACGCCGCTATTGATTGCCAGTGCGGCTGCCTCGACAGGTGTTTTTACCACTTTGTGTCCTTGATAGAAGTCTACGATAGCCCAGCAATCCGAAAGAATATGACCCTCGAAGCCCCATTGCTCGCGGAGAATCTTGTGTAGCAGGGTTTTACTGCCACAGCAGGGCTCTCCGTTGGTCCTATTGTACGCGCACATGACGGCCTCGACCCTGGCATCGACCAGAGCTTTGAAAGCGGGAAGATATGTTTCGTACATGTCCTTGAGGCTTGCCTGGGCGTCAAATTCATGGCGCAAGGCTTCTGGCCCGCTGTGGACAGCGTAGTGCTTGGCGCATGCGGCGACCTTGAGATACCTGGGATCGTTCCCTTGCAGGCCTCTTACGAATGCGCTTCCTATAACTGATGTAAGATAAGGGTCCTCACCGTAGGTTTCCTGGCCACGACCCCAACGTGGATCGCGGAAGATATTAATGTTAGGCGTCCAAAAGGTCAGGCCCCCGTAGCGCAGACGGCGGTCCTTTTCGATGGCGGCCTGGTACATGGCCCTGGCCTCATCAGAAATAGCGTTAGAGACCTGGTAGATCAGCCCTTCGTCGAAGGTCGCCGCCATGCCGATAGCCTGCGGAAACACAGTGGCGCGTCCGGCCCTCGCTACGCCGTGCAGGCATTCATTCCACCAGTTATAAGCGGGCATTCCAAGCCGCTCGATAGCCGGACTGTTGTAGGACATCTGGGAGACCTTCTCCGCCAGGGTCATCCGACCGATCAAGTCGGATACGCGGTCGTCGATGGGCAGCTTGGGGTTCATGAACGCCATCTTCTCGACCGCCGGAACGACCGATCCCTGCGTGCCTATATTTCCTTCCCGGCATGAGGTCGTTACAAGTAGGACCGCCAGCAGCAAGACAACGAATAGAGGTGTGTTGTTTTTCATGACGTGACTCCATTCACTTGTTTGGATACACTTATCCTATGACGGCGAGGAACGGACTGACGCCGCTCGATTTCGTTCGATATCACCTTCTGTGGATTTCGATCAACTATTCATGGTATCCAGCCGAGACCACAAGTCAACAACCAAGAGCTAACACCATAAACACAGAAGGTGATATCGGATAATGAGAAAACGTGTTTACTCGGCGAAAATCTCGATGCCGTTGATTGCCGGATTTTCTATGTCAGGTGTAAACGTAATTCTGAGCTTGCCATCGGTTACCTCAACGGACTTGTACTCGCGATGGATCGCCTTGTACGGCCCGCCGGCCTCCTTGAACATGTCGAAATCCTTCTCAGGCTTCTGTCCCTGCACAGCAAACGAATACACACGCTGGTCGTCGCCGGTGATGCCCGTAAAGCACTCGGCAAAATGCAGGCGGACGGTGTACTTGCCGTTTGGAAGCATGAACTCGTACGCGCTCATGCTGTACCGCTCGGTCCGGAAGATCTGCGGGAACGCAACATCGGGAACTTCGAACTCTTCGGTTCGTTCGATGGTCATTCCATCGGGTGGGGTCAATGATGCGCCAGGAGCCTTGACTTGATCGGGCAGCCAGAGGTTGCCATCCTTGTCGGTATAAGGCTCATAGGCGCCACAGGCGACCCGGATTACCAGCTTGGGTTCTGCCGGGCTATCGGAACTGGAAACACCTTGATCTGTAGGTGTAGGGGAACTTAGCTGGCCTTCCTTGAACAGCAGTTGAGCGAACTGATGCAGGCTTCTGCGCCAGGACTGGAATTCGTGAGCCGTATCCTGGGAGACATAGAAGAAGCTGTTGATGCCGGCTTGTTTCAATGCCTCGGCGTTTTCCTGAGGATTGCCGCCAAAACCGCGGCCGCCACTGAGTTCGCGACTGCCATAGCTGACGAATACCAGCTTGACCTTATCCTTGAAACCTGGCGTATTGCTGACATCATCCAGGGAGATGGTCCCGCCGCTGAATAGGCCAATTTGCGAGAATTTATCGAGATTCTTCAGGGTGATCGATTTGGTTTCCATTCCGCCCATGGACAGACCGGCCATGCCACGATGGACCTGATCGGAGAGCGTGCGGAAGTTAGCATCGACGTAGGGGATTAACTCGTCGACGAGAACCGTCTGGAAGGAACCGATATCGAAATTTCTGAGGCCGCCGAACCTGATTTCGTTGGTCATGCCGTAGGTCATCACGATGATGAAGGGCTTGGTCTTCCCATCGGCGATCAGATTGTCCATGATCAGGTTGGCGTGGCCCTGGTTGCTCCAGGCAGTCTCATCCTCGCCCCAGCCGTGCTGCAGGTACAGTACCGGATATCGTTTGGTCAGGTCCTTGTCGTAGTCAGGTGGCGTGTACACAAAGGCGCGGCGTGAGGTTTTGGTACTCTCAGATGGGAAAAGAATCTGCTGCACTTGGCCGTGGGGAACGTCCTTGAGGGCGTAGAAATCCCGGTCATGAGCGGGGATCTCGATGCCGCTTTCCCAACGAGTAGAACCGTAAAAGTTCAAGGCGCCGGGATCGTTAAATGTCCCCCCATCAATCGTGAGATGGTAATAGTGGAAGCCTTCATCCAGCGGTCTTACTGTGGTGCCCATCCAGTATCCGTCCTCTTTTGTGAGGATGGTGCCCCTGAAACTCACCCCGACGCTTTGGGCTTGAGGTGCTTCGATACGAAATCGAGCGTAGCCTTGGGAGTTGACCTGCGGGTACTCTTGGCCGGGCTGATTCAAGGTCGAGGGCTTGAAGTCTTCTTTAATCGTTGGCTGGTCTGTCTGAGCTAAACAGGTTCCACCTGCTATTACGGCTG
>CAZYMD010000248.1:0-6023 GCA_964649005.1 uncultured Pirellulales bacterium
GCATGATGACTACAGCGGGGTCCCACTAAAGCCGATATGGGCGGTAACTGGTTCTATTCACTGTGCTTAAGGAGTTCATGCATTATGTGCAGCCGGACAATTGGGAGTGTTGTGCTTCTATCATTATGTGTAATTTGCCTCTCGGGGTGTGGTTCTTACATGGGCAATCCCGAGGACGTAGAAGCTTTTCTCAGACCATACAAAGTGGATGTTACGGCTGAGCAATATGTCTTGCAGCCGCCGGACGAAATCGAGATACATTGCAGTAAAGTGCCGGAAATCCACCTTCAGGTCCAGAGGATTCGTCCCGATGGAAAAGTGAGTTTTGAAGGTCTTGGTGAGATTGAGGTTGCAGGCAGGACCATCAAGCAGGTGACTGAAGATCTTAGCACGAGGGTCACGAAGCTCTACAAGCTCGATGGCAGTGTTAATCTGGTTGACGTTAGAATCACATCGCCTAAGAGCAAGGTGTACTATGTACTCGGCCAGGTTCACGACCCCGGTCCCAAAGTCTACACAGGTCGTGACAGCGTACTGTCGGCACTGGCCGCAGCAGTCCCAAATCCGATGGCTTGGGAAGAGAGAGTGATTGTGATAAGGCCGTCCGACAGGGAAGGTATCGAACCCAGGCTCTTCAACGTGAACTATTATCGTCTTGTCGAACGCGGCGATACCCGCATGAACGTTCTCTTGCAGGAAGGCGACATTGTATACGTGCCGCCGACGATATTGGCTTCCTTGGGAATGACGTTGGAAGAATTCGTTGGGCCGATCGGTCGCGCCTTTACCGCCGCATTCTACGGCACGCGGCTTAACGCCACCGGCCCATAGTATAGGCAATGGAGGCCTCCTCTGGTGCAACAACAAAGAACCGAAAGGCTGGAGTGGTGATAACCGGTCTTCGACTTATCGAAAGTCTGTGAAATACTTGGTCTAATGTCTGAACGCAACGTCAAAAGGTATATTCATCTTGCAGGCACAATCTGGTTTGCCGTTTGTGTCGCATATGTTCTGGTCGTGTCGCTGCGCCAGGCGAAAGTTCATTGGTGGGTATTGTTTTCCGTATCAGGATACGGAATATTCCTATTACCGTTGTTGATTAGCCTCTATTTGTTTGCAATATTCAGAGGCATTAGCAGCAGCCAGATTGTTAAGATTGAACATCCTCTTACCACCACGTCCTACTACGTATTTTTCTATGCAGGCACACCATTTTTGGGTGGACTTGCCGGTTGTCTTGGAACGATCGGAGTAGTGAACACGCCGCTGCAATTCCTAACGGCAATTGTGCTCGGAACTCTGGCGACGACCTTCCTCGTTTGGGTTGTTATTGATCCGATCACGAGTGTTCTGGAGACTTTGCTGTCTCCGTCAGGGCACGGGCACCGCCTCGAACGTCTGGCCCGGGAAAGAGCTGAGGCGCAAAGGAAGAACGAACACAGAGAGCATTTATTGGCTGAGGTTTTGTCAAAGGAGCGGCAGGATATCCTGCGGTGGCGACAGCATCTCAGGTTGGGGTCCGGCAGGCTTGCCGAGCTGATAACAACCGAGCAACTGGATGCCAGGCAAAGCGAACGCGAGGCGATAAGCATAGGCGTAGCCGCCTGGCGGATGGGGGGGCTGAGGTGTATGCAGGTCCTGCGTGATATGACTTTGGAACTGGCGGGAGAAGCTAACCAGGGCAAGAGAGTTGTAGACTACATCTCTTTCTGGTGGGATGGAATTGGGACCTGGCAAAGGCCGTCGGTTCAAGAGGTGGCAATTTCATAGGATTCGTTGGTGTATCCAGGCATTGCAGTCGGATTTCACCCACTTCATAGAAATGTTGTGCTCACGGTGTAAGAGTGGCCATATGCCATTAGTTTCAGACTTTTCGAGTGCGAAGCGGAGACTATCACGATTAGCTTCCTTCGCTCGACAGTCTTTTCAGCAGTCTTTTTGCCTCGGCTGTATCACTCTGTGATAGCGATAGCCCATTGGTCGATTGCATGGCCTTTGTCAAGTGCTTGACTGCCTCGCCGTTCTGTCCCAACTCGGCCAGAGCACGTGCCATGTGGAAATGGCATGTCACCGCCTCTGGTGTGTCCGCCCTATAAAACCTCAAACATTTCGTGAAGCTGTCAACAGCCCGGCTGAACTGACCGAGACGATAGTAGACAACACCCATGGTATCCATGAGATCCACGTAGTTCGGCGTTATCTTCAGACCTTGTTGGGTAAGCTTCATCGCCTCCTCGGGCTTGCCTTTATCCTCGCACAATATCCAAGCCAGATTGTTCATGGCGGTCACGCTGTTTGGATCGATTCTCAAGAGCTTCTCATAAAAGGTCGCAGCTTGGTCGGTCCGGCCGGCAACCTGAAGCAATGTGCCAAGAGAAAGAATTGCAGAGGTGGAATTCGGGTCTTTCTCCAACGCGACCCGAAGCAAATTCTCAGCGGTCTGCTGTGCTGCTGCCTCTGGTGTGCTCGGGTGTTTGAGCTTTGATATTAAAAGGCTGTTCGCAGCATATATGAGCATCCCCGTATTTTTTGGGTGCTTGTTGTGCCAGTCCATTGCTTCTTGTTCCGCTTGACTCCAGAGTTGTTGGTCACGGAGCAATTTGATTTGCTCCAACATTGGTCTTGGATCATTCGGATCGGCCTGAGCGATAGAGTCGAATTCTTTCTTTGCTTCCGACTCATTGCCCTGTTTGTACAGGGCAATTGCAAGCCCAAGAATGAATTCTGTGCGTTTCCGACTATCTTTTACGAGTGGCAGGTACTGCCTCACCAGTTTCTCGCTCTCTGCAGGCTCGTCTGCCTGGATATAAACGTCCGCCAAGCGCAGAGCTGCATCGAGATCGTTTGGTTCCAGGGAGAGTACCTGTTTGAACGTGGGGATCGATACCGCCGGGGACCACCTCTTAAGTTCAGCTTCAGCTCTGATAGTTAACAGGTCCCTGTTGTTCGTATTGTGAACCAAACCCTGCAGGGCTTGGTCGCCGGCTTTGTCGAACTTGCCCTGGCTAAGCAATATCTTTCCTAATAGCGTCCACGCATCTACCGCTTTTGGCTCATCAACTGTGATGCCTTCCAGAATCTGTATAGCTTCATTTGTGGAAAGTTGTGTACGTTCGGCTAAAAGCGAGCGTGCTTTCAAAAGCTTCAGGCTGCTGTTTTCAGGGAGTATCCTCAAAGCCCTATCAATAATAATCCCCGCCTGCCTGATATTTTCGCGATTGCCTGACGCCAGAAGGAGCGAGACGGCTCGTTGCTGGATTGTGAAACTGTCCGGTGATAAGGCCAGTGCTCGTTCTATGCTGGCGATCGCCTTTTGAGACTGGTCGGTGACGCTATAAAAATCGCTTTTGTCGATCCAGGCTTCAACGTTATTGGGCTCAATCGCCGTGGCGATCTCAAGATCCTTCGCCGCTTCGTCGAATTGACGCATTGAAGAATGAGCTCGTGCGCGAAGCATGTGGGCCGATGCGCTGTCCTGCCTCTTGATTTCTTCATCGCACAGTCTCACGGCTTCTTCCGGTGCGTTCTCTTGAATTTTTAATTTAATCTGTGCCGCTGTCACAGGCATCCAGTCAGGCAGTTGAGCCTTCAGCTTCTCCAGAAGATCACCGGCCTCGGCATAATGCTTCTGATGAATTTTGAGCATCGCTAGATTCAGACGGGAGGATACATCGTTGGGATCGGTGCTGATGAAGTCCTGCAGGATGTCAGAAGCGAGTCCGAGCTCACCGCGTCTGAGGTAACCCTCCAATTGGAGTTTGTGGAGAATGGAGTTGTCCAGGCTCCGTTGAAAAGCTTCGTTCAGAATCTTTTCGGCTTCCTCGAATTTGTTATCCCTGTAAAGTGCTGTGACGTATGAAGCTATAACGCGGGTGTCATCCGGTGATTTGGAATGAGCTTCACTATATATAGAAATGGCCATTTTAAGCTCGCTGGACTGACCACCTCGCTCGTAGGTTGCCGCGAGAAGAAGGCGACTGTTCTGGTCGTCCGGATTGTCCTGGATATTCTCCCTCAGAAGTGAGATAACCTCATTTCGCCGGGCTGAGAAATTCTCGGACACAAACCACAATCGTGCCTGCTCATATCGCCACCGCCAGCCGTTGCTTCCTTCGATTGTTTTGATCTCATCAACCAGTTGCTGTGTCTTCTGAACATCCTTGGTGATCTGTTCGCATTGGAGCAGTGCACGCTTCACCGGAATGTCGTTTGGAAGCTCTTTGGCGAGACTTTCGAGCAGCTTGAGTGATTTGTCTTTTTCATTCCAGCGCCTGTAATACTGCGCAAGCAATAAGCTTAATTTGCGACGGACAACTGGTTGCCCGGCTCGCTCCATTGAAGAGATAAGAACTGCTTCGCATTGTTGTAGGTCATTCTGCCGCTCCAGTATTGATGCGAGATAGGCTGCTGGCTCATAAGCCACAGGGAGTCTGTTAATAGCCTTGCTTAATGCAAGGATTGCCTGGCTGTATTTCTCCTGTGATACAAGTAGTCTGGCATCTGCGATAGCGACGGCTATTTCGTCAGGATAGTCCTGTTTTAGTTCAGCAAAAAGCCTTTCAGCTTTCGTGAAATCACCCTTAAGCGTCGCAAGGTTCAGACCCAGAAGTCTTACATCGAGAGTGTTGCCGGTTCTTTGTTCCAATTGTGTCAACTTCTGTTCAAGGTCCTCCCAGGTCCAGTCGCTGTTCTTCTCCTCAGATGCTCGCAACTGAATCATGGCCTGAAGCTCTACAAGTGCGGCTTCATGGTTTTCAGGATTGAGTTGCACAGCCCTGCGGGCTTGTTCCAGGCTTCCATCTAAGTCGCCTGTGCGCAATAAAAGCTTTGACAGGGCAAAATGCCCTGGACCATAGGTAGGTTCTTCCACGACGAGTGACCGCAATTGACGCAGGGCCGAAGGTGTGTCACCGAGCTTGGCCAGCGCCGAAGACAAGTCCAGTCGAATTGACAGTCGAACAGACGGTCTGATATTCCCCAATTCGAGGGACTTGGCCCAGTAATTAACCGCGGCTGTAGTATTTCCCTCACTATCTGCTACGAGACCGCTAAGAAAAGCAACATTACCCGGGCTCATTTCCTTTTTCTCAAGGTCTTCTATGCATTTCCTGGCGCGTTCAAGATCACCGCCTTTAATGAACAGTTCAGTAGCGAACATGGTGAAGTCCCAGGGTTGGGCCGAAAGCTCCTGCAATCCGTCTTCCGCCACACGAAGGATCTTTTCCTTTGAGTTTGAGATGAATGCGAGATCTGCCCAGGTTTGCCAGAGTATAGGATCGGCTGGGGTGATGGCTCTCAATTGTTTGAGGTGTTCCTCTGCTCGGTTCAAATTACCGGCAGTGATCAGCGATCCTGCGAGACGCATGCGATCTTTCGGATTGGATAAATCGAGTTTCTCAGCCTGTCCGAGGTCCTCCAATGCCTTTATCTTGTTGTTTCGTCTAAAGTAATAATCCCCACGCGCTATGTACGCATGTGCCGAAGAAGGGTTGGCCTTTATAGCCTCGTTGTACCAGAATTCAGCGGTCTCTGAATATTCCTGGGGACGTTGTTCTGCGAACCATCCCAACCGTTCATAAGCGTCCACTTCATTAGGCGCCTTTTCAATCACCTGTTTAAGAACATCCGTCGCTTCAGAAAATTTCCTTTGAGCTTCCAGTGAGAGAGCCAGAAGGATCCTGATCCGAATATCTTTTCCTGTTTCGAGATACCTGCGTGCAATCAGTTCAGCCTCTCCAGATGTATCCTTCCCACTAAGATACAGCGTGCAAAGCTTGGTGGTGGCAGTGGCCATTGTATTGGGATCAGTGCTGTTGGGATCCCCGCGCATAATCGTTCTATACGCCCCCTCAGCCTGCATCAGATTATTCAGTTGTCTCGGACGGATATTCAATTGTGCCTCAGCATACTTGAGCAAGGCCTCATGGTCGTCTGATCTTACTCCCACGTATCGACCGAGCTGTTTTGCAGCCTCTTCCCATCTGTGCTCGTTATACGCTATGTTGCCGAGCCTCAGCCCTTCG
>CAZYMD010000249.1:0-6000 GCA_964649005.1 uncultured Pirellulales bacterium
TGTTTTACAAAAATGTAATTTCTTGCATTGGGTCTACGATTATGTTAGCATTCTTATTTTCCGCCTTTTGTTAAATATGGGGTTTATGGTATGAAGACCAAGCTTGCGAAGGAAACTCAGCTTCTCAGCGATGTGGCGAAGGCTTTTGCGGAGTCGCTCGATTTGGAGGCGACTCTCAAGAGGATGTTAGAGTCGCTGGATACGCACCTGAAGCTGCGGCGGGGGACTATTGCGCTGCTCGATCCGGACAAGGAGACGATCAATGTCGAGGTTGCGCATGGGCTTAGCAAGAAGTCGGCGAAAATGGGGACCTACAGGATTGGCGAGGGGGTTACGGGATTGGTCGTTCAGAGCGGCAAGGAGATTGTGGTTCCCGATATATCGAAGGACCCTCGTTTTTTAGATAAGACCAAGTCGAGGCCCGGGCCCAAAGGTGGGAAAATCGCGTTTTTCTGTGTTCCTATCAAGTTAGAGGGTAGGACGGTGGGGGCGCTTAGCGTGGACAAGCGGGCGGGAACGAAGGCGGACCTCGAGGCGAATGTTCGGCTGTTGAATGTTATCTCGACGATGGTCGCCCAGGCGTTCAAGCTGAACAAGTTAGTGGAATCGGACAGGCAGTGGCTTCGCGATGAGAATATCAGGCTGCGAGGGGAGCTGAAGCAGAAGTTCGATATTCACAATATGATCGGGGCGAGCAATGCGATGTACGAGGTGTATCGGCTGATCGAGCAGGTGGCGAACAGTAACGCGACGGTTTTGATTCGAGGCGAGAGCGGGACGGGCAAGGACCTTGTGGCGCACGCGGTTCACTACAATAGTCTGCGGGTGGAGAAGCCTTTTGTGAAAGTCAACTGTACGGCGCTGCCTGATACGCTGCTCGAAAGCGAACTGTTCGGGCACGAGAAGGGGTCCTTTACGGGGGCCACCGAGCGGAAAATCGGGCGGTTCGAGCGGGCCAATGGGGGTACGATATTCCTGGACGAGATCGGGGATTTTTCTGTGAATCTTCAGGTGAAACTGCTGAGGGTGATTCAGTTCAAGGAGTTCGAGAGGGTAGGTGGGCTCGAGACGGTTAAGGCGAATGTGCGGATAATTGTTGCGACGCATAAGAATCTGGAGGAGGAGATCAAAGAGGGGCTGTTTCGTGAGGATTTGTACTATCGGGTGAATGTGTTCCCGATCTATATGCCTCCGCTGCGCGAGCGGAAGGATGACATCATGCTGTTAGCGGACTATTTCCTCGAGCGCATTGCGAAAGAAAATGCGAAGGATATTCGACGAATATCGACGCCTGCGATCGAGATGCTGACGCGATATCATTGGCCCGGTAATATCAGGGAGTTGGAGAACTGTATTGAGAGGGCGGTTCTTCTGTGTAACGACGATGTGATTCGGTCGGAACATTTGCCACCTTCGTTGCAGATGGCCGACAGTAAGAGGGCGGGAGTAAGCCGTTCATTAGCGGAGATCATACAGAATACGGAGAAGGAACTAATCGTTGATGCGCTTAAGAAGTGCGGCGGCCAGCAGAGGAAAGCCGCGAAAGAACTGTGCGTTACTGAGCGCATTTTAGGCTATAAGATAAAGAAGTACAGCATCCACCCCAAGTACATCTGACGCATAAGTGGTGCCTACAAATATGTAGGCCCATGCTGCCATGTCTACATTATTGTTGTCGCAAGCCGAGTCTGCAATTCTTCCTATTGTTTCCGTAAAGCATTGTAGGTAAAGAGCATATGCTCTGTCATGCATAATTGTCACATGTTGGCACGCCTCTTGCTTAGGATATCAGTACATGTATTTTCAGTTAACTGAAGTGATTGGTGAAAATGTAAGGCACAGAAAAAGATTCACAATTAGGAGACAGGTCACAATGGCAAAGGCGAAGATGTTGTTAATAGTGTTGAGTGTGTTGGCATGCGGGGCTGGGACTACTCTTGCGGACGACGGAATTGGATTCGAGCTGACGGCGGACTATTTCGGCAAGTACCTCTGGCGAGGTCAGGACCTGAACGATGACGGCGTATTTCAGCCGGGGCTAAGCGCTAGTTACGGCGGTTTAACCGCGGGCATCTGGGGTAGTCTGGAACTTACTGACTATACGAACAACGAAAACCAGTTCACTGAACTCGACTATTCGGTTGACTACTCAGGGGACTTTCCAGGTCTTTCGGGTGTATCGTATTCGGTCGGTTTGATTTACTACGATTTTCCCAGCACAGTGGTCAAGGACACGACAGAGCTCTACTGGGGGCTGGGCTTCGATTTGCCGTTGAGTCCGTCTATCACATTCTACCATGATATCGACGAGGCGGAAGGTACGTATGCTTCATTCGGACTCGGGCACAGCGTCGATCAGATTGCGGAGTTGAGTCCGGGCGTTCCGATCGGAATGGAAATTGGGGCAAGCTTTGGGTGGGGCAGTGGTTCTTACAATAATTACTATTGGGGAATCAACGACAGCAAGATGAACGATCTGACACTCGGCGTTTCTTTTCCTTTTGAAGTGGCAGGCATGACGGTAACGCCGAGTTTCAACTATGTTACTTTACTGAACGACGATATTAAAGCTACGGATACCTACAGGCAGGAAAGCGACTATTTTTTCTTTGGCATAGGATTAGTGAAGGAATTTTAACGAAGTGATGATGATATTTTTAAAAGGGTTAGAATCATGAGAATTGTAGCGATTGGGATGTTATTGTTGCTGTTAATGGGCAACTTTGGAATTGTGTTTGGAGCGGAAGAGGCCAGTGCTGATGTATCACCGCTTGATGCCGCCAAGGAAGAGCTTCAAACAAACATCAATATTGTCTGGACATGCATAGCGGCGTTTTTAGTGTTTTTCATGCAGCCCGGCTTTGCGATGGTCGAGTGCGGTTTCACCCGAGCCAAGAATGCGGTCAATATCCTGATGAAGAACCTGATGGACTTTTCAATTGGTTCCATTGCGTTCTTACTGATTGGATTCGGGCTGATGTTCGGCAAGACCAATGGATTGTTCGGGACGACGCTTTTCGGATTGTCGGGAGTTGAGCCGGGCACGGACTGGAACTGGACGTTTCTGATCTTTCAGACTGTTTTTGCTGCGACAGCCGCGACGATTGTGTCGGGTGCTATGGCCGAACGGACGAAATTTTCAGGTTATCTTGTGTACAGTGTTTTCATCACTCTGTTGATCTACCCCATATTCGGTTCTTGGGCGTGGGGTGGTCTACTGGATGGTGGTGGCTGGCTCGAAAACCTGGGCTTTTTGGACTTTGCCGGATCGACGGTTGTTCACTCGGTCGGCGGATGGCTGGCTCTGGCTGGTGCGATTACTTTAGGTCCTCGTATCGGAAAGTATGGGCCTGACGGCAAGCCCAAAGCGATTATGGGGCATAATATCCCGCTGGCGGCTTTAGGTGTGTTCATCCTGTGGTTCGGTTGGTTTGGCTTTAATCCTGGCAGCACCACAACGGGCGATGGTTCGATTGGATATATTGCAGTGACAACGAACCTGGCCGCTGCGGCAGGTGCTATAGTAGCTATGATTGTGGCATGGGTAGTGCTGAAGAAACCGGATGCCTCGATGACTTTGAATGGAGCGCTTGCAGGTCTGGTATCCATAACCGCTCCCTGCGATGGTGTCAGTCCAATGGGCGCCATCATGATCGGTACTGTTGGCGGGGTTCTGGTTGTGTTTAGCGTTTTGTTTATCGATCGTGTTTTGAAGGTTGACGATCCAGTTGGTGCAGTTAGCGTTCACGGTGTCTGCGGGGCATGGGGCACCCTTTCAGTCGGCTTGTTCAATATGGACAGCGGACTAATCTACGGCGGTGGTTTGAAGCAGTTGGGCGTACAGGCCCTCGGTGCGGGAACTGCGTTCGTATGGGCGTTCGGATTGGGAATGGTTCTATTCTACGCGATCAAGAAGACAATTGGGCTGCGTGTTTCGAGTGAAGAAGAACTGAAAGGTCTCGATATCGGCGAGCACGGTATGGAAGCGTATTCCGGATTCCAGGTGTTTTCAACCACTTAGCATGAAGTGAGATCGATTGTGGAGATAGAACAATGAAAATAGTAGTAGCATTTATTCAGCCGCATAAACTCAGTGATGTCAAACAGGCCTTGTATAAGGCGGAAGTGCACAAAATGTCGGTTACCAATGCTCTTGGTTGCGGAGAGCAAAAGGGGTACAGCGAAAGCTACCGTGGGGTACCGTTTGAAGTGAACCTTCTAAAGAAGGTGAGGCTTGAGATTGCCATAAACGAAGAATTCGTCGACAAGACTGTTGAGGCGATTATCGAAGGGGCCAGAACCGGCGAGATCGGTGACGGTAAGATCTTCGTCATGGACCTGGGCCAATGCATACGGATACGCACTGGGGAGGTTGGTAAGAAGGCGATTGGGTAGAATTATTAACATGTAATCTTGGGCCATCACTTCGCGTGCCCATCGGGCCGTGGAACGGGCCCTGCCGAATCAGGCGGGGCCTGCTCCTTTGCCCTAAGGAGAATGACGAAAACGTAGTTTAATTCATGAATAGCTACAATAATGTAGAATTGAGTAAGGTTTTTAAATCGCGGACACACTTATGTAAATGTATTTATAACATATGTTTACATAGAGTATTTTCATGCAATGCTTTCTGGCACGTTAGTTGCTCTCAGCAATATTCCAGATGTCTTATAAAAAAGACGTAATGACAGAATGTTGTGTCTGCCAGTGAAATAGTAACTCTTGTAAGTGGGGACAGCGAAGTGATGGCAAAAACTGATTCTCAAAGTATAGGTATGCGCAAGCTGATTGTGGCGGTACTGCTACTGTCGTGCTTTTTCTGTGGCACAGCAACCGCAGGTGAAGAAGATGGTCCCAGTGTAGAGCAGTTGCAGCAGGGTTTGAATACTGTTTGGGTTCTGCTGGGCGCTTTTCTTGTATTTTTCATGCAGCCCGGTTTCGGGATGGTTGAAGCCGGCTTTATCAGGGCCAAAAATACGTGTAATATCCTGATGAAGAATTTTCTCGATTTCTGCATGGCATCCTTGGGATTTTTCCTTGTTGGCTATGCATTGATGTTCGGGCCTGGCAACGGCTTTGTTGGTCTGAAGGGTTGGTGTTTGATGGGGCTGGAGCCTACGGCGAGCGGCATCCCGCTGTATGCGTTCTGGTTGTTCCAAGCGGCATTCTGCGGAGCTGCGGCGACGATTGTTGCAGGCGGAATGGCAGAGAGAATGAAGTTTACGGGCTATTTGATTTATTCTTTTATCATATCGGCGTTGATTTATCCGATAGTCGGCCACTGGATTTGGGGCGGTGGGTGGCTATCGAAGCTCGGATTTGCTGACTTCGCGGGCTCGACAGTCGTCCATACAGTTGGTGGATTCGCCGCACTTGTGGGCACCATAATTCTGAAGCCTCGCGAGGGCAAGTATGCAATCGACGGTAAGGCCAACGTATTGGCGGGGCATAGTATTCCACTTGCATCGTTGGGTGTGTTCATTCTGTGGTTTGGCTGGTTCGGATTCAATGCGGGCTCGACCCTTGGAGTTACAGATGGATCGGCGATTGGCCGGGTGGCGATTAATACCAATCTTGCCGCCGCTTTAGGTGGTATTGCAGCTATGATTACGGTTTGGAAACGGTTCGGCAAGCCCGATCTTTCGATGGCAATGAACGGGGCCCTTGCAGGGCTCGTAGCAATAACAGCGCCTTGTGCTTATGTCGATCCCTGGGCTGCACTTGTGATTGGGATAGTCGCAGGGTATCTGGTCGTAAGGGGAGTCGAGCTGCTTGACAAGCTGCAGATAGACGATCCTGTTGGGGCGTTTCCGGTCCATGGGATGTGCGGTGTCTGGGGCACCCTGGCAGTAGGAATTTTTGGCAAGAAGGCATTGGGTGTGGCCAACAACGGCTTTATATACGGTGGCAACCCTATGCAATTAGGTACCCAGATGGTAGGCAGCCTGTGCACCGTTGTATTTGTGGTAGTGAGCATGGGCATAGTATTTAAACTGATTG
>CAZYMD010000250.1:0-5994 GCA_964649005.1 uncultured Pirellulales bacterium
CAATGTGTCTGGATTTAGGATAAAGTCTGCTCGCGAGGGAAAAATGCTGGGATTTTCTGTAGGGGGTGGGTCTTATAATATCGGGGTTTTAGTTTGTGGGAGGGGCGTTATTGTTGTGCTGGGAGGCTGTTGGGGGGGAATTTGCTTGAATGGGGGGCTTGAATTTGGTATGATAGTGCTATGGTGAGGTGCGAAACAGCGGTCAAGACAATTCATTGCAGAGTTCTGCGAAGCGCTCCTTTGGCTGGGAGTAGTGACGTCTTTGCTGCTGGTGTATTGCGCGGTTACAGAGTCAGCGAGGCCAGTGAATCGATGGCCGTATCCAGAATGGAAACTGAGAGGCCTACCTATTCGATGCATGGTGGTTCTGTGCGAATGGTTTATGGAGATGAGCCGGCAGGGCAATCTCTTGACTGCTTCGCCTGATAAGCATTTCGAATACATTTAGCAGCTATTTTTGGCGCGGCCCCTGGTCGTAGGCAAATCCGAAGCACTAAATCCGAAATCCTCCACAGGATGCCTTGCGGCATAAACAAATTCAAATGACTAAAACTCAAAATTCAAAACAGACTGCAACATCTTGCTGATGCAGCTATTACGACGGCATTGGCAAAAATCACGCATAAAAAAAGAAGTTGATGGATAGTAGTATAAAGGCGGGTTGATAATAAACGATGTTCATATCGCTGCTTCATAATTGCAGCTTTTCCAGACGATGTCAGACCAAATCCTTTAGATACTCCCTTAGATAGAATCTGCACTGGGTTACTATCACTGCGCTGACCATGATGGTTACGAAGGCGTCGAGAGAGACTTGGTGTATTGCGACGGCCAGGGCGGTGCCTGCGGCGGGGGGGTGTTCGACGTCGAGTGCGACCATGAGGAAGAAGGCGATGCCCACTACGACGGGGTATTCGACGATTCCGGGCAGTTGGCTCCAGAAGAACAGTGCACCTGAGAAGAAGCCCACGAGGTGGCCTCCTATGACGTTTCTGGTCTGTGCGGCGACGCTTTTGGGCATTGCGAAGACGACGAAGCAGGTGGCTCCGATAGCGCCGAGGAGAACCATCTTGTCTTCGCCCAATACGAGAACGATCACGACAAGGGAAAAGACTGCAAGCAGGCTCTGGAGAAGGTAGTAAATCCAGAGCTTTTTGAACTTGCCCCAAATTGTACGTCTGTATCCCATTGCGGCCTCACGAAGGCAGTTTCATGGCTCTTTCGGATAATATGTTCTACTACTATGAGGAATGGAGAGGTTTTGGTCAAGAAAGAGTTCCGCCTGGTGAGTTCGTTTCACACGGTATTGTATCGGCCCCTGCTTTCGGGTGGGGGCGGTACATACGCGGCGGGCGACGGTTCCGAGAAGCTGTGAATTAAACAGGTGGGGCGATTTGAGGATGTGAGGGGTGAATTGGAAGAGAAGAAAACGGCGAGGTGGGATAGCTGGTGGGGGCCAGTCATATTCATTTCCTCGCCGAGTATCACATCCTTTTGGCTGACAGCGCCGACCTTCCGTGGTCTTTTTGTTTATTGTTGTATCCGGGGCTGCCTGGATCAGATTCCGAACTCCAACATATTCTCTGCTGCCTGGCGAATATTGTCGGGGCTGTCAAGCTGGCCGGACAAGAGAAGCTGCCTGGCTTCTTCGACAGCACGGGCATTTTCCGGAGGGATCAGGATGGCCTTTTCCACCAGCGAGGCGTAGTCGACCTGGAGAGAAGCGTCCACTTGGTTATCTAGTGGGGCTTTTGCAGGGTCCGTCTGCTTGGAGGCGGATTGCTCTATCATGTCCCTGATCTGGTTTGTGTTAATTTTATCAATCATAGCCGTATTCAGCTCAATATTTCTTACTTCCATAATTCTTTTCGCACGAAACCACTATAACTTTATTTTATTACCGGTGAGAATTCACAATTTTTTCGAATATGACGCTTTATTTTACTTAGCGAGTTGTTATATGGTCTGTCGGTTACTGTCGGGGTTCAAGGGTTTGGCTCACTTCAAAGGCCACGAACTTTGCGAAGTTTAGCGAGCTTACCGCCACGAGCTGTTCTCGAAGGGCTGAAGAACCGGACCTCATCTGTGCATTGTAGTAGTTCGTGATTCTCTGTTCCGTCGTTTTATCGGTCGAATCCCAGATTTGTTCGAGCGCCCAGAGTAACTGCCCGTCGGCGAGGTCCATGATTCTTAGATTAAGCCCGATGCTCATGTGGGGATACGGCTGATAGGTGTTTACAGTGCCGACGAGAATTGCATTGCAGTTTAGCTGCCTTCGCATCTGGGCCATTTGTTCGAGAGTATAGTGTGCGCTTGAGTCGAGCTGAAGCTCTTTGTACTGTGGGTTGTTGTGGCGGAGGATGGTGATTCCGAACAGTTGTTTCTTTTGGATGGCCTGGAATAGTGCTTCGGTTATCTCCTCTGAGATTTGCGGGTACATTGAGTTGTTGTCCAACTCAATAATTGTAACTCTTCCCGTGGCGGAGAGGTTCTTTTGCGGATTCAGATAGTAGGAGTCCGCAGAAGGAGATGAGCCTTTGTGAGTCGCACAGCCCGACAGTGTGGGTAGGCAAGTCAGCACCACTGTCAGGCATAAGGCGGCAATCGTAAATGTGTTCGGCGTAGTTTTTACGGTGTTATCCATTTGAATCGTCCCCATCACGGTTCTCCAGAAGAGATTGTCCGGACTGATTCGGCTCGTTCAGCGTTCCAGTGACGGTTTCGTCTACATTGCCCGGGGCCGGTTCGATTTCGCCGCCGAGGACCTGGAGTATCCTCAACAGTGCTTCGAGCTGTGCCTGGTCCGCCTGGCGCATCTCGTCTCGAAAGCTGAGGACATTGGTTTTCCAGTTGTTTAGCTCGATTCGCATCTCAATGAGCAAGTCGTTGGCCTCGTTAAGCTCTTTTTGAGCCTGGGCGAGCTGCGTTTCACAAGGCCCGATGCGCTCTTTGAGGTTTTTGTTTTCGGTTGTGAGCCGTAGATTTTCTTGTCTGAGACTGTCGAGATCTTCGAGCAGGGCGCTATATTTTTTTGACAGTTCGATTGCCGATTCAACTGCACTGGGGCCCTGAGAAACAGAATCCTGAAATCTCACTTTCGACGTTTCGCGTTGGACGGCCAGCGACTGATTTTGGTCTGATCTGATCGCGCCATTGCCCTGGTTCTGAGTTTCCTGACAGCCCAATAGGAAAAACGCCAAGACAGCCATCACAGGCAGTAGTATTGTTGTTTTCGTCATCATTTTGCTTATCTCCAAGAGTTTTTTGGGCCGAGAGCCCGGCCCATGGTTTTAGGTGTTAGCATATTCACATTTGACGTGTGATTTCTTACCGCAGGAGCAGGTTATCTCCAGAACGATGTAGTCAGGTTGATTCTCTGTCACACGGACCTGTGATGCCGGAGTCTGGTCCTGCACCGGGCACCCTGCCTGGAGTTGAAACCGGCCTTGCACCGTTGCTTCAGCGCCTTTGATTATTCTTGCTGTTGAACGTTCCATTCTGTCGTCTTTCAATAATTTACATTTTCCCGGATCGTGGCTGTCAGGCACGGTAGTCAATGGAATGCCGATCATCGTCTAATTCACCTGGTGGGGTCTCGCTGACCTCTTGTGGCGATTCATCGAGGTTATCCTGAGCATTCCGGTCTTGCTGTTGCTGAGCATTCTGCCGGCCTTTTCTTTCTTCATTCTTCTGTATAGGCGTCAGGCTCTGGATGTTTTGAAGGCTCTCGACCGGGTTTATGAAGTTGTAGTTCTCACTCGTCATCTTTCCGACTCCCTAATTGTGCAGACAAATGCAGCAAGGCACTTGCATGCAACTGGCTGACACGAGGTTCGGTTATGTTGAATATCTCTGCGATTTGTTTCATGGTGAGCTGCTGCTTGTAATAGAGTACAATGATTTGTCGCTGTCGCTGATCCAATTGCTGGATTGCTTCGGCGAGTTTTTCTACAAGCTCGCTCCTCTCGAGGTGCTCATGAGGAGTCATGGTATCGCTTGCCGACAGCAGATTACCCAAGGGGATGGAATCGTCGCTCGGACAGTCGATCGAGATGAAATGCTTCGCTCGAGCGCTTTCGAAGACGTCGTTGAGTTTTTCGACAGATATTTGTAGCTTCTGCGCCAACTGTTCATCGGTTGGCGTCGATCCTGTCTGCTCGACCATTTCGAGGCTTGCCTGTGTGGCCTGGCGAATCTGCTTGTCCACGCCGGCCGGTACGAACGACCACCTTCTGAGTTCGTCAAGGATAGCGCCTCTAATCCGAATATAGGCGTAGGTCTTGAATTCAGTGTGATGAGAAGGATCGTAATCGTGGGCGGCCTTGACAAGTCCGACTGTGCCGGCCGAGATCAGATCATCATACGAGAGCGGCGGTTTAAGATAGATGACCACGCGATGGACGATCTTTGGGACCATTGGCAGAAGCTCGGTGATCCGCTCGTTGTCGATGGGCTGCGTACTTTGGTCTGCATACGCGCGCCTTGCGGCAGTCTGCATGTGTGAGCTGCAGTCATTAACGAGACTCAATTGGCAAGCATGTCTACTGTTGGTCGCCACCAGATGATTCCTTATGATGTTGATTCAACTGTTTTTCCACCATAGCGTTTATCAGGATCATATTAACCGCTTTGACGGCGAGGACTCCCGCCACATATCCTATTAGGGATGCCAGCAAGGCCCTTTTGCAGCAACAGAACGGCGAGAGGCCTGCTATGCAGCCGACGGCGCTCACCGCAAAGAAGAATACGACAGCGAGGGTCATCGCAGTTTTCTTATGATGAAACGGCATAAACGACATTACCTTTCTTTATCACAACGTTTTCTTTATTTGCCTCAGGTTTGTGAGGCGGCAATAAGATCCCGATTAGCGAGGTCAATTTCGCTGCCTGGAGTTTGCTCAGAGGATACTACTTCCAGCGGCTCGATCTCAGCGCCAAGCTCGATCTCGTCATAGGCAACTACCGGCAGAGGCGGTACGGTTCGCGACAGCATGGCTGCGAGCGAAGATCGGAGTCTTGAGTCACAGAGTAGCACTACGCTCTCTCGCCCCTTGTCCATGGCGTTCTTCCACGCCTGCGCCACCTTTCTGCTTATGTCCATCGCCATATCCGTAGGCAGGGCCAGATCGATTTGATCCGCTTGCTGGTGTAAACTCGAGCTCATCTTGTGTTCGAGCGCCGGGTCCAGCGTTATTGCCGATATTTTTCCTGTCCGGTCCCTATATATCTGAGTTATGGTTCTACTGAGCGACTTGCGTACGATCTCGCTGAGGATATCAGCGTTTTTGGTTCTCGCTGCGTTCTCGGCGAGTGATTCGAGTATAGTCGTGAGGTCACGGATCGGTATTCCATTAGCCAGTAGATTCTTGAGCACGCGCTGAAGCACTCCAATCGGGACCAATTCACCGACGACATCTCCAACCAGCGAAGGCTGTGTTTTGCGTAGACGATCTACGAGTGATTGAACATCTTCGCGTGTCAGTAATTCTTTGGCATGTTTTTTAAGTGTTTCAGACAGATGTGTGATGAACACCGATTCCGGATCGATCACAGTATAGCCGGCCAGCTCAGCCTTTTCCTTGTCGGCAGCGGATACCCACAAGGCGGGCAGTCCGTATACCGGCTCTGTAGTGTGAATGCCGTTTACTTTATTCTGTACGTTGCCTGAATCCATGGCAAGGAACATGTTCGGCTCCAACCGTCCTGTAGCCACCGAGTGATCCATAAGTCTGATTTCGTATGTGGTCGGTTCGAGGTTGATGTTGTCACGAAGCCTGACGAGTGGCATGACAATTCCGAACTCCTGGGCGAATTTTCTTCTCAGCGCGCCGATACGGTCGAAAATCGAGCTGTCTTTTCGAGGATCGACCAGGCTAATCAATCTGACTCCGACCTGGACGGAGATTCTGTCTGTATCAAGCAGCTCTTCGACAGGCTGTTTGTCATCTTTTGCCTGTGATTGAGCTTCGAGTGTCTGCTCGTGAGCCTTCTCTG
>CAZYMD010000251.1:0-1343 GCA_964649005.1 uncultured Pirellulales bacterium
TCGAATATTTACCAAGTGATAACGATCAGTTCGGGCTGAAAACCGTTTCAGCGAGCCTGTTCTCGATTGAGAAGAAGAATGATATCGAGATATTCTTTGACAAAACCGCGACGAACCACCCTGCGACTATGAGTTCTGGGGACTGGCCTTCAAAATCTGGAACTGGGGACTGGCCCAATTGGCTGTACTACTGGTGCCAGACAGTCTCTCCCCTGGAAGACGTGGAGGGAACGCTGTATGTTGGGTATTTTGGGTTGGAGGGAGCTCATACCGTAATTGGTAGCGACACGCTGCTTCTCGGGAACGATGCCTCCTCGTCTCACGACGGGCCTTACGCTACTTACAATACCCTTAAGGGGATTGATCTTTTTTCATGGGTAATCACACATGAGTGTCAGCATTACATCGATCACTGTACATTCTGGGCAAACAGTCTAATAGCTTGGAATCTGCTCAAGGGACAAGGTCCGGAAGATGGAGTTGGCGACTTTGATTACGATTACCTTCCAAACTTTCTTGAGGACAGTTTCTTTGGTGCAGGAGATGATGGTATATATGACTGGCAGCAGAAGAATACTGAAAGAGTAGGTCGACATGAAGATATAGTGGATGATGAGGAAGACTACAACTGCCTGAAGCATACAGAAGTCACAGGCGATCACCAGCAGGACTGGGCGGATCCGGGAATGAAGCACGATCAGAATGATGAATACGAAAATTAGGAGAAAGTCATGCTTGCGAATATAATCCATATACGAAAAATCCACGTGATGGCTATTTGCCTATTGGGTATATCTGTGGAGTTGTGCACGGCGACACCGATTGGCGGCCAGGCGGGCAAAATATGCAGAGAAGAATTGGCGCCGCTGATGAAGATGCCTTTGGCGAAACGAAGGCTCTCTGGCGCCCAAACCGCAAAACTAATTGAAATGGCGGATAGCGGCAGTCTCGACACGCAGCAATGCGTTTGTCTCGGATTGGCCTTTGCACAGGACGCCAACAGCCTCGAGGTGCTGAGGAAATTGTCTGAAAGCCAATTCAAGGGAGTGCAAGCCACGGCCAATTATGCGCTGAAGGTGCGCCAGAATGCAGGGTGCAAGCCACGCGAGATGCTCAACAATCTATGTTTCTGGCTTGGGAGGTCCGACAATTCCCTGGAGAAGATGTTCCTGGCTAACAGGATGTGGGTGGACTTTGGCGAGGAATCGGTGGGGACGCTCCTGCTTGCCTTGCAAGCAGAGACGAAGGATTTGCTGAATGGCGAGCGAAAGTCGGAGGGAGAAGTGTGGGCAATTAACACAGTGCGATGCGATCTGCTTTACTATCTATCTGAGAGCAGGAAC
>CAZYMD010000251.1:1443-5966 GCA_964649005.1 uncultured Pirellulales bacterium
AAAGAGGTGTTGACCGAGGCGCTGAAATTCAAGTGGGATGAGACGATAGACTGGAACTTGTCAGAGACTGGTGCGTACATCATGGGGTCCATTACTCCTGGCAGGTCAAGGAGCTATAGGCAGACCTCTCGTGCCGAACTTGTGGATAAGATACGAGCAAAATTAAAACAGGGAGGATAGGAAACAGCATAAGTCTTACGGATGACGGCATTAGGAATTATGGAAGAGATATGTCTCAGCGAGCGTCTTACCTCGTGGACAGGCAGGTTGACAATCGAGAAGAAGTTGACGGGAGGATTCCATGTCTTATGCGATAAGAACTATATGTCGGCTTTTTGTTTTACTCCTATGCTCAACGGGTCTTGGACAAGTCTGCATGGCAATGCCGATTGACGCGCGGGCTGATAAGATATGCAATGAAGAATTGGCGCCGCTGATGAAGATGCCTCTGGCAGAGCGGAGGCTATCTGATGCGCAAGTGGCCAAGCTGATCGAAATGGAAGAGATCGATAGCATCAGTGTGCGACAGTGCGTTTGTCTTGCTCTGGCTTTTGCCCAAGATGCAAACAGTCTTGATTTGCTCAGGAGATTGTCTAAAGACACTGATGAAAGTGTGCAAGCCGCTGCTCACTATGCGCTTAAAGTGCGTGATAATAACGGACGCAAACCTGACGAAATGCTCAACAATCTATGTTTCTGGCTTGGCAGATCTAATAACTATCTGGAGAGGATCTTTCTGGCCAACAGAATGTGGGTAGACTTCGGTGAGGACTGCATAAAAACTATCATGCTTGCGGCTAAGTCTGAGCCAGAAGGAATCCCTGATCGCACAGGCAGATTAGATCCAAAGACAATGATGAGCAATATTGTACGTTGCGATCTGCTTTATTATTTATCTGAGAGTTCGAATAAGGAGATTTTGAGCGAAGCACTGAAGCTCAAGTGGGATGGAACAGTGGGCTGGAGCCTATCCGAGGCTGATGCGTATATACTGGGCTCAGTTACTCCAGGCAGGTCAAAAAGCTATACACATAACTCTCGTCCCACACTTGTCAGAAAGATACAAGCGAAATTGGAGAAAGATAAGTAGAGGGCACTGGATAATTGCTGAGAGCCTCGTTGTCCTTCGAATGATTTAGTATATTCGTGAATGCAACACGACCAAATGACGAATATGAAAATCAGGAAAAAGTCATGCTTGCGAATATAATTCATATACGAAGAATCAACGTGATGGCGATTTGCCTGATGGGTATATCCTTGGAGTTTTGCATGGCGATGCCGATTGATTCACGGGCGGGCAAAATATGCAGAGAAGAATTGACGCCGCTGATGAAGATGCCCCTGACAAAGCGAAAGTTGTCCGATGCCCAAGTGGCAAGATTAATCGAAATGGCGAAGATCGATAGTAATAATGTACGTCAGTGCGTGTGCCTTGCGCTAGCTTTTGCACAGGACGCCAACAGCATCGAGGCACTGAAGAAGTTGTCTGAGGACAATTTTAAGGGAACCCAGGCCGCAGCCAATTATGCGCTGAAGGTGCGCCAGAATGCAGGTCGCAAGCCACGCGAAATGCTCAACAATCTGTGCTTCTGGCTCGGGAGGTCTGACAATTCTTTGGAAAAGAAGTTCCTGGCTAACAGGATGTGGGTAGACTTTGGCGAGGAATCGGCGGGAACGCTCCTGCTTGCCTTACAAGCAGAGTCAGAGGTTTTACTTAGTGGCGAACGGATGACATATGCAGAGGCATCTATAATTAACACAGTGCGATGCGATCTGCTTTACTATCTGTCTGAGAGCAAGAACAAAGAGGTGTTGACCGAGGCGCTGAAATTCAAGTGGGATGAGACGATAGACTGGAGCCTATCCGAGAGTGACGCCTATATACTGGGCTCAATCACTCCGGGCAGGACGAGAGATGCGATCTTCAACTCGCGCGGTATGCTTGTCAGGAAGATACGAGCGAAATTGCAGGAGGACAAGTAGCAGTACTTTTGATGGTAGCTCGGATCACAATGGGATGATAAGCTGTGACGACGCGAATGCGGATTGGGTACTTGGCGACGATGACGACAACTGTAAATATTTCCATAACTGTATGGAATGCCAAGGGACGGTAGAACCTTCTGGCGTAACGACAGAGGTCAGCTTTAATTTCTTCCGGGATGTGTGCAGCAAGCTGTGGCACGCATTTGGCGACAACAACTGGGTGGTGGAGATGGACAAGTCCATCCCATGGCATAATGATGATTTGCGAGACGATGATGAGGACACGATTGTGTCATCCCAAGATCACATATACCAGATAGATGGGCCTGGGCTGACCATTCGAGATACGTGGGATGGCGAGCACTGGTGGTATACAGGCAATTTTCGAGAATACGTGGCAGTAGAGATTGACGGTACGTGGTATCAATGCTCTGATTTCTACAAGTGGCATGCGCAATATTACCTGAAGCAAAAGCTGCCTGGACGTCTGATGAGAGGGATAACGAACAACCTACTGGGACAGGGTTGGATAAGTATTCCAGGCATTCCTCCGTATTACTTTCCGAATTAGCAGACAAAGGAGATACCAATGAAAAAGCAAATAGTTTTAGGATTAATTATTTTTGTTTCTGCGTTAATTGGATTTGTTGCCGGGATGTATTTTGATAAATCTGGAGACAAGGCGACCAGCGGTGTAGAAATAAAAAACTTGAAATCAAAAGATGTAAAAGAACGGCAGGAATATGTGGATTCGGCTCTTGAATCGTACGAAAAAAAGGTCTCGGATTTTATTAGACTGGCTTCTGAAGAAGTAGAGCCACTCCCTATAAATGATCTAAGGTATCCATGGCGTGATTCCAAGCATCTTGCCATACTCCATTTAGGTGATGTACGTGGTAGTGCGGCCGTTCAAGTTCTGTTGGACAACCTGGAATATCGCAATGCTCGTGACCGTGGCGGAAGCTATTTGGATGTGGGTGGGTGGTATCCCGCAGGTGAAGCCTTAGCGAAGATTGGCATGCCAGCAGTGAAGCCCGTAATAGATAAGCTCAGCACCTATTCGGGGGATAGCAAAGGAAGTGAAATCTGCTGCTGGATATTGACCAAAGTACTTGGTGCAGAATTAGCCGGTCAGCGAGTTAACATCGAAATCCGGCGTATTCGAGATGAAACTGCGAAGCAGAACCTTAAAGCTGCTCTGAAGTACTTAGAAAACACAAAAGAAGAAGGCATGTATTAATCCTTTGTTGTGAGTATTTCGGGATTCCGGGTATCCCATACTTATTCCTGAGATAATGATTCCTTTGGCGGGTGCTCTTAGCGAGCTGAAGTTGGTTAAGGATGATGTCGTCGATGAGATCAATGCAGTTCTCAAGGAGAAGAAGGCTCGGCTGGAGTATATGGTTGGGACGATGATCGAGGTTCCTCGGGCGGCTTTGACTGCTGACGAGATCGCGAACGAGGCTCAGTTCTTTAGCTTTGGGACGAACGATCTGACGCAGATGACGATGGGCTTTTCGCGGGATGATGCGGGTAAGTTCCTTGGCGAGTACGTTCGCAAGGGGATTTATGCGGCCGATCCGTTCCAACAGTTGGATCAGACGGGTGTTGGCAAGTTGGTTGAGATGGGCATAAAGCTTGGCCGGGAGACCCGCAAGAAGCTGAAGGTTGGTATCTGCGGCGAGCATGGCGGCGAGCCTTCGAGTATTGATTTCTGCCACAGGGTGGATATGGATTACGTTTCTTGTTCGCCTTTCCGCGTGCCGATTGCAAAGCTTGCGGCGGCTCAGGCGGCTGTTGTAAACAGGTAAGCGATTGTTCGGTAAGAACAGCGTTTTGAATTGAGTTTTAGGTGCGTCGGATTAGCGTTCGGCGCACCTTTTCTATGCGCTTTAATATAGCCAGAGAGGAATAAATAAACTGATAAAAGAAATGAAATTGCCAGAGAGAGAACATTGAGTGCATCGAGAAGGTGAAATAGCGATGTAAATAATTTCAATATTTTTTCAATATTATTACAGACAGGGCTTGACAGGTAGTAGTAGTAGTAGTAGTAGTAGGTTTGGATTGTTGATTACTATGAGATATGCAGCATTGTCAGAGGGACAATGTATAGCAAGCAGTGGGATGTTTTTAGAGGGGCATGGTTGCCTATGAGGAAAAACGCGGAAAGTATTATTAAGACAAGTGCGTGAAATCCGTAGCCTGACAGGCAGTGTAAACTGCTGTATGTTTGGGCTGTTGGTGTAATATGTGCGCTTTGTGTCAATGCGAGCAGATGTGGAAACGATATCCGCACCGAGAACGGTTGGAGTTTGCGCGTATTTAACGAGCCACTTGGTGCAATGTCGCGATGTACGATTTAGGGAATGGGGGTTTGAAAGGATGCTATTGGGAGGCGAGAAGTGAAAAATCCTTTCCAAGTGTGACATACAGTTGTCGCGATAGATATATTTTTCCGCACTTTTTCAAACCAGCAGATGTAGATTGGTATTAATAGTATTGGGGGAACAACTTGTATTTGGGAGGTACGC
>CAZYMD010000252.1:0-5897 GCA_964649005.1 uncultured Pirellulales bacterium
CCCGATCAAGCGGTAAGCTGCAATTTCTCATCCTCAGGGACGGCACTGGGATGTGCCAGTGCATCGTCGAAAAAGGCAAGATCGACGATGAATTATTCGACCAGCTTGGGCATCTGGGCCAGGAATCATCGCTTAAGATAACGGGCCTTGTGCGAGCGGAAGAGCGAAGCATCGGCGGGCACGAGCTGGCGGTAACCGGAGCCCAGATCGTAGGCGCTGCCGAAGGTTATCCCATTACGCCCAAATCCCACGGCGTGGATTTCCTTCTCAAGCACAGGCATCTGCACTTCCGCTCTCAGAGTCAGTGGTGCATCGGCAAAATACGCCACACCATTATCGACGCGATCAGGCGGTTCTTCAATGACAATGGCTTTATCCTCATCGATACGCCCATTTTTACCACCATCGTAGGCGAGGACCAGACATCGCTTTTCGAGGTCGATTACTTCGGAACTCCCCTGCATCTTACTCAGACAGGCCAACTTTACCTCGAATCAGCCGCGATGAGCTTTGGCAGAGTTTACTGCTTCGGGCCGACCTTCCGCGCTGAAAAAAGCAAAACGCGACGCCACCTGACGGAATTCTGGATGGTAGAGCCTGAGGTCGCATACATCGACCTCAATGGCCTGCTTGAGCTGGGTGAGAACTTCGTTTCCTTCATAGCAAGCCAGGTTCTTGAGAAAAACCGGCCAGAGCTTGAGTCGCTTGGCGCGGACATCCAGGCCCTCGAAAAGATCAAACCACCATTCTATCGCCTGACATATACTGAAGCCGTAGAAATTCTGACTGGACCGAAAGCAAAGGACTTTCTGGCGCAGCAATTGGCCGAGATGTTGGATGCGAAACAGCAGATAGAAACGAAAATCGCCGATTACGAAGAGCAACTCAAAGGCTCCATGAAGCAGTGGAAAAAAGACAAGATGTCCGCCGAGCTGATCGATATGCGAAGCGAGCTTGGCGAGTTAAACACGAAAATCGAGAACAATCCCAAGCATGCACAATTAGCTGCTGATTTCCAGTGGGGCAAGGACTTGGGCGGCTCGGACGAAACGATCATATCACAGATGCACGATAAGCCCATTTTCGTAACGCACTACCCCCAAAAGGCCAAAGCGTTCTACATGAAGACCGACCGCGATAACGACCAGGTCGTAGAAAACTTCGATTTACTGGCCCCCGCAGGCTTTGGCGAGATCATCGGTGGCTCAGTCCGCGAAGATGATTACGACCGCATGCTGACACGCATTCATGAGGAAGGCCTGAATCCTGAAACGTACAACTGGTATCTCGATCTGCGTAAGTACGGCACAGTCCCCCACGGCGGCTTCGGCCTCGGCGTCGAAAGAACCGTCGCCTGGATCACAGGCGAAAAGCACATCCGACAGTGTATCCCCTTCCCACGCATGATGGACAAGGTCTATATATAAATGGAAATCAAGGTCGACAGCCTGCTCGAAGGGGCCCAAAAAGCCGAAGGAACGGTCGTGATCGTTGATGTATTTCGTGCCTTTACCAACGCTGCAGTCGCGTTCTCCCGTGGAGCAAGCAAGATCATCCTGGTAGCAGAACCGCCCGAAGCCATCGAATTACGAGACAAAGGCATTGGCGATTTGTGCGCAGGTGAGGTCAATGGGATTAAACCCGAAGGCTTCGACCTTGGAAATTCTCCATACGAAATGACTCAGGCTCACGTTAAAGACAAAATCATCATCCAGTCTACACGGGCAGGCACTGTTGGCGCCGCCTATGCGACAAAAGCCACAGCAATTTACGTCGCATCTCTTGTCGTAGCCAGAGCAACTGCAAAAGTGATCCTGCAAGACTCTCCGCCAATGGTAACTATAGTGGCGATGGGCCACAACGCCCGAATGCGTACGGATGAAGACGAGCTTTGTGCACTGTATCTAAGAAACCTGATGCAGGGGCGTCAACCCGATCCTAATGCAATTCGCAACCTTATTCTAAGCAGCGGAGAAGTAGCGAAATTTTACGACCCGAAACTGCCCCACTTTAACCCTAAAGATTGTGAAATCGCACTCGATATCAATCGTTTCGACTTCGCAATTCGCGTTACCAAAGAAGACAACATGCTTATAGCAAGGCCTCATCCATGACAGACTGGACGATCCGGAAATCCCTGACCTGGATCACGGAATATCTGACAAAGAACGATGTGAACGTTAATTCTATCGAAAGGAGTGCGAATATGGATAAATGCAAGCCAAACTGCAGGAACGTTTTTCGGTTGGTAGCTATCATTGTTGGCATTTTTCTCATCCTTGCTGTGCACGGATGGGCCCAGTCACCTTTGGGAAGTGAACGTGCAGCCGTAGCCAAACCCCCTGCCGGCCGTCAGTTACGCATCATCGCCTTCGGAGCCCACCCCGACGACTGCGAAATCAAAGCTGGCGGCGTTGCAGCCATGTGGGCGGCGCAAGGACACAAAGTCAAGTTCGTCTCCACAACCAACGGCGACATAGGCCACTGGAAAATGGCCGGCGGCCCTCTGGCCCAGAGACGCACTGCTGAAGTGCATAAGGCCGCCAATATCCTCGGCATCGAAACCGAAGTGCTGGACAACCACGATGGCGAGCTAATGCCCACGCTCGAAAACCGCAGGCAATTGGTTCGATTGATACGCCAGTGGAAGGCGGATATCGTCCTGACCCACCGCCCCAACGACTATCACCCCGACCATCGCTACACCAGCATCCTCGTTCAGGATGCGGCGTATATGGTGATTGTCCCGTTCATCTGCCCTGATGTTCCACCCCTCAAAACCAATCCGGTATTCATGTATTACTCTGACCGCTTTGAAAAACCAAACCCATTCGCTCCCAACGTGGTCGTACCAATAGACAGCGTGATCGAGAAGAAACTGGACGCAATGATCGTATTGGAATCGCAGTTCGTCGAAGGGGGCGTTTCAGGCCATGAAGGTCTGGTTCCTAAGAACGAGACGGAGCGGACCAGGAGACACAGTCAAGTTCGCAACAGTTTCGATAGAAGGTTCAGACAGGTAGCCGACCGTTTCCGGGAGCGACTGATCGAAGCCTATGGCGAGGATAAAGGCAAGGCCGTCAGGTACGCGGAAGCCTTCGAGCTTTGTGAGTACGGCCGACAACCTTCCATGACCGAGCTTAAAAAGATGTTCCAATTCACCGCCGATTGAGAACGCCAAAAAGTTTTATCGTTCATATCGCGAGCGTATGCTGTCTGCCATGGAAACCTGGACCATTCAAAAACTGCTCAACTGGGTCACCGAATACCTTACAAACAAGAAAATCGATGCGCCCCGTCTCAGTGCCGAACTGCTGCTAAGCCACGTTCTTTCCATGAAGCGAATCGAACTGTATACAAGTTTCGACCGTGTTGTGGAAATGGAACTTTTGGATAGGCTGCGTGATCTGGTCAAGAGGGCCGGACAGCAAGAGCCTGTCGCATATCTGGTCGGGAGGACAGAGTTTTACTCCCTTGAGATAGCTGTTAATAGTGACTGCCTGATACCCAGGCCTGAGACGGAATTGCTCGTCGAGCGGGCCATCGAGTTTCTGCGGGCACGATCAGGCAAGCAGTCAGTATGCGATTTATGCACCGGATCGGGCTGTATCGCCGTCGCCATCGCAAAGAACTTTCCGAAAGCACACATCTTTGCAACAGACATTTCGAGCGAAGCCCTGAAAGTTGCCGCAGATAATGTCGAGAAGCACAAATTGCACGATCATATAACACTGCTGCAGGGCGACCTCTTTGATCCTGTCGTACCCGCTCTGGATGGAGGCAAGTTCGATCTGATTGTCTGCAATCCACCGTATGTGAGCAACACCGAATACGAAGCTCTCGACAGGAATGTCAAAGAATATGAGCCTTCAACAGCCCTGTTGGCGGGCCAGGATGGGTTGGACATCTACCGCCTTATCGTCGACAAGGCAGGTGGATTTCTGAAAGATGATGGGGCGCTAATCATGGAAATCGGCTATGCCCAGGGACCGGCTATCCGCAAACTCTTGGCTAAAACAGGCGAATTCATTAGCGTGAGAATAGAGAAAGACTTTAACGACAACGACCGGGTTGTAACAGCCGAAAAGGTGGAACAACAAATAGGCCTGAACAATAGCCGTGGATAGAGTCAGGTTGTCCCGCGGAACGGACTGTAGCCGGTCCGTTTCAAGACGCGTAATTACCATATGTTCACACTTTGTGAAACTCGGCCTTCGGCCACCCCGTATGAAATCCACGAGAACCTGTTTTAGCAGTTTTTTTCAAAAAAGTATCGGACCCTACGGCCCGTAAATCCTTACTAAACAAACTTTTATGCCCACCTGCAAAAAAACCTTGTCGAAATGCAAGAAAACAGCAAAAAAATGCTTGATTTCCCAATCGCCGAGGCGTAAACTACGCGCGCTGATATATGTAACAAATGGATGATTGTAAAAATGCTCAAAGGAGGAGACTGTATGAGCAAATCAATCTCTCGCATCGCGTGCGTATTTCTTATTGTATCTATTGGTGTAACTGCGCAGGCTGAATTAGTCAGTTTCGAGTCGAATGCTGTTTCGACTTGGTCGCCGAGCGGTGCTGTCGTCTCTCAGGGGGTAGGTTCTTCGGGCCCTTCTGATATTACGATGAGCGCCGAGTCGCATTCCAAGTTCACTGTAACCAGCACGGTTACAAATGAAAGTAGCATGATCTGGACTGGCTATCTACTTGAACTCGACTCGGGTGGTGTTGCAACATTTGTCAATGGTTCGGCCGGTAGCACGAAGTTCAATTCGATTTCCTATCCGGACAATTGGACAATTTTGTTTGGGGCGCCTCAGGAGGTTGGACCGGGCCAAGTCGTAACACTCCAGTTCGACATCAATATTCCCTCCAACGACAATTACACCTTCACTTTAACCCAGACACCAGTACCCGAGCCTGCTACTTTCGCTCTGCTTAGTTTGGGTAGTCTGTCATTGCTAAGAAAACGCCGCAGTTAGGCTAAAATCGCAATACGGGATAAGTGAAGCATAAGCCGGAGTTGATGTACGCCCGCTCTTCTGGAGGAGAGTTGAGTCTATCCTGCATGTGCAGCATCTTGTTAGGAAGTCAAGATGCCATAGAATCTCTATATATACATGCTTCGAGTTCCTAAGTCTTCGTGGCCGCTGGGGGATTGTAGTCTGTCAACATGCACTGTCGGAAAATCGTATCCGATCCAGCAGAATCCCCTACATCATTTATAGAGTCAGGATTGTACTGATAGTACGTCCTGAGATCTTATCGCGACCGTGAAGATCGGTCAGTTCAATCAGGAATGTCGCACCCACTACCTCAGCGCCTATCTTCTCGATTAACTCACATGCCGCAGCCATTGTACCGCCCGTGGCAAGCAGATCGTCAACCATTAAAACCTTTGCGCCGGCGGAAACAGCATCGCTATGAACTTCCAGCGTGTCGGTTCCGTACTCAAGATCATATGTAACGCTATGGGTTTTATAGGGCAGTTTGCCATGTTTGCGAATAGGAATGAATCCAGCGCCAAGCTTTTCCGCCACAGCGGAACCGAAGATGAAACCGCGTGCTTCCACAGCGGCAACATATTCCACGCCGGACTGCGCGAAAGGCTCACAAAGCGCCCCTATTGCTACCTTGAGTGCCTCTGAATCACCAAGTAAAGGGGTGATATCGCGAAAGAGGATCCCCTTTTTAGGCCAATCCGGAATGTCACGAATGTAGTCTTTAAGATCAAAGCCTGCAGTCTTCATAGAATCAATAACCTCTTCAACAAATCCAGCTTACAGTCATACTACGATACCATGACAGTATGCGTGTAATCCATCTCCTGTCAAGACAAAGTGTACTGTCCCCGGCAATGCCCGTGTGTGCATGCGGGACTTCCGTATGGCATTTTT
>CAZYMD010000253.1:0-5893 GCA_964649005.1 uncultured Pirellulales bacterium
TCGTCGATTTCGTTTCGGCCTGGATTGCCGCCCGTGTGGTAGTGGCCGATGTACTGGTTGAAATCGCGGATGGTGCGGATAATGTCACCTTCCATGATCTGTGCGTGATAGATATCGTAGAGAATCTTGATGTTAGGCGAACCGACTCGCTTGCAGACTTCGACGCCCCAGGCCATGTTGTCGAACATGTAGTCCTTGTGGTTTACTTTGCTGTTGAGGTATTCGAGGCAGATGTTGACTTTCTTTTTCTCTGCAAGGCCCGCAACCTGTTTGAGCGCTTCGACACTGTTTTCAACTCCCACGTCGTCGGGCATTCCGCGACGATTGCCTGGAAACGAGATGACGTTGGGATAGCCATATTCGGCGCTGGCTTCGATGGCGTTGCGAATGCTCTTGAGGCAGGCTTCGTGATTTTTCTTATCGTTGAGACCGACCCCGAGGCCATGCGTGTTGGTCATCGTGCAGACCAGCCCGTATTTCTTGAGGGTGGGAAAGTCACCAGGGCCGAGCAAGTCGAGACCTTTGAGACCCATCTGGGCGCCTGCGCTGCAGAGCATGTCAAGTTTGATCTTACCATAGCACCATTGGCTGGCTGCCTGGTTGATGCGTCCCTTCTTCACAACCTTTTTTATTTCAGAAATGTTCATCTGTGCCAGAGCCGGACTTGCAAGCATCCCCGCCGCGGCCATTGACCCGCCGCGTATGAGGCTGCGCCTTGAAAGCTTCTTTGAGTCCATCGTCTATCTCCTTGTTGAAAAGCGGTGTCAGGTTTTTTGGCGTTGTTTGTCATACGTTATGGATTAGTCTCTTGTTTGAGCGATTTAACGATATCAGCGACTTTTTCGGCAGCCCCATCGAGTGGGACGTTTTGACTCTCGGTCTCACGTCGGAGCTTGATTTCCACGTTGCCTTCTGCAAGCGATTTTTTTCCGACGGTTACCCTGACGGGAATTCCGAGCAGGTCGGCATCCTTGAACTTAACGCCTGCTCGAAGAATGCGATCGTCGAGGATTACGTCTATGTTCTTTTCGAGCAACTGGTTGTAAATCTGCTCGGAGGCTGTGGCGACCTGTTCATCGTCCTGATTGACTGAGGTTATTATAACCTCGAAGGGGGCGATAGAAATTGGCCAGATAATGCCATTCTTGTCGTTGCCAAGCTCGACGGCCGAGGCGACGATGCGATTGATGCCTATTCCGTAGCAGCCCATGAGGCAGGGATGCTCCTGGCCCTGCTCGTCCAGGAACTTGGCGCCGAGCTTGACGCTGTATTTCGTGCCTAACTTGAAGACCTGGCCTACTTCGATGCCCCTCTTGAATTTCAGGGGCTTGCCATCCAGCGTATCGCCTTCGACCGCAAGGCGAATGTCGGCTACGGTTATGTTGTCGCCTTCGAGTGAGAAGTCTCTGCCTGGCACGACGTTCTTAGTGTGGTAATCTGTTTTGTTGGCCCCTGTAACACCTACCGCCATCGCGGCGACGGCGTGGTCCACGATTATTCGTTCAACTTTCGAAGCCATACCGATGGGGCCTGCGAAACCGACCTTGGCGCCAGTGACTTTTTCTATGGTCTGTTCATCGGCCAGATCGGAGTGTTTGCCCCCGAGAATCTGCGTGAACTTCTCAGGATTGAGATCATGGTCGCCACGGACCAGTGCGGCTATTGTTTTATCTTCGCATGCAAAGATCAATGTTTTTATCATTTGCTGCGGTTTGGTTTTTAGGAATTCACAGACGGCTTCGATAGTGCCTACGTTGGGTGTGTGGACTTCTTCGGGAGCCGGGACGTCGGAGTCGGTTGCCTGTTTGGGCAATGGATCGACGGCAGCTTTTTCAAGATTTGCTGCGTATGAGCCATCTTCGATGTAGACGATGGTGTCCTCACCTGATGGGCAGGGGATTGTGAACTGGTGCGAGCCTGAGCCTCCCATTTCGCCTGACTCGGCTTCGACGATGACGTATTCCAGGCCGCAGCGGGTGAAGACGCGGCAGTAGGCGTTGTACATTGCCATGTACGATTCGTGCAGGCTCTCGGGCGTGGCGTCGAAGCTGTATGCGTCCTTCATAATGAACTCGCGCGAGCGAATGACGCCGAATCGCGGGCGAAACTCATCCCGGAATTTCTGACTGATCTGGTAGAGATTGAAGGGCAGTTGCTTGTATGAATTGATTTCACCCGCCGCCAGATGTGTGAAGACCTCCTCAGCGGTCGGGCCAAGCACGTTCCAACGCCCATGACGATCCTGGACGCGGAACATCGTCTCGCCGTAGTCGGTATCACGCCCCGTCTGCTGCCAAAGCTCTCTTGGCTGCAGGCACGGCACCAGGATTTCCTGCGCCCCGGCGCGGTTCATCTCCTCGCGAACGATCTGTATCACCTTGAGCAATATCTTCCAGCCCAAAGGAAGATAAACATACGTCCCGCTTGCGATCTTCCGCATCAGCCCCGCGCGAATCATAAGCTGATGACTGGGAACCTCAGCATCCGAAGGAACTTCCTTCACTGTAGGGATTAACAATTGACTATATTTCATTGGCTGCTTCTCACGTTTTCTGAATTTACGGCCCTATCGGCCGAACCTTGATTTCACAACACCCGCCCGTACCACCAGAAGTGTTTCCAGGCAATGAGTTTGTAGAGCAAAAGGGCATAAGATGCAAGAATAATCCCTCTTAACGCCATTTGTGCTTGGCGTTGCCCACTTTATACCCCCTATGCTCACACCGTGCTGTTGTCTCGATTACGCTTCTCCATTCGGCTACGCTCAGGGCTAAAGGTTGCGTGCGGAATGACACTGCGCGCACTGCCTATAATTCCAACTCGGTGGGATTTGGGCTACTTTTCTTTTTCCTTTAGTGGCGGGGTGTTTTTATCGATTAGGATGGGGTTTGTTCGCCAGTTGTGGTTTTTAAGATAGCCTATGCGCTCGACACGGGGGCGTCGCTCGCGGAGGCGGGTGGAGTTTACTCTGATTTGGTCGCCATCGGATAAGTGGTTTCGGCCTACGCATTCCAGCCGCAATGTATACTTGCCTGGGTCGGGCCAGAAGTCCATTAGCTGGTAGTCGTCGGTGTCGGTTATATCGTTGTAGAGATCGATTGGCCTGCCGATTTTGACGCCGTCGAGCGAGGCCTGATAGATGCCGCTATTGGGGCTGCGCCCTAATACTACGACCAACCGGAAGGGCTGCTTGCGTTTGACCTCAAAGGATAGCTCGATCCACGCATTGTCTCTCGAATCTGGCGTAAATTCGAGCACGGGGTCGGTGTCGAAATAGGTTTGGGTGTTGCGCATCCTTGTGCTGCCTTTTCCATGATACTGGTCGGCCTTAAAATCTTCGCCCCAGGCGATAATCGGATCTATTGAAGGGAGTTTGCGCTGCTCGGGGGTGGTGGTTTCGGCAAATTTCTTCGTAGGGCCTAACTGATACCAGTACGCGATGCTACTGACGTCATCTTGTCGCTGGCAGTACATGCGTGAACGGCCTTCGGGATTTTCATCCCGATTGGCAAAGCCCATCGCTTCGATAGCGACGCGAAGACTCGTATTGAACACAATCGGGTCGGCGATGTGCCATCGGTAGCACGATGACATCTGCCCGACGTCACGGTTTTTGTGGCTCAGGTACGCGGTGCCAAAGTAGGGCGTCAGGCAGGGCTTTTGGCCCCAGGCAGAAAGGAAATAGTCCTCGGTTCCGGTTCCCCAAACAGAGGGCTTCTCTTCGCCATCGATTGTCATGCGTATGTCGCCTTCCCCGAACCAGTCTGGGCTCCGTGTTCGCACCGACAGCACGGTCCCAACATAATAGCCCTTACCTTGGGCGTCGAGAATCAGATACTCGTTATCCTCTTTATCGGGATCGCCCTGGACTGGATACTCTTGTCGATATTGAGCGCAGAAGTACATGGTGTTTTCGGGGAGCGATTGTTTTTTGATCCAGTCGACCGAATGGAAGAGCGCCCGCAAATTTTTGTTGCTTTGATTGATAACTTCGATTCGTGCGGATTTGCGGAAGGGCATGCGCCACCAGCAGTTGTAGGAATCGCCATCTTCGGTTACGACAGGCAGGCTGAGAACCGTGGTTCGTTTTCCGAAACCGGCGGCAAAAAAGTCGCTCATCGGGACCTCGACATCGGGCTTTTTGCGGTCGTCCCAGTACATGCGAATGAGGATTTCCTGCGGGTTTGCTCTGCCGCCCGGCTCGGCGCCGAACTGGAGCGACTGGAAGTGATAGAGGGTCATCCAGATATGGGTAATCACGCCCGGCCCTTGCAGGTCGGCAATGACCACGGTTTGGCCGGGCTTGACGATCCGATTGCAATCGACATTGGCCGTTGGGTCCGGCAGGCCATCGGCGCCGAGTCGGGCCGAGCTGGAAGACATGCTGCGCCCTTGCTCCCAACGCGTGATATCATCCAGAAGCCCCTGGGATAGGCCTACCGACGCCAAGGGGCCTCCAATAAACATAATTGCACTAAGCGCTATGCCTGGAAGCGAACACAAAAACGGCTGTTTTTTCTCTTTCCTATCACAAAAATACACCCTATTGGCCATAATTGCTTCATCTCCTGTTCTCGATCGTTTGTCACTCTGGCATACAGGGGATAATAGGGACAGCCACCTGTTTTGTGATTGTCCTATTAAGTCGCCACCGGCCGGGACGAACCTCAAAAAACCATGAAAAATCTCTTGCATCGTACCGCATATTGCTGGTCATAGAAACAGCCCATGAAGTTTCTTTTTAGAGTTTTTTCGGAAACTGGCGAAAAGCGAATTGTGCATCGAGAGTGCAAGGCACAAAGCACAAATGGCAAATATATGTTGCAGGGGGGCTTGCTGGGCAATATGATTGCCTGTGAGCAGCTTTGAGAACCTCACGTGCGGCGAAGTCCTTCGTCCAGGCGCCGTGTGACTTTTGTGGGATGGATGTTGTCTATATGGAGCGTATGATGGGGCACAAGGATATCAATGAGATCGAGGCGGGGCAGACGGTCAGTGATGTGTATATGGTCAAAGATCCGATTCTTCGCAGCACATCGCGGGGCGATCTGTATATTGCGATGTACATATGCGATAGGACGGGGCAGTTGAACGGGCGGATGTGGCAGGCGAGCGAGGATGTCTACAGGTCGCTGCCCAAGCCTGGGTTCGTGCGAATCATGGGGCGAAGCGAGTTGTATCAGAATAATCTCCAGATAGTCATTAACAGCGTCAGCGTGGTTGACGAGAGCAAGGTTAATATCGAGGATTTCCTGGCCCGCACTGAAAAAGACGAAGAGCAAATGTTCAAGGAAGTGGAGCAGATCGTCGGAGGAGTGAAAAATCAGCACTTGAAGGCTTTGATTGGTGAGTTCCTGGCCGACGATGAGCTGATGGACAATTTCTGCACCGCGCCTGGAGGCGTCAAGCTGCACCATGACTGTATAGGCGGGCTGTTGGAGCATACGCACAACATGCTGAAGGTGGCCCAGGCAATATTGCCATTATATCCTGAGGTCCAGGCTGATCTGGTGCTTGCGGGCATATTCCTGCACGATATGGGCAAGACCGAAGAGCTTGGCTATGACATGGCTTTTTCCTACACCGATTCGGGCCAGTTGATTGGCCATATCGTCAAGACGGTTCTAATGATTCACAAAAAGGGTGATGCGCTCAAGGCCAAAGGCGTCGAAATCCCACAAGAGGTGCTCGATATTTTGGATCATATCGTCCTCTCACATCATGGCGAATACGAGTTCGGCTCGCCAAAGCTCCCCGCCACTGCTGAGGCATTCATGGTGTCCTACCTGGACAACCTCGACGCCAAGATGAACCAGGTGACCTCCGCCATCGAAAACGAAGTAGGTGATTCCAACTGGACCGCCTGGCAAGGCGCCCTGCAGACAAGACTGTA
>CAZYMD010000254.1:0-5873 GCA_964649005.1 uncultured Pirellulales bacterium
GCTGCTCCGGATTAACTGGCTGGCATATAAAGACCTTGAAGCGACGAGGATTTTCTTTGTTGTCGCTGAGTTGCACCTTAAGTACCGTTATCCCGCTCAGTACGATGAAAAGCTGCTCCTGGAGACCACCTGCTCGCGTGTTACCGCCGGGAGGGTCGAGCACACATACCGGCTAACCCGCTCGTCCGACGGGCGGCTGCTTACGGAAGGTTCGAGCGTTCTGGCCTGTGTGGGGGCGGATGGGAAGGTCCGAAGGGTGCCAAAGTTCATGCATCCCGAAGGGTAAGATTCACGTTTGTAGGTAGAACCCATCAGCAAAACCTCTTTCTGCTACGATTGGCTGCATAGTCCATGGATATGCGTTGTCGGCAAGAAAAGGTTCTCGACGTACATGAGATAGCCTGCGAGCCTTTTCCACCTCTGGCCTTGACCATGAACTCTTCGCTCAATCTCGTTACAAAACAGGTTTTGGGACGAGTTCTATTGTGAATCGCCGGTTCCGCCAAATGCGGCGTTCTTCTCGCGGGGAGGCCGTCTCGGCCTTACATGTCGCAGGCCCGCCATTGACGGACCTGCGGAAAGGAACAATCCTGGCAAACCGGGGTCGCCACAAACATGAATCGCACCCACAATAAACACATCCTGAATCAGATTGAAGCAATTGCTTGACATCAGTGTTATCGTCGACTAAAATCGCTTATTCCCTTTGCCCAGTAACGTTGTTTTGTGTCCTAAAAATCGTAAGGCGCTCGAACACATCCTGTTGACAGTTGTGTATAGCGTCTGAGTGGGGGCTGACTCTGATATGACTTCTGACAAGAAAGAGAACTGTGGACTTTTTGGGATCTTCGGAGACCCTGATGCAGCGAGGAAAGCATACCTTGCTCTTCACAGTCTTCAGCATCGCGGTCAGGAATCGGCGGGCATAGCGACCACCGACGGCGGTTCTATCCAGTGCTATGCTGGGATGGGCACAGTTCGTCGCGTGTTTCGCTCAGGCAGAAACATACTCGAGAACCTGGATAATCCAGTAGCTATAGGGCACGTTCGCTATTCGACCACGGGGGGGAGCAAGTCGGCTAACTGCCAGCCGTTGCTGTGTGAGTATTCGCGCGGTCAGGTGGCAGTGGCGCATAACGGCAATCTCACCAATGCGGGGCTGCTTCGTGATGAGTATGAGGCGTACGGGAGCATATTCAAGTCGACGAGCGATACGGAGATAATCGTTCATCTTCTCGCCAAGCCCACTCATATAAGCAAGCCAGATCCGCTGGGGCACGTGCTGAACCACCTTTGCGGGGCATATTGTTTAGTGTTTCTCTTTTCCGACAGGATCGAGGCGACTCGCGATCCACGCGGCATAAGACCTCTGTGCGTCGGTCGGATCGGGGATGGGGCGTATGTCGTTGCGAGCGAGAGCTGCGCGTTCGATGCGATTGGGGCCGACTTTATTCGCGACGTGGAGCCGGGCGAGATCGTTACCCTCGACAAGGATGGCATGCACAGCAGATACTTCGTTACGCCTGGGACTATAACGCCAGCGCATTGCATCTTCGAGCATATCTACTTTGCCAAGCAAAACAGCATTATCTTCGGCGAGAACGTGCACGAGTTCAGAAAGAAGGTCGGCAGACACCTGGCTGTTGAGTATCCGGCCGATGGGGATGTCGTTATTCCAGTGCCCGACTCCGGAACGTCGGCGGCCATAGGATACGCCGAGCAGAGCGGCATTCCGTTCGATATGGGGCTCGTCAGGAGCCATTACATCGGCAGGACGTTTATTTCGCCCGGTCAGAAGCTGCGAGAGATGGAAGTCAACCTGAAGCTACAGGTGATCAAGGAAGTTGTGGCCTCAAAGCGCGTCGTTGTGGTGGACGATTCCATCGTTCGCGGCACAACAACTCGGGGTAAAATCATGGCCATTCGCGAGGCGGGGGCCAAGGAGATTCATATGCGGGTGAGTTGCCCGCCGATCAGGTTTCCGTGCTTTTACGGTGTCGATTTCCCGACAAAGGAAGAACTGTTAGCGAACAATCGCGATCTGGATCAGATCAGGGACTTTCTTGGTGTGGACAGTATCGGGTACATGTCGCTCGAAGGGATGCTGGACTGCGCGAAGGACCCGGCCGACCACTATTGTGCGGCCTGCTGGAATGGTGTATATAAGGAGCCGGTCGATATAACGGCGACAAAGCTCGCGATGGAACGCTTCCAAATGCGCATGTTCGATGAAGATGAGTGATATTCGCAGTCCGGTAGGATTGTTTAGGAATTCCGACAAAACATTCTGGATTCTTGTCCCCGATCGGTTCGAGGATGACATTCCTTCGCGGGAATGATAGTAGGAATGTGGGAATGACAAAAAGCACAAGGCAGGTTTTGTTAAAGTCTCTTATTGTGTTTGGGGCGAATTAGTGACTGTCAAAGGCTGATTATGGATAAATTCATCAGCTATGAAAAGGCTGGCGTTAGTATCGACGCCAACGACGAGATGGTCAAGCAGATACAGGGCCACCTTGCGGGTACGTTCGGGCCGCGTGTGATGGCGGCGGAGAATAGCTTTGCGGGCATGTTCAGGCTGGACTACGACGAGAAGCTCTTCAAGAGAAACTATAAGAGTCCGGTGTTAGTGGCGTGCACAGATGGGGTCGGCAGTAAGGTTCAGTTGGCGGCGAAGGCGAAGAAGTACGATACGGTGGGGATCGATCTTGTTGCGATGAGCGTTAACGATATGCTGGTTCAGGGGGCTGAGCCGCTGTTCTTTTTGGACTATATCGCGGTGCACAAATTAGAGCCGGTCTTTATCGCTGAGTTGGTCAAGGGAGTCGCTGGGGGGTGCCGGCAGGCTGATTGCGCTTTGATCGGGGGCGAGACTGCGGAGATGCCTGATACGTATGTGGAAGGTGACTTCGATATGGCGGGGTTTGCGGTCGGGGTGGTCGAGAGGAAACGAATCATTACGGGCGAAAACGTTCGCAAGGGGGACGTGGTTCTTGGTCTGGCTTCCAGCGGGCTTCACAGTAATGGCTATACGCTGGCACGCAATATTTGCTTCAAGCAGCATAAAATGGATATGGGCGATAAGCCCGACGAGCCTGGAGGGCTAAGTGTCGGTGAGATGCTGCTGGAGCCTACGCGGATTTACGTGAAGCCCGTAGTGAAGCTGCTGTCGCGGTATAAGGTCAAACAGGTCGTGCACGGGATGGCCCATATAACCGGAGGAGGGTTGGTGGGTAATATTCCGCGGGTGCTGCCTAAGAATCTGGATGCGGTTATTAAGAAATCGAGCTGGCCCAGAGGCAAGGTTTTCGATTTTCTGCAGAATGCGGGTCCCGTCGAGGAGCAGGAGATGTACCGCGTTTTCAATATGGGTATCGGTTTCGTGCTGATCGTCGCGGAAGATTTTGCGGACTCCATCACACGCAAGCTGACACGCTATGGCGAGCAGGTCCATCGCATCGGAAGAATCACCTCAGGTTCGGGAAAAGTAGTTCTGAAATAATAAAGAACAAAAATCAAGGCAACGGAGTAGTATTTAAGAGCGCAATTCGCCTTTACTGTCTGTGGTGTTCGGATTGCGGGCTGTGCGTTGTGGAAGGGACAGGGAATGAGGCCTTGGGCGGTATAGGCCCGATGTGAAAATGGGCGGAAATGCGGCCCGGCGGTATCGCGAATAAGGCTTTTCATGGGGGGAGAAAAGAGGGTTGAGCAATGAGAACGTCGTTCGGGAACTGCGGCGCGGCTAAACCGAGGGGGGATTTCAGCGTCCCTGCTTTCAACCATCCCAGAGCTGGGCCGAACAAGAATACCCCAACCCCCCTAATCTCCCTACAATAAATTCACACACGTCCACGGGCGGTTTGCTTTTGAGGAAAAGAGCTTGTTATGGCGAAGAGAGGAATTGCTTCTGTGTTTGTGTCTGTTTTAAGTGTGGTATTAACTGTTCAGGCTCTTTCGCAGGCAGGAATTGCAGGGGAGGAACCAAATGATTCGAAAGGTTCGAATGATTCTGTTTCACAAGCACAAGCAACTGACACGAGCAATCCGCCTTCGTTGAACGAATCGGATTCCGGCCGGGAGATCGCTGAGCTTTTCAAAGTAGTGAACTGGGCTTCGATCACTTATACAAAGACACTTCGTAATCCTTCATTTTGTGAGAATCCGAGCGAGCGCACCGCGGAAAATCTGACGCTGAGATGTCAGATCGAGATGCCTGAGCCTGAACTGGTTATAGGATGGCTTAATGATCCAGTCATCGAACAGATTACAGACACTCAAGGCAACAGCTTCGACTTCTATCAGGTGCAGAATAACTCAGGACTTTATTATACACAGAATCATTCGACTACACATCAACGTTCGGGCAGGTCGTCGAAAGGCCAAGAGGAAAAGACAAAACGAATCTCTCTTAATGTTAACCTGAACGAAGTATTTAATAAGGGAATTGAAGGTGAAATCAAGCAAATCAGGGGCCACTGCAAGGTTCTGACAGCCGAATCGGTCGAGTATGTTGATCTACCATTCGAACCAAATGACAAATGGGTGCGTGTTAGTCCTGAGATGGAGATTAAGGTGTTGGAGGCGAAGAATCTCGACGGCTCTTATCGATATAGTATAAATGTTAATAAAACGAGTCAAATGCGAAGAAGGCCGATGTTACCCATTGGGGAGGCATTACCCAATCGACTCGCATCGGGTCCGACTATCATCGAGCAGCGCAAGGCAGGAAATTCCGGCTCTCTTGGCGGCAGTATGGGTAATATGGGTATTGGTGTAATGAGAGGTGGTGGAGCAGGTCGTGCTGAAAAAATACGCTATACGATAGGGGTTAATCCAGCTCACCGGGTGGTTCCGTTCGAGATCGTAGATGTCATATTACCCTTCGGTGATCCGAAGCTATTGGAAGATGATTCTTCAAGCTCACAATCTGCTGCATCCGGTGTAGAGCAGGGTTATACAAACAAGAGAGAGGAAGATGAGGTTTCGTCGGAAGAGAGCGAGTTAGTGTACGATAAAAGAATTGCCAAGTGGTTCGATGCGCAATGGGATTCGATTACATACCAGAAGGCCCTTAATAATCCGGCTATCTCTCTGGCAGATAACGAGCAGATGGCCACCAACGGGCTGGTGCTTCATTGCAAGGTAGACGTGATCGAGCCAGAGAAGGTTTTAGGGGTTTCCGGCACCCCAACAATCTCCAGGAGCAGTTGGAGCAAATGCGCTGAAAATTATTTGAGAGCGGGAAGAAACAGAGTGCGCTTTATGCATTATATATCTATGCGATATCGTCCCAAGCAAGTTCCGCCATCGTCGCTATTTCGATGGGAGAGCAAATTGCGCCGAGCCCTCGGTCTTTCACTTAAAAAACGTCATAAGTCACAGCTTAAAAGTGAGCCTGCTCCGATCAGATTCAGCATTGAACTCGAACCTGATCTGGTAGAAAACGGCCTGGGGGAAATCGATTCAATCAAAGGATTGATTGATGTGCTCACTATAGAGTCATTCAAGCACGTCAAGGTTCCGTTCGAGCCTAACGAAAAGTGGGTGCATCTGACCGAGGACGTTGAGATAAAAATCGCTGAGGCTTACTATGACGGGTCTGCATATCGCTACGAGATAAAGGAACGTTCGGAGTCGAAGCTTCATTTGCCTATGATTTTGGCCGGGACTACTTTGCCTGATGAAATAGTATTGAGTCGGGAATTGACTGGGCCTGACAAGCAGCCGAATCGTTCGCTTGTTGGGATGTCACCGATGATAGGGCACGTGGGCGGAAGGGGAAGCGTGGGGACATCTTCTGTTAGAGATACATTCGATTTTAAGATCGGGATTCATCCGAGTCAAAGTAAAGTGCCTTTCGAAATCAAAGGCAT
>CAZYMD010000255.1:0-5792 GCA_964649005.1 uncultured Pirellulales bacterium
AATACGCCCGGCAGGATTCGAACCTGCGACCCCCGGTTTAGGAAACCGGTGCTCTATCCTACTGAGCTACGAGCGCATATTTTAACAAGTCAGCGAGATTAAACAGTTTTCAACGTCGGCTGTCAATCCTTCGAGTGTCCGAACCGGCCGAAAACACTGAAAAGAGCCGGGCTTGCAACTTCGAACTCGCTATCCCTCTACAAGCCAGATATTTCGGAACTGGATTTTGTGCCCATGATCCTGAAGCTGAATCGGACCTTTTTCGCGATTTCTCGCCTTCGGTATTTCAAGATCCTGGATCTTCTCACCGTTGTGAATCACTGTAATTCGAGGCAGCTCCTTAACTTTACCACTTTCGTCAAAGCGTGGGCTACGGAACGTGATGTCGTACGTCTGCCACGTCTCGGGCGGCAGGCAAGCGTTCACACTCGCCCTTTTTACGTTATAGATTCCGCCACAATCGCCTGATGTATGCACCAATCCGAACGAATCCAATATCTGGACTTCGTATGCATCGCTGAGATACACCCCGCTGTTCGCCCGGCCCTGTCCACGTTTACTCGGCTCCAGCGGAAGCTTGAACTCCAGGTGCAGTTGCTTGATGTCGCCAAAACTTTGCTCGGTTTTGTTCGAGCCTTTCTTTGGGGCGCACTCCATGACGCCATCATCAATCGCGTTCCAGCCTTTATTGGTCCAGGCGCTGAGATCGGCCTTTACGCCCTTTATGTATGGCAGCAAAATTATTGCTCCGGCCGGTGGCTTCAATTCTGCGTTGGGAGATTTGCTTTCGATCTTATCCAGCTCGAAATGCAAGCCGTACCCTGCTCCAAGCGACAAACGCCCATTTTTGATCTCGCCCTTCCAGGGATAGCCCCCAGCCCAGAAGTTGTCGATCAGAACAGACTGATCGCTATGCTTTCCATAAACTTCGACGCAGGCCCCTTCTCGTGTAGGGTCATTCGATTTGGCCTTAATTGCGATACGATACTTACCCGATCCTTCGGAGACAACTTTGGCTGTCGCATCCATCTTAACCTGGCTGTCGGGGAAGAACGTCCCTTTATACTCCCCCATAATATCATCGGCTAATACGCCACCCGTAACAAACGCCACTAATACACACGCCATACCTGCTATAATTAGGGTGCGATTCATTGGACGATTCTCCTTTCATTTTTTGAGTTACTGTGCCAACATCTGTCAGACAATTATGGTTGGCGCGTTCTTAAGCTCCATCACCTACGGTACAAAAACAAAAAAACATCCGCTGGCATTCTAACCGTTTCCGCCCACATGACAATCCATTTCATGCTGAGCCGATTGACTTATCCTACCCGCATGGCTATAGTCGCACCAGCGGAGCGTTAATAGAATGACGCCTGACCAGATTATACGTGGCGTTTGAATTATGGCATCATCACAGACAACCTTAAAGAGCATAGCCGAACGATTAGGCCTCTCGGTTACGACCGTCTCGCGGGTATTGAACGGGCGAGCGAGGAAGTACCGCATCAGCGAGAAGACTGAAGAGGCCGTCATGGAAGTTGCACGCCGGCTCAACTTCCTGCCCAACCAATTGGCCCGAGGGCTCAGGCTCAACAGAACTCTTACAATCGGGCTCGTCATACCGGATATATCAAACACGTTCTTTGCAAACATCGCCAGAAACGTCGAAACCGAAGCGCGCAAGCGTAAATACTCGACGATTCTATGCGACAGCGGCGAAAACACCGAACTCGAGATAGAATCGCTCGAACTGCTGAGAAGCCGGAAAGTGGACGGCCTCGTGCTCTCGCCAGTCGGAGAGATGGCCGCACATCTCAAGAAATACGAAAACTCCGAACTGCCCATCGTAATTGTTGATCGCTACCTGCCCGATCTGAAGCTCCCATACGTCGCGTCAGACAACTACAAAGGAGCGCACAACGCAGTCAGCTTCCTCATCGAGAACGGTCACAAGACAATCGCCTGCATCCAGGGCCTGCGAAAAACTATGCCCAATATAGAACGTCTGCGCGGGTACGAAGATGCGCTCAAGCAACACCGTATCCAGCTCGACAAGTCCCTGATCGTCGGGAACGATTTCGGCCAGGACAATGGCTACATCCAGACCAAACTCCTGCTGAGCATAAGACGTGACGTCACGGCCATACTGGCCCTGAGCAATCTGATCTCGCTCGGCGCTCTGCGGGCGATCCAGGAAGAAGGTTTGAACGTCCCGGGCGATATCTCGATCATATCGTTCGACGACCAGCCATACTCAGCCTACCTGGCCACTCCGATGACGACTGTCGCGCAGAATAACGCCGAGATGGGCCGTGTGGCCGTCCAGCTCCTGTTCGATCAGATCGATTCTCCCCAGCCGCTGCAGACAAGGGGCCTGCTGCTCCCGACAGAATTCATCGAGCGAAAATCGGTAAGAAGACTCCACTGACCGCCTGCGACAGATAGCCGAGCAGCCTCAGTCAATAATCATCTCACAAACCACTCGCATCTTTACCGACCAATCGATAGCTTACGAACGCTACGTACTTGCTGTCTGGAGACCATGATGGAACGTTTATTGTGCCTTGACCGCCGAATAACTGCGCAAGAATCCTGGGCTTGCCTCCCGAAACAGGCATAATACGAAGCGTAACGTCCTTATTAGCGGGATGCCCCTTAACGCTCCCGTCGTATGACAAAAATACGATAGACTTCCCATCCGGAGATGGGTGAGGGAACCAGTCGGCATACTCCTCATCATTCGTAACCTGTACCTGATTACCTCCATCGCTGTCCATTCGCCATATTCTCATCGTTCCGGTGCGCTCGGAATTGAAGTATATGTATCTACCGTCGGCGGAGTAATCAGGTCCATCATCCAAGCCTTCAGCGTTTGTCAATTGAACCTCCCGCCCCCCATCTACGCCGATGGAGTAAACATCGAACTTCCCATCCCTCTCGGCGCAATACGCAAGAGTCTTGCCATCGGGCGACCACCCATGCCAGTAGGAAGGCCCCAACGCAGTCACCTGCTTCGGAACCCAGCCACCGCTGGGCAACGTATAGATCAGTGAAGTCCCTTCATGGTGATGGCTAATCGCCAGTAGTGTCCCATCAGGGGAAAATCCATGGTCGTTATTGCAGTGATCCGCAAAGCTACTATTGAGCAACACAGGCTCGCCGCCCGAGACACCAATGGTATAGAGTTTTCCGCCACTGTTGAACAGCAAGTATTCCCCATCGCGCGACCAGTTCGGCGCTTCGAAATGTGTACGAGAACGATAAACTACGCGTCTAACGCCTGTCTCAACGCAAATCGTCTCCAGAGAACTCTCGACAATTCTATCTTCCACTGCAAACACCCCCTGCGAATCCACATCAACATCAGAGAACACCGCCGTCTCGCTTACAGTATCGTCGTGAGAGCAGACAACCAGTCCCGCATAGACACTATCCTTCAACGCAACAGACACAGAGCCAACAGGTGTATAGACCTTTCCATCCTCGGATACAGACATCGAAAACACGTCACCATCTCGCTCAAGACATATAAACGAAGGCGAAGAAACCGGAGACTTGATCTCTTCAGTCGGGCCGCCTCGAATCTTTCGAAATTGCAGAGATGTCAAGCCATCGCCATGCACCACAGCGTCCACATAAGGTGCATCAGGAGCCAGACCCTCCCGAACCATGCAACCGGCCTTGCGATGCTCGTTCTTCCCTTCCCCAATCCACTTTATTCTCGCAGCCATCCTAAGATCGCCGGAGACCTCTTTGCTTAGAAACTGGAAAGCATCCTTCTCGCCCCAGATATTCGCACCGCCGCCAGTAATCTCATACTCGTCGCTGCCTCGTATGTGCCCCACCGATCCCGCGAGTTTCACAAGGCCGACATCCGAATTCTTATCGAACGCGCCCAGCGACCGCCCCCCTGCATCACACCCTGCTAACAGCAAAGCCGAAGCCACCATCAGCAAATAGGTTAGCATTGCAGCCTGACCGCCCCTGACCGAACCTGACACACAACTGTCAATTCCCATAGTCACATCCCTAACCCAACCTTCGTTGCTATACTCTGCTACTCAATACAGCCCTGAGCATTGTAATGTCCATATTTTCATGAGCAAGGCCAAACGCGCTTTGGATGGGCGATAGAACCCACTTGCCTGACAATCATGATCAAGCCTGCAAGGCCCATAACGCCAGGCAGCCACAGGCTCGTCCACCAAAATACGTCCCCCAAAAGCGCCATCCTTGAATTCAGAGCACGAATACTGTATCTTATGGGAAATGGGGTTAAGTAGCCTTCTTAGGCAAGCATAAGCAAATCCCACGTTGATCGAAAGGGCCGCAATGACAGTTCGTGCAGTTTCACTAAGCATAAAACATGATAAACGCCCCGGCCTGAGCATTGCTCGCTGGTTCGCATTCTCGTCATTACTCATGGTCGCTCTCACCGGCCCTGCCCCTGCCGTAGAAAGCTCGGCGCTGCCCGATGCGTTTCGCACAGAAGATTTGCTCTGGGAACTCACACTTGGCTCGCATCAATACACAATCCCGATTATCGATAGCGGCCAGATGTTCATCGGCATCGACGACAGATCGATAGAGCACCCCGCCATCAAACGCACAGGCGGCGGCCTGCTAATGTGCCTCGATCCCGACACAGGCCAGATGATCTGGCAGCTTGCCAGCCCACGCTATATGGAAGGCACCAAGCCCCCCTACCACTTCAATCACTGGAAGTGCGGCGTATGTTCCACCCCCGCCATCGACGGCAAACGACTCTACATCGTCGGCCCGCGCGGCGAGGTTATCTGCATCGACCGGTTTGGCCAGGCCGATGGCAACGACAAGCCCTTCACTGACGAAGCCGCTTACATGGGCATCGCCCCCGACTCCGGCTACAAGCTCACCGCTAAAGATGGTGATATCATCTGGAAATACGATCTGATCAAAGAGCTGGGCGTGGTCCCACACGACGTATGTGGCAATAGCCCCCTACTGCATGGCGATTACCTCTACGCCTCCACCTCAAATGGCATGGACGATACGCACAAGAATCCTGGCAACGCTCTTGCCCCCACGCTGATAGTGCTGGACAAAATGACAGGCAGGCTCGTTGCAACAGATGGCGAGCTGATAGGCACGCGCATGTTCCATGGCCACTGGTCCAGTCCTGTTTTTACCAACGCAGGTGGCCGCGACATGATTATCTTCGGCGCAGGCGATGGCATTCTCTACGCCTTCGAGCCTGTAGCGCCAGGAGCAAAAGGCAACAAGCCGCTCACTCTCAAAAAGATATGGCAATACGATTGTAACCCCGCTGACTATCGCTTCCGCAATGGCGAGAAAATCGACTATTCTAATTGGAACCGCAAGAGCACCGATGGCCCCAGCGAAATCAACGCCACCCCAGTCGTTCATAATGCCAGCATCTATGTCACTATAGGCCAGAGCCCCGTCCACGGACCAGGCATAGGGTGTCTCTCATGCGTGGACGCTGCAACAGGTAAGAAGGTCTGGGACAGTCAGGAGGTCGGCCGCAGCCTCGCCACAGTCGCTATCGCCGATGGCCTGCTCTACACCGCCGATTACAATGGCTACCTCTACTGTTTCGACGCCGAAAGTGGCAAGCTCTATTGGAAGCACGAACTCGAAGGAGGAAACTGGAGCGCCTCCCCCGCCGTCGTTGACGGAAAGGTCTACATCAGCAACGAAAAAAACGCCCTCTGGATCCTAAAGCACAGCAAACAAAAACAAGTCCTATCCCGCTCAAGAACCAGAACCCCCGCAATAACCCCAAT
>CAZYMD010000256.1:0-5549 GCA_964649005.1 uncultured Pirellulales bacterium
ATCCCAGGCCTCTCCATCAACAATGAGATAAACATCTGGCCTTGCCAGCAGTCCGACGCCCTACGAGGACGCCATCCTGGGAGAAAAGTAAATGTTGGATATGCAGATGGACGTGTCGTTCGGAAAATCGCCGATGATCTAACTGTCATAAAAACCGAAGATAGCTACGAAAACCGTTTTCCGACCTGGATACCTATAGAAAAATAAGTCTATTTCATTACTGCTGTGATCTCAGCTAAGATATCCTCTTTGCTGGGATAGGTTAACTCATAGTAATAGGTGTCGGGAATGTAATCCATATCCCCATTTTTGTGCAATATTTCAACTTTAGTTGGAAGGTGTGTCTGGCGATCTGTGGAGAATCGGTACATATCATATCTGGGAGGGCCGGGATTCTGTTTGTCAATAACCGTCAACTCATAGATATGGGTTGTCTCTCCGGTTACTTGTAGTTTCTTATTGATAATGCGTCGCAACGGAGTGTTCTGGTTTATCTCTGATAGATGCGTGGATATGACAAGATTGGTAATGTTTGTAATTGCATCTTTGATAATATTGCTCGTACTTGGCGGGATCGGTTCGGTTTTCGTGATACCGGTCTTGGAAGACATGAATATTCTCTGTTTATTCTCGGCATTCGACAGTGACCATCCATAACTATCCTTTATTAGGTAAAGGTTAAGATCTTGTGACGCCCATCGCTCTTGTATAGGCTCCTCTTTGTATGTAAGATAGGTGGAAATATGTATATTTGTAGCCTGCTTAATCGCATCGTGTATATTATCAAGATACGTTGCTTGAACTGTCTGTCCCTGAAATAACAGTCCTGCACCTACTAACGCTCCAACTACAACAATGGCGGCTGTTTGAAGCAGGTGTCTTCTAACTTTCCGATTATGTTGCTTTCCTCCGGCTCCTGTGGATTTAGTTACTTCCTCTAATTCACTACCCAAAGAGTCATAACGCCTGTCAATGACATCCACTGTTACTGGAAAATACTCGTATGGATCTTGATTGTTAGCCGTGATCCCGGTGTCCGAGGATTCACGCATGTGATAAACCGTTGCGATATCGGATTCCTCTCTCTCAGCGATTCCATAGAGCGTTTCATGCAACATCTGCATTTTCCGCAGGCACTTCGGGCAGGCCCGAAGGTGCGAAGTAAGCGATTCCCGGAACTTAGCATATTGGTCGCTGGACGGATCCAGCCCATACGGTATTACGTAGTCGAATATGTCTCTGGGCAGAATATCCTGGCATGGTAAACCATCATGCACCTCTTGTTCGACTATCTCGTCTCTCAGAGACTCTCGGTGTTCATACAGCAACCGACGACACTCAACACAGCAGCAGACATGCTTGAGCACTTCTGCATCCGTCTCGCGAAGAGCCATCAGTACTGTAAAAAGCATATCCGCCCGTGCATCCTCACAATCGATCCCGCCTTCCGCCGGATCGTCAGCAAATACCTGACTCAGCCGTAGCAGTTGTTCTGGCTTAAGGTCCAGCTTGCGGATCGCGCATAAATCCTTCTTGCATGCGTCGCATTTCTCGATATGGGCCGTTATCGGCGTTGGAATCCCGACTTCTGTGGTGTGATCCAACAATGTTGGAAGAAAGGGCTTCACGTCGTTGCAGGTTACGCACTCATTGATGAATGAAAAATGCAGTTTGAGCACGTGGGCCTTGATTGCATTCGTATCATTGCCCTGCTTATCCCTCTCTTCAGAAAGATTGATGGCTGTTTTCAGTTGTTCGACATTCTTTTGGCATCCTTTGCACTTTTCCATATGGCGTAAAATCTCCCTCGGAATCATGATAGTCCGCTCTCCGCAGACAAAGTCATAATAGTACTTTTCGGCCGCCTCACAAATGTGGTTTGAACCGCGCAGTAACATTAAGATTATCCTTCTCTCGTTTTAAGTAGCAAACGCATACGCTTCAAGCCTACTGAGATATAACTGGTTACTGATCTAACATTTACGTCCATCTCTTCGGCTACGTCGTTTGGACTGCAATTATTCATGTATCGCAGGGTAATAGCACGCGCTTCGCTACCCTTGATACATCCCTTCTCAATAAGCTTAAGGGCTCTGCCTACTTCTTCCTTAACCAGCAGGGCTTTTTCCGGATGCTTATCACCTGTATCGAATCTACGTTGCTCTCCATACCCGTGCATGAAAGAACGATATCGTTGCACTCCACGGGTTGTATTGTACGTTCTCATGATAATTGCCCTGTATAAATACCCCCTGATATTCTCGACCGCTTCAGGGACGGGCTTGTGTACAAGAGATAAAAACAGATCCTGATACACATCATCCGCGTCTGCTTCATTTTTGCACTTGGTACGGATGACTGTCAAGATAAAATCGCTGTGTTCTGCAAATATTCTGAATGTTGATCTAACATTCTTCTGGCGATTATCGATATGTGTATTACGAACTTGCTCCACGCCTTTTCCTCAAGCAATCTCTTCGGAAATACAAGAAAAAGCCAATGCATACCGGCAAATAATTGCCGGAGCCAAAATCATACTACTCTGTTATCGTTCCTAACATCAAAGCTAAAAGGATAATCAGTAATCGGCTGTGCTAAATATTACGTAAGTTATTGATGCACAGCCTCTTGCGATATATCTGATATATTGTCAATCTGAGTCGAAAATCATCCATTCCTGCTTAATAATTCATTATAACCGTATTCCTGCAATCTTTCAGGTTACTAAAGGTTGCTTGTTTGCATTGATTGTTTTTTTTGCGATTTGTATGACCTTGTTACGCAAGGCCCTCGGAGCGATAACCTGGACCTTGTCGCCGTAACTGAGCACCCACCACACAATTTCCGTCAGTCCGTCAACGTGAAAGCGGATAATAACAGAGCCATCGTCCTGAAAATCCACAGTTTGTGTGCTGTGCCACTGCGTCTTTGCCACACTCTCTGCAACGTGGGGCAGGAACCTTAGCTTGACGTGATGCAACGTGCCTTCACGTTTCATGGACCATGCCCTGCCGAGATACTCGTGAACGTCGAATTCATCTTCTCTGACAAAAAGCCTATTGGTTTTGCGCAGGCCTCTGATCTGGCTGAGTTGGAGGGAGGCGACGCCCCTGACAGATTCGGTCCTGCCGAGCACGTGCCATCCGTATTCGCTGTATATAAGGTGATATGGGTTGAACTCAATTGTTCGTATGGCTTGTTGGTCGGTGTAGAAGTAACTAAGGCTCACTACTTGGCTGCCCAGTATCGCATTCAGAAGCTGATTGAAGTACCTGTCGAGTGAAAACGCGTCCCACTGAGGCGCCGGCTTGACGGTAACAGCGGAAAGCGCCTTATTACAGAACTCTTTCATCTCGCCCGGCAGCGTATTCCCTATCTTTAACGCCGCGTGCATTATCGATTCCGACAGCGGATGTTCTAAGTGCTGGCTCATTTTTCGAGTTAGCAGAAGCAGTCCGAGAGCCTCTTTGGTATTCAGATTCGTGGGAGCTAGGCAAAAGGAAGGATCAATAGCATAACGGCGGCGCCTGCCGAGATAATGACATGGAATACCGGCGTTTTGGAGGTCCTGGAGGTCTCTGAAGACGGTTCTTCGGCTCACACCGGTAATCTGGGCAAGATCACCAGTACTGTACGCTTGCCCGGATTGAAGGGCAAGCATTATACGGAGAACACGGGCAAATCTCTTATTATCCATTGTTTCAATAGCGTTTTTAACGTAATATGCCAAGAATCATATCGAATATAATAAGCTTTTTCGCCAATCTTTTCAATGATAATCTGGGTTATTACCGGATTGTGGGATCAGATAACAGGGTGTAATTAGACACTTAGTATCGCAGGACTTCCCTGCCTTTACGCAATCCACCTTTAAAAAAGGTGAAACCTTTGAATAACTTGGTTCTTTCTAAAACCACCTTGCTTTAAGATGCCGTCGAGGCTGTTTTTCTCTGAGGCAAGGTAGTTTTTCAGAGACCTCAGGTGTCAAAACAGCGCGCAATTTAGTCTAAATTTCACGAAACGTGCGCGTTTTGACCAAAAACGGAACAGAAAATAACACAAAAAGTTCCTACTTGACTACAGGGTGTTGCGCTTTTGTGCGAATAAATACGAAACACCTGCAAGGATTGTGTGGTGAAATAGGAAGTATTGGTGGGGCGGATGAATTCAATAGGGGCAAGTAGACGGGTGTGCCTTTATTAGCAAAAACGGAGGTGTCATTAGGGCTGCTTATAGTGAATGGGCCGTATCTGGTATCTTGTGAATCGTATTTTGTGGTGAGTGCTTCGAACTTGCTGTTGTTATTTTAGTCTTCCGCCGCAAGCCTACGGATTTTAATCCATAGATGATATTATCCGACAAAGGCGGGCTGCCGAAGCCCGAACCGGTTATGCCACGGGTTTTAATCCGTTGGTGTTGACTCTTACGTCGCAATCCTGAGGATTTAAGTCCGAAGATGAAGTTATACGCATTCGGATTAATTCAGGTGCTGTGGCAGGTCTTGTCCTGAAGTTGCACTTGGTCGTTAATCCTATGACAGAAAATCTGCTTCAGGCATCCTTCCAGGTTTTATTGCAGAATGCACTATGTTATACGACAATGCATGTCTTAATTAGCTGGCTCGCCCATATTTTTCCAAATGCGTATTATACGCCAAATGCGGGTGGGCGAAGCTCGAGACGGCTATGCCATGGGTTTTAATCCGTGGTTGTTGACTTTGGACGCAGGCTTGGCATGTTCCCGCCCGGCGGCCTCTTTAATCAATGGGAGTATTTGCAAGCAATGTGAAGACAGTTATGCTGCTAAGGTTCGCCATTTATGGTTTTGTTAAATGTCTCATCGTTGATTTTCACATTTTCGAACCGTACGTTTTTCGCACCTTCCAGGACATTCGTCTTGGCCACATTCTCAAATGAGCAATTCTTCAGGTGAATGTCGATCACAGGTGCGTGAGGATAGGCCTGAATCAGCAGGCCGTACTTGCTTTTCTTGCTGGTGACGTTTTCCATGTTTATATTCCGCACCCTGGGCTGGAACTCGCCTGCATCACCCTCGCCGTAATGGAAATTGATCCTGAGAACCGCATCGCGAACCTCACCGATGGTGACATTCCTCATGTAAACGTTTTCGACGAATCCTCCTCGCACGGAGTTGGTTTTGATTCGCAAAGCGCGCTCCAGATTGGGGCTGTCCATAACGCAATTCTCTGCGAAGACGTTTCGAACGCCTCCTGACATTTCGCTGCCCATTACGACTCCCCCGTGCCCGTCCTTCATCTTGCAGCGTCGCACGATGATATTCTCAGAGGGGATATTTACGCGCCTGCCGTCGTTGTTACGGCCGGACTTGATTGCGATACAGTCATCGCCCGTATCGAAGTAGCAGTCTTCGATCAGAACATCCTTACAGGAATCGGGATTGCAGCCATCACCGTTCGGGCCATGATTGCGAAGTGTCAGCTCTCGGACCGTTACGTTTTCGCAATACAAGGGATGCACATTCCAGAATGGCCCATCAATAATGGTTAGTCCCTCGATCAGGACGTTCTT
>CAZYMD010000257.1:0-5512 GCA_964649005.1 uncultured Pirellulales bacterium
GACAACATCCAGCACGAACCGCGTTCGGTTCTCGAATGAGCCGCCATATTTGCCGGTGCGCCCATGACATGCAAACAGCTCGTTGATCAGATAGCCGTGACATGATTTCACATCGACTGCATCAAAACCAGCTTCCATCGCCAGACGCGCAGCATCGACATAAGCTCCCTTGAGCTGGTCGAGATACTCATCCGTTACGAGCGGCCAATCATCGGGAATTTTGCTCTTACCCTTAAGATTCGGCGGATACTGTGGAACCAACGGATCGCGGTATGGGTCACGCTGGCCAATAATAGGCTCCGCGACGCCTTTCGGTTTGCTGTATCTTCCCGAATGAGTCAACTGCGCCACCAGCACAGGCTTGTGATCGGGTCCCATTGACTCAGCAGCAGTTTCCCTCATCATCCTGACCATAGAGAGAAAGCTGTCTTGGCTCCCCTCGTGCAACCACAACTGCCTCGGATTCGCCCTGCCCTCAGACACAACCGCCGTAGCCTCGCCCCAGATCAGACCGGCACCACCTGCCGCGAATCTGCGATATCGTCGCAGCGTTAACGGCCCGGGCCGCCCGTTATTATCTCCATCGCACCCCTCCATCGGCTGAACGGCCAGCGAATTCGGCACAACCAATCCCCCACACTCGACAGGCTCAGCTAATATCGACACATCTTCAATCGCATCGACTGCAAGCCCAAGTTGCTCGTTCAACTCTCTAAAATCCTCAATATTGCTAAGTCGGTACTTCCACATTGCTGCGTCCTTATGCGTATCGTGCATGAGTTATATGAAAACAGACCAATCAACGCAGCACAGACAATAGTCTGGATTTTACGCGCCTGCCAGTCTTTCTTTCAGGTATTTGGCTGTGTAACTACGCTCGTTCTTGACTATCTCTTCGGGAGGTCCGGCGACAACCACCGTGCCGCCTCCGTCGCCCCCCTCAGGACCGAGGTCTATTATATAATCTGCAATCTTGATGACATCAAGGTTATGTTCGATAACAACAACTGTATTGCCCATGTCACAGAGCCGCTGCAGCACGTTCAACAGATGGTGAATGTCAGCAAAGTGCAGCCCGGTGGTCGGTTCGTCAAGAATGTAGAATGTGTGCCCGGTAGCAGCCTTGCTCAGCTCGGAAGAAAGCTTTACACGCTGAGCTTCCCCCCCTGAAAGCGTCGTCGAAGCCTGCCCCAACTGCATGTAACCCAAACCCACATCCCGCAAAGTCCGCAGTATTTGTACTATCTTTGGAAAGTTCGCAAAGAAATCCAGCGACTCATCTATCCTCATCTCCAGCACGTTTGCGATGTTCCTGCCCTTGTACGTGATCTGCAAAGTCTCGGCATTAAATCTCGTTCCCTTGCAGTTCTGACACGTTACATACACGTCCGGCAAAAAATGCATCTCGATCTTCTTTGTGCCCTGGCCTTTGCAGTGCTCACAGCGCCCGCCTTTAACGTTGAAGCTGAACCGTCCGGGCTTATAGCCGCGAATCTTGGCCTCCCGTGTAACCGAGAACAGCTTGCGTATCAAATCGAATACCCCAGTGTAGGTGGCCGGGTTGCTTCTCGGCGTCTTACCGATGGGCGACTGGTCGATCTCGATTACCTTGTCGATCTGTGAGGTGCCCAACACATTTTTGTGGCTACCTGGTCTCTCTCGCGACTGATACAGCGTCCGTTTCAACGCCCGCAGCAGGATGCGGCTGACCAGAGTGCTCTTGCCGGAACCCGAAACACCTGTCACGCAAATGAACACGCCAAGCGGAAACTTGACATTGATATCCTTCAGATTGTTCTCCACCGCTCCCTTGATCTCGATGCACTTTCGCAGATTGTACTTCCTGCGTTTTACCGGCATCTCGATTCTCCGTTTGCCACTCAGATACTGGCCCGTCAGTGATCTTTCGCAGTTCTTGATATCTTCGAGGGAGCCCTGTGCAACAACCTCGCCCCCATGAGTGCCAGCCGCCGGACCAATATCAATGATGTGCTCAGCCGCGGCCATTATGTCCTCATCGTGCTCAACCACCAAGACCGTATTGCCTATCCTGCTGAGTCTTTGCAGAATTCCAAGTAGCCTGTCGTTATCGCGCTTGTGAAGCCCGATCGTCGGTTCATCCAAAACGTAGCAAACCCCCACAAGGCCGCTTCCGACCTGTGTGGCGAGCCGTATCCGTTGGGCTTCACCACCCGCCAGGGTGCTGCTCGTTCGATCCAAAGTCAGGTACCCCAGGCCAACATCAACCATGAACTTGAGCCTGGCGTTTATCTCTTTGAGCACCGCCGAGGCGATCACGGTCTTTTCCTTGTCGAGTTTCAGCTTACCGAAGAACTGCTGGGCCTTCTCTATACTCATCGAAGCCAGTTCGTTGATGCTCCTGCCGCCAACGGTAACTGCAATAGCCTCCGGGCGAAGCCGCGCGCCGTTGCAGCTCCGGCAGGGTTGCTCTGAAAGATAACCGTGAAGTCTCGCCTTGACATATTCGCTCGTCGTGTTCTGCCAGCGACGCGTCAGATTTGGAATCACCCCCTCGAAACGCAAACCGTATTTGTGCGTATCAGCTTCGGCTGTACCATACATGAGAATATGCTGGCACTCTTTCGGTATCCGCCCAAACGCTTCCGACTTGCTCAATCCCACGGTCTTGCAGAATTTCTTAATCAACCGATTGTAGTAGATGTTCATTCGTTTGCCGCCCTTGCGCCACGCATCTACGGCGCCGTTCTCCAGCGACACGCTCTTGTCGGGCACAATCAGGTCAGGGTCGAACTCTAAAATCGTGCCGAGCCCATCACAACTCCTGCAGGCTCCGTAAGGACTGTTGAAACTAAACAATCGCGGCGACAGTTCCGCCAGACTCGCTTCGGGATGATCCGAGCATGCAAATTTCTCGCTGTATACTAATTCCTCCCAATCGCCATTACCGCCGTTCTTCTTGTCTTCCACAGGCTCCTGAATCAGCACCTGAATCACACCGTCCGCCAACTTCAGGGCTGTTTCAACAGAATCAGCCAGCCTGATCCTTATAGTTTTTTTCACGATCAGCCTGTCTACGATAGCAGCGATGTCGTGCTTGACATTCTTATTGAGCACAGGCACCTGCCCCCTGTTGGAGACATCGATAACCTCGCCGTCCACCCGCGCTCGAACGAAACCTTCACGCTGAATATCCAGGAACACCTCCCTGTGCTCGCCCTTTTTGCCGCGTATCAGCGGCGCACAAACCTGGATCTTCGTCCCCTCAGACCTCGATAGAATCGAATCTACTATCTGCGTGGCATGCTGGCTGGTGATTTCCTTGCCGCATACCCAGCAGTGAGGCGTTCCCGCACGTGCGAAGAGAACTCGAAAATAGTCATAGATTTCCGTCGTAGTTGCGACTGTCGAACGAGGATTGCTGCCGGCGCTGCGCTGCTCTATGGCTATCGTCGGAGGCAGGCCCGTAATTTCCGAAACCGCAGGCTTCTGCATCTGTTCGAGGAACTGCCTGGCGTATGTACTCAGCGACTCGACGTATTTGCGCCGCCCCTCTGCGTAGATCGTATCGAACGCTAATGAACTCTTGCCAGAGCCGCTGATGCCCGTGATTACAACCAGCTTGTCGCGCGGTATGCTCAGGCTGATATTCTTGAGATTGTGCTCGGTCGCCCCGACAATCTCGATTGATTTGCCTCCTCGCTTGGCCATATCGCTATACTGTGCTCCAGCTATACTTTCTGTAAAAATCAACAATCATGCAAACTCGTGATTGTAACAGAACAGAGTCGCAAGGTACAATCTTTTTGATTGGACTATTGCCTAAAATCGGATAAACACATACTAATGAAGAAGTTACACGATTGGAACGTCTCCTATGCTGAAGCGAGACGGCTTCAGCAGCAATTGGCCGAGAAGGTAAGTTTCAAACCTTTGCGTAAACAGCCCGGGCTGATTGCTGGAATAGATTGTGCATTTGCAGATCGCGGAAAGACAATAATTGCAGTCGCAGTGGTGTTGAGGCGGGCATCGAATCACAGCACATCGACCTGCAGGCAGAACGAAGAGCCCCTTTTTGAGATAGTCGAGACGGCAGATGCGTCGCAGAAGGTGGTGTTTCCATACATTCCGGGCCTGCTGTCGTTTCGTGAAGCCCCGGCGTGTATCGCAGCAGTTGAGAAGCTTAGCGAGCAGCCCGATTTATTTTTGATAGACGGCCAAGGCATCGCCCACCCACGCAGGCTTGGCCTCGCCTCCCACTTGGGCCTATTCCTCGATAAACCAACAATCGGCTGCGCAAAGAGCCGCCTGACAGGAACCTTCGACGAGCCGCCGCTCGAAAAAGGCTCGTACACACTTCTCAAAGATAAAGCCCGCAACGACGCTACCAATAAAACAGAGACTATAGGGGCCGTCGTCCGAACCCGCACTAACATCAAGCCCCTGTTCATCTCAGTGGGCCACAAATGCTCGCTCGAAGATGCGATCATTCTGACTCTTGCCTGCACGATCCGCTACCGACTGCCCGAACCGACACGCTTGGCGCACCAGCTTGTCTCAAAATTGAAACTTACTATATAACCGATTCGTGTTGTGTATTATCGACTGCCGATATCAGCAGTAAGAATAAGGAATACAGCTTTAGTCCCCTCCTGAATTGCCCCGGCGATCTGAGGCTTGCCCGCTTCAAGACAGGCATCACTGGACCAGCTAAATGAGGATGTGGTGGATTTTGAGCCTTCTTCTGACTCGCTCATAGTAACCATGTTAAAGGAATATTCCAGGCTTATCTCTTCATTCTGCAGCACAACTACCCTTGCCTCGAAAGTCCTCTCCGGCGAGTTTGATCTTGTCATACGACGATTGCCAACAATCTCGGTAGTGTTGACAGACTGTCTCACAGTTCCACGCTCGTTCTGCCGAACCAACATCTTGGCGCCCGCCGTAACTTCCGCTCCCTTGCCCTCGCGCAGACATTTCAGAATATGATCGACCGAAACCGCATTAGGCTTGCTCCCAAGAGGGCAAACCCCCATCTCGTAGAGTTCATGCAGATCCACATCCACAACGAACGCCTCGACCATTATCCTGGCGTCCTTGTATGGATCCACCGCCTTGACTTTAGGCTGTGCTTTCACAATTGCCTTCATTAGTTTTTCTTTAGCCACAGGCGGCGTGCTCTGCTCCTCTGCCTTCGCTTTGGCTCCGCTTGGCATTCCCACACCAGCGATAAACAAGCAGCATAAAACCACACACAGATAAACTGCAACATTCCTGGACACTCTTGCCATCGTTCTCTCCTTTCGAAAAAACACCATTGCCGCGAATACAATCTTTCACCCTGCCTCCTGCTATAATAGGACACTGAAACATACAAATGGTTCGCAAAAAATCCCAACAAAGTGAAAAAACTACATATCCCGCATTTTTTCATCCTGCACTTATAGCGAGCCCGGACACAACTGTCATACCGGACCCCGATCCGGCATCTCACCAACCAACACACACGCTCAAATCATCCTACGTTAATTTG
>CAZYMD010000258.1:0-5490 GCA_964649005.1 uncultured Pirellulales bacterium
CGGGGAATCATCCGGTATGCGCCACATAAGGCCGGTAGTCAACCGGTCGGCAATATACAAACCGCCCACATCTACAGGCCGCTCGCCATAATTATACAACTCTATCCAATCGTCGGCATCGCCATACTCATCAAGAACCGAACCGTCATTTTTCGCCATGAACTCATTTATTACTACAGTGTTCTGCTGGAACTCCTCGAGCCAGCTCGCTGCCAGATATGCAAAATCCCTGACATTAACGCCGGAAATACCATCGAAATCGGCGCAACCGGCGCCCGCACAGCCCGGATCAAGCCACTGAGACGCAAACAACTCGACATCAATCCAGTCGACTCGGCAGTCACTATTCAAGTCACCTACCGGACAGTCCCCAATCGAAGCGCCGACGATGCAGGCGCTCAAAAGAAGAACATAAACCGAATTCTTAAATGAGATGGGCATCTTCCATTACCTTCCGTAAGGCATTATTCTGGGTCTGGCCAAAATTATATCCATCCAAGATTATACCCACTTGCATGAGAATCTCATGAGAGCTAAATAAGAATTTACATGTCAATGCGCAAACGGCTCTTATGCCACAGCACAAACTACCGCTCAACTGAATACAGAATCAGGTGCCTATCGGTTCAGAAAATAATGTCATATATATCAATCCCCGCCAGGAGTCGGGACCCCGGCCTGCCAGCTTTCTTTTTCACTCCAGACAGTGGGGTGGGCGGTCGGATCAAGAATAATCAGAGAGTCCCCTCCACCGTCAGTCGAAGGATACCACGCGTCACTATACGAGAAGCGCGTAATCGCCGCATCCAACGGAACAGGTAGAGCCAGCACTATCTCTTCACCGCCATTACTCAGATTGCCGGAATACTCGCCGGCTACATTGATCCCTGCGCCGTAGGCCGAGTGAAAATCTGCAGCACTGCTCACAACAACAATATATTGCCCAGGCTCAAGGATAACGGGTGCAAACGCAAACTCGATCCCACCGATGAAACGCACCCCGTTCACATCGATAGGCGTATCACCTATGTTCATAAGCTCAACGTAGTCGTAGTCACTGCCGTCCGAAGCATTATACATCAGCTCCGTAATTCGCAAACCATCCAGCAGTGCATACGCCCGGGCATAAGGATCGTCCTGGCTGATGCTCTCGATAATGGACCCTTCCAATTCTGCGGAGATGATAAAATCAGAGCTTGTCGTTGAAACGTTCATAGCCTGGACAGCCAGTATATTTGCACCGATCTTCAGCTCGCCCATGAAAGCTGTGATATCGATATACACATCGAAGTCACCGCCGTCTGCTTCATGATTACCATCTGCCTCAGAGTCCCATTCCGGCGTACCAGTAAAGTTCCGTCTTGCCACTTCAACACCATTAAGATATGCAACAAAGCCGTCGTCGTAGCGAACCTTGAGTATGAGTTCCGTAAGGTCAGAGATATCCCCGGCGTCAACCGTAAACGGTATCCGAACGTAGCAGCTCGTCTGCTCACCGTACATCTGAGACTCGACGTCCAACGTGATCAAGTCCTCATAGCCTGAACTGCGTTCATAGCCTATGCCGCCGGGTGCGCCTGTGCATGGCAGCCAACCGGTCTCATCGAAGGCGACATCACTCAACCAGCCCGCATCCACATCATCCGCAGACAATGGAACTATAAAACGTTTGTCGGACGTTTCTGGAGCAAGCACTATCTTCCTTACTGTAACTGTTGGCGGCATGGCATTGGCTGCCCCAGGGGTGGCAAGCACGAAGAAATCAAGACCGCTCGCCCCATCAGGCGCCCTGCCCTGGGACACGTCCGTCGTCTGAGGACCGTATATCACCTTATCTATTTCAGACAGCTCCGAATCGTACAGCCCTATTAGCTCGCCATTTGAGGAAAGCTTGAAATCCAAGTGACCTAACTGGTTGCTGCCGTCCGCTACGAACGCCACGTAGCCGTTCGGATCGACAAAGCTCAGAGGACCGAGCAGACACTTGCCAGGCTGTGTTACAGGATTATCCGTAAGATAGAGATTGCTCAAATCTACAGGCAACAAATCCGGATTGTACAGCTCAACGAAATCGTCCGTGAATAGAACCAGACCATGGGTGAACCACTCGTTGATCTTGAGATTTCTGGCATCCCCAAGAGGCTGGATGACATTGGACATGCCAAACGTCGGCTTATTCAGTTTCCATTCGTTATCGAATCCCACGCACCCAATGGAATAGAAGTTGATCTGTGGCCCGAAGGTCACAGAGTCAACCAGACCGCCGCCATTGGATGGCTTGTCGTACAAATAAAGGCTTTCGCCATCCGCCGACAAAGCGAAGCCCAGATGATTAATCAAATGAGCGTCAAGGTCGCCGTACAAAACCATGTACTCGCCCGGAGCCATCACCGTGTTGCTCACCGTTGAACTGCTGAATACGAATTTGCTGGGATTTCCCGGATCGTCTGTAAGACTCATACCCGCAATATCCAGCGAGTCGGGACCATCGTAGTACAGCTCGATAATATCAGGGTCCATACCATGAGTGTGGGCCAATATCTCATTTATTCCCAACCGTGAATATGATGCATCCACCGTCCAGGTGCGTGACGCTGTAGCTTCGGCCTCGCTTTGCCATACCCCTGCCGCGTTCCCGCCTACTACGTAGACAGTATACGATCCGCCATTGACAAATCCCGACAGTTCTATTGGCGTCTCAACCGACCTCTCTTCGCTCCATACACCATTCGGATCGCTAACAACATATTTATAGCTCACAACACCCGGACCGCCCACTGTCAATGTAGCATTTGTATGATAGGTAACAGGCCCAGGTTCGCCGCAAATCGCCGCATCGGAAGAAACATACGCGCCCATGTCCAGCCGGCACAGGCCTGTGCCGGTTCCGCCGGAGCCTGGTCTAAATCGATAGTCTCCATTCGGATCGACGAAAGTCGGCGTGCAGTCGATATTGCCCTGACCATAGACATGCCACTGCGAACCAATAATGCTCCTGTTGATCGTTATGTCGGTCGTGCCCCATGTAGGATCATTCACATAGAAATTAGCTAACGGTACAGGTGTTTTATAAAAGATGTTGCCATCGAGATACGCCCCAATCCCCGGATCGATCCCCTCTTCCTGAGGTTCGTCGAAGTTGATCGCGGCACCGCTGCAACCTATAATGGTATTATTCTCGAAACGTATCCAGGAGCGATCCTTAACCAGCGCTGCGTTGTCGCAATTGATAAACAGATTGCGAACGATAACGTGGTTCGAGCTGTGACCTGCGTCGTAACCGGAAGTGACCGCATAAGATTCGCCATCGAGAGCGCTGAAATTCCGATGAAAATTCATGAACACATTGCCCTCGACGTATGCGCTGGTTCCGTCGAGATCGAGCGCATCGTCGCCCCCGCCAAGAAATATATTATTAATGAACTGCGGCCTGACGTCGGCCCCGCTGGTCGAGAAATCAAGAACATCTTGCTTCTGGCCCGTGCATATACCGAACACATTGTTCTCAAAGATAACATACGGATCGGCGGACAAAACATGATGTCCATACACAGCCTGAGCTGACGTGGACGGGAACACACAATCTCTTACAATTACAGAAGAACTATTAATACCCAGAATCGTCCCGCTCGTACCCGCCCATGTCACGTTCTCGATCAGTGCTCTGGCATTATTGAGATTGATAGACTCACCTCCACCGGAGGCGTACTCCATATCCGAATATGAAAGCCGGTTATCCTCAGCACTACTGAAGTCAAGACCATTCCATGTGGCGGAAGACCCAGGTTCGCGAGTGAACCTGATTCGCTCGAACTGCGTCCCCTCCGCAACCATACGTCCCTGGATAACAATTCGCGCGCCTTGACCGAAGAAGATCGTCGTCCCAGGCTCAATCGAGAGTGTCACACCAGCCGAAACGATCAAATCCCCCGTAACTCGCCAGGGCCCGGAGGCGGCATCCAGCGTCGTGTCGCTCGCAAGCGTACCGGATATTTCCGCAACATCACCATCGTTATACCAAACATCAATGTATTCGCGTCTCAATTCCGAACCGGTCCCACCTGGACCGTCGAACGTCTGCACGATGACACGATTGATACCAGGATCGAGGCTGACATTGCTGATCGACCACGTCCCATCTTCCCCGGACCAGTCAGTAACCACAATACCGTTGACTGTCAATGACGCTGTATCAATAGCGCTTGCCGTGCCAGACAAATTAACATTGCTCTGGTTGGTAAATGAATAGCCTTCAATCTCAGCAGGCCCAGAAATGGTGAACTGCTGTGGAATCTGCGGCTGATCGCCGCCGCCTGGATACCCGCCGTAAAGAACACTATCGAGACGATCGATAACAAACTGTTTCATGCCCTGGGAGCTATCGATCTCAGATGAAGGAACCCAACTGGCAAGGAATTGATCGATTAGCGGATAAATATTCTCTGGCGCAAAAACCGTCTCAGCAAGGGCATTGTACTGGCTGTAGTAGGCCCTCCATATCTCCGCCTGGTCAAACAAACGCCTCATTCCCCTCACACGAGTATAGCCAAATATCTCCCACTGCGGACCGTAGGAATGGTCACCCTGCCCCAGCAGCGTATCCAGATCATGTGGCAGCAACCAGAATCTTGGATCCTGGACGCCGCCATAAATAGCGTAATCATCTCCCTCGCCCTCATACAGCCCACCCTCGCGATTGCCCGCGAGAGCATCCGCCGCCATATACCTCATCCACTTCTCGATATTGACAACCTGGCTAACCTCGGCAAGGAAGTCTTCGTCGGTTATGCTCGAATTGTTGAGCTTATCGATCAGATTGAACAAGTCCGAATAGTCAAACTGAGAACCATTAGTCTGCTTGGGATAGTTGGCAAGGTAATCCTCGGGATCGGGAATCTGTCCAGCGGATTCTTTATAGTAAAGATCCGCATAGGTAGTGCCGCCACTGGCCGGTTTCGCATAACTACAACGGTAAACATTGCCGTCGTTATCATTCGGAAAATGATTCCTGGCCCAGTCGCTGTCATACGCTTCTATAGCAACGTAAGAGCCATACGTACGCCCATAGTCCCCTGCCGCAAGATTCTCGCCATTGACCCTGACCTGTACAACGGTCGCATCGGGTGCAGGTATATCCGCCATCCGGAATATTACGCTGCCGATCAACTGAAGATGCGGATACTTGCTGTTGATATTAAGCGCCGTCACGCCATTCAAGGGATTATCGTTCGCAAAGTTCACGCGATAGTTATTAGGCGGATCAACCCGAGTCCTATTGCCCCTATTACGCACCCCAGCCTGATAACGCACCATTGTATCCACACCATCGACGCTGATGAATGTCGCATTCATCTGAGCGTTGGTAACGCCCTCGCCAAAGAACGGATCGCCGTCGTCTCCGATATCTTCTAATTCCGCCCGTTCGGCTTCGGTCATAATAATGTAGTAGATTGGCTGGCTGCCGGGAACCCACTCTGCTGCCGGATCGAA
>CAZYMD010000259.1:0-5399 GCA_964649005.1 uncultured Pirellulales bacterium
ACCATGCGGTCGGCGGGCTCATATGCACTGTCGCTATCGTGCGAATAGATGTACACATAATTATCGCGCGCCCCGGCGTAGTCCCTGCCGAAATTCAAAAACGTCGGCGCACCGAAGCTTTCCTCGAACTTCCAGCCGCACCATTGCCACGTCTTGCCATGATCGGCCGACCATGCCACCTGCGAATTGCCGGTATTGCGTACAAGCATATACAGCACGCCGTCAACACACAGCATCCCGCTGGCTTTTGCCCCGTCCGCTCCCTGCCCGGTCCGTTCGCCTGTCTGCGTGCGAATATTTACGCCCTTGACATCAGGAGGCGAGCCGGTGACTCGCGCGATTCCAAGGCTCAGCTTCTTATCCGTCTTGGGCTCGAATCCCCAGCCGTCACCGTATGAGGTATAGAGATTATCATCATCAGCCCATGTAACAGGCCAGTTGTCACTACCTTCGGCAAGTCGGATAATCGAATCGACGGGAACCCACTCGATGCCTCGTATAACATCGCTGGCCGGATAAGGCGATACCACTCCGCTTGTCTTAGTAACAGACATCGCAATAGGCTCAATAAAAGGTTCAATCGAACCGTAATGCGAATTCCCCTGCTTATTGAGCGACTTGCCCGCCCTGCTCGCAACTATATCCAGACTCGGAATCACAACGATCAAACTATCGTACAACCCCCACGACCAGTACGTATCCCTTGGCACGTTTGGCATCTCGCCATCGGCGTTATTCCACCAAAGCAGGCCATAGTGATCCGAGGCGTTGAAATAATCCTCTCGCCTGACAACAGGCAATCCTCGAATCTCTTTAGACACGATGCGCACCGCATCGACAAACCACGAAGGAATCAGTTGCATATTTTGCCACCGCCCTCGCCTAAGATACAGATACCCAATCCGCGCCATGGCGTTGGCATTTGCGTGAATCCCCGAACCGAACTCCCGCCTGGCGACGCCTTCGATATCCTTGTCCCGATACGAATTGCGCCGCCAGTTCAATTCATCCCGCTTGATCCCAATCGGCCCGAACACACGCTCGAACATCAGCTCCTGCAAATCGCGTTTGTAAGTTAACGTCACGCACTCGGCAAGCCAGTTGGGCCCCCCATCGCTGTACGACCACTTCGTCCCAGGCTCGAACATCAGCTTCGTATACCCGCCCGCCTTGTCGAACCCGGCTGTCTGCGTCGCCAGATGAAACAGCGTAATCTTATCGAGCCAACCTGTCTGAGCATTCTCTTCAGGCGGCACGCCCAGGCTTGGATGATATTTCTTCGCAGGCTCGTGCAGGCTCTTAAACCTCCCGTCCTCCAGCGCCAGCCCTACCGATGTCACTCCGATAGCCTTAGTGCTCGATTTTAGATCGTAGCGGGCGTCTGAATCGCCCCATTTCATGACAAGCCTGCCACCTCTGGTAATCATCCCGGAGCCGCCGCCAGTGAGGGCGTAATCCCTCGCCTTTTCCAATAGCACCCCATCCATCCCAACCTCGGCAGGCGATGCTTCTCGCCAAGTCGGCACAGGCCAAATATATTCCTGCCCGGGACAATCCACGCCCGACGCCGATGCAATGATAACAAATGCCGCCAAAACCGCTCTTCGTCGCTTCATGTCATTTCCCTCAATAACAGCTTTGAGCAAGAACCGCGATTAACAGTCCCTTCGCAGCGATCCGACAGCCCGCTATTGAGATGTACACGAACTCGCCTGCCGCTGCAACATCAGAACAGACTCTCATCCTCGGACTCAGCCTCCGCCTTATCTTCCACACCATCCTGCTCGTCCGAATCATCTCCATCTGAATCTTCGGCGCCGATCTTCTCGATCCGCTTTTCAGCAGTTTTCAGAATCCCCCTGCAATGCTTGATCAGCGACATCCCCTTCTCATACTGCTCCAGACTGTCGGCCAGTGGAATCTCCCCCTGCTCGATCTTGCTCACAATCTCAGTCAGTGACTTGATCGCCTCTTCGAAACTCAGCTTGCTTTTATCGTTATTCTTCTTTTCAGCCATGCCTCACCTTATATATTTTCATTTCCCTGCCGCCAATCCACACCGATTCAATTCGGCCCGATCATCTCTTTGATTTCACTTTCAATTCTCTCATCACCCGCCAGCTCAGTCACGAGCATGTCCCCGACCGCCACATCAGCCAAAGCCCTGACTACCCGCCCCGAACGCTTGTTCATCGTAATGCTGTAACCACGATGCAGCACCGACCTGGGATTCAGCGCTTCGAGTCGATTCGATACCGCAGTCAGACACACGTTCGAGCGATTCACAACAGCTTTCATGGCCGATTGCAGCCGGGTGACATCGGCCGTCAATCCCACCTGCCAGCCATTCAGCATTCTCTGCATCCCCACCCCAACACGGCTCTCAAGTTGATTTAGTTCCAGCAGCCTGTTGCCCATAAGCCGATGTGGCTCGATCCGAACAACCTGCTCGTAAAACCTTGTCAACAATCCGTTGGCATGGGCCAAAATCCCGCGCATCGCCTCAGCCATCCGCATCGACATCTCATCGACCTGCTCTTCGGCGTGATATACAATCGACCGAGGATCGCGAAACACCCGGCTCGCCAGGATCGTCTCCAACTGCGTTCGCGCCAATTCCAGATTAGCAGTGATATCACGACGCATAATCCGCTGCTTGTTCGCCAGATCACCAAGTACATCCCGCACATCAGGCACAGCAACAACTCCTGCTTTCGTTGGAGTCGACGCCCGCGCATCGGCTACAAGATCTGCAATAGTCGTATCAACTTCGTGCCCGACGGCACTAATCACCGGTATCTTCGATTCAAAGATCGCTCGCGCCACAGGCTCCTCGTTGAACGCCCACAAATCCTCCAACGACCCGCCCCCGCGTCCAACGATCAACACATCGAGTTTGAGCTTCTTATTGCGACGATTTATGTCACGCAGCCCTTTCGCAATTTTCGCAGCCGCTCCTTCGCCCTGTACAGGAACAGGGTACAGGAACATTCTCGCACATGGCCAGCGATTGGAGATGCTGTCTGTAATATCATGCACCGCCGCCCCGGTCTCGCTGGTCATTATCCCGATCCGCATGGGATAGGCGGGCAAGGGCTTCTTGTGCACATCATCGAACAGCCCCTCAGCCTTTAGTTTGGCCACCATCTGCTCGAACGCCAACTGCAGCGCTCCGACCCCCTCGGGCTCTAACTTATCCACGTAGAGCTGGTACTTGCCCCCCGCCAGGAAAACATCGATATTCCCCGTCGCAAGCACGGCCATACCATCCTCGACATCAAATTTGACCGACTTGTGCTTACTTGCCCACATCACACAGGGCAGTACTGTTGCTTCCTCCTTTAAGGAAAAATAGCAATGCCCCTTTGAATGCCGCTTGAAACCACTGATCTGCCCGCGAACTATCAGCCTGGGCGGCAAAATCTCCTCCAGAGCCACCTTAACGAGCATATTAACCTGCCCGACCGAATATATCTTACGCTGCTGTGCCATCCAACCGGCCATTATAGCGGGATACGCCGATTTATCAATCGCTGCATCGCTATCATTCCCATGCGGTGTCCGTCCTGAGCGCGACCGAATGGGCGGGAAACCAGTGAATGAATAATTATTGCACAAGAGGGAATTAATCGTCATTCCCGCGGAGGCGGGAATCCAGTCCTTGTCGTAGCAAGTCCACAAGCAACCGCAGCAATCTCTTGTCCCTCTTTTTCGCTACTTAACCAGCACGGCCCAGTAGCCTTTCGAGGGGCAGGTTAATTTCAGCTTGCCTTTGTCCGTTTTCTTTTGTGGCTCGGACCACTCTGCTTTCATGATATCCAGCCACCGGACTATAACAGGCTTTTTCATCGCTGAGATATCCAGAGTCACCTCGCCTCCGCTGGTGAAATAGACCGCATACTCAGTGCCTGGGTTAGCAGTGCAATAAGCCTCATTTTCCTCTCGATCTGAAAGCAGATCGTTGCGAGGGCTGCAACTGAAGATGTCCATCTTGTCGGTCAGCATGCGCATGCTCTGGATATTCGCCTGAGCTTTTTCGCTGAGTCCCAGCCCTGAATCGGGCCGATGAAACCGCGCTGAAGATAAGCCGCCGAAAATGTTCCGCCAGAACCGCTCCATGCCATCCCGGCTGTTGCCAAACCTGCCAGTATCGGCGCCGTAGATTTTAACATTGTTCAATGGCCGGACCTTGTCCGCGATTCGCTTGCGCTGCTTCTGCGCGTTGTCCCAATGCTGCTGGCCCTTCTGGTGGTTGTTCTGCGATATATCCACGAATGAATAGGTTTCCGGATGATCGAAGGTGGCACTATGCATCTTGTGCGCCAAATCCCATGGGTCCCACATCTCCGTCGTATGCACAGTGACACCCGCCTTCTTTGCCTTGGCCTTGATATACTCTGACCAGTACTTGCCCCACTCGGACGTCACGCTCGTCTCGTTATCCATGCAGTAAAGCACATTGCCGTACCTGAGCGAATACGAAAGCATCTTGTCCACGAATCGCTGCTGATACTTGAGCACAGTCTTTTGATTCCGCTCGGCGGGCACAGACCAGAAGAAGTTGTTTTTCGTCTGCGTCGGGTGGCTGTCCACCACCTCAGGCAAGCCCGTTTCCTGGGCGGTATAGTTAATATTGTTCTTCGGATTCATCGGATGGGCGGCCCAGTTGTCCCGATAGTAATCGAAAGTCGCCCAGACCTCAATCTGCACGATGATGTCACGCTCGCTGGTGAGTCTGAGCATAGTCTCGAAGCGCCTCCAGTACGCATCGTTCCACTTGTCCAGATCGTATTTGCCATCGGCCAGCTCCTTGAACGCCTGCACCTCGAAACCTTTGTCGTTGCGTGAACTCATCGTATTGCGTATGTAGTTGCCTCCGACACGCTTCAAAACATCGAGATGGTCCCTCAGATCGGGAATCTGGAACAGGCTATCGTCGTCGGTTCCGCCTATAAGCAGAATGGGCCTGTCGCCATACTGCCAATATGCGGGATTGTGCTTGTAGACATCGATCCGCTTTTCGCCCCCACAGGCCAATTTAGCAAAGATCAACGACAACAGAACCAGCACAACTAAAGTTGACATGGCGCTGGCGGCCATAGGTTCGTGCTTCATAAGAGACCTTTCTTTTAACGCACCGATACGCCGATTACATTTCATTGCTAAGAACCATTATAACGCTTCAGCGGATCAACTTCTAACAGAGAATTACGAAATCCCCAACGATGCAGGCTGCGATAAAGCTGTAATAAGATTGGACGCAGTGCGGCGGTGAATAAGAAAATGGGAATTCTAAATAAAGGGCAAATATTTTTTCAGAATTATCGCAGACAGGGCTTGATAGGTAGTAGTAGTAGGTTTGGATAGTTGAGTACTATGAGATGTGCAGCATTGTCAGA
>CAZYMD010000260.1:0-5371 GCA_964649005.1 uncultured Pirellulales bacterium
CCCATCCTACTAATTTCACCAAAAATACCGCCTACGGAGACCGCTACGCAGCTCTGTCCTCCAAGTATATCTCATTTATATATTTATGTTAAACTGCTGGAGGCATAGAGTACGCCGCTTATTCAGCCGGCTTCTCGGGCAATCCCGCCTTACGACGCATTTCGTTATCCTCTTCGATCTGCTTCTGAAATTCCTCTTCTGTCATCCACTCGACGTGACTATCCACAAAAAGCACATTGCGACCACCCTTGTGATGGCCAGCTCTGTCGTGCACCATAATCAGCATAGGCTCCACGCTCGTGCCGCCCAGATCGACGCCGCGATAGATATATGGCTTACCACCGCAAAGGAGCATCTTAGGAGGTACTTCCGCTTTTTCGATAAGCGTTTCCAAATCTGGTGGAAACTCGTCATTGTAATCATTCGCATAAATCAGCAGCGCCTTACCCAATCCGCTGAGATTCGTACCACATGTCATGCGCAGGGCAAGCTCCCTTAAATCCAGAAGCCCTGGCCCGATCAAATCAGTCGCCAGATGCATACACTTGCCGTTATCCAGCGAAACCAACAGCTTTCCACCCTCCACTTTCGGCTCCAGCATCTCAAGCACAGCATCAATCTTTGGACTCATCTCTCTCAGATCAGGTATCTGGCAAACATACTTGCCAACCGAAGCTAATAGCTCCTTCAACGCCAAAGCTGAACCATCATCCGCTGATTCCACCTTAACGTTCAAAGACATCCGAGGAGGCAAATCTATACTGATAGCTGCCCACTGCAATCCCTTCGTAATAGCGTTTGCAGGAACTTTTATGCCCTGATCGAACATAATAGGCAGTGTCGCTTCCAAAACCTTGCGTGTATCAGCGTTAGGTATAAGCAATACCTGAATCGACGCTTCTCCGGCACCCGCTGTCGCCTTGTCCAATATTGGTCGAGAAACAGATTTCGCCCCTTTACATCGCTCGATGCTCTGTTGGTCACCTGCAAGAACCAAACCTTCCTTCTGAATACAAGCCCCTCCACCACCTATATCCATATAACTGCCAACCATACTCGAAAGTTCCACAACGTTCATCCCATCGGAAATTGGAAAGGCGATGATATAGCCGGGAAAAACATCCATACTCAACACTATATACATTTCCTGGCAGCCTGTAGCTTTGAGCTTCTCCACGAACCCATTCATTTCCTTACGAGGTTCCTCAAAACTACCCACAATCATCTTGGCCTGTTCGGCCCCCACGATAGGCGTAACAATGTCCGCCATCATATCGAACATAGCACCGACGTCGACACGCTTTAAATCGATCCGAACGACAGCTATCGTCTGCTCGCTCATACAAGGCGCCAACACCGCAGAGGCCCTCTTAGCATAAACCGACACGGGCCACAATCCTGTCAGTGCCAAAAGAACAACTATTGCATAAACTCTATTGCGAACCATGATATTTCTCCTGTATCTAATCTATTGACATCACCGGATTGTTACCGAGAAGCTTTCTTCAATGTTATTTCAAACCGCATCCCATCTCTGGGGCTACCGCCTTCAGGCGCAGGACTCTCCAACACCGCCTTGTCACCTGCAACCTCATAACTAAACGCACGCCCGTATACAGGATCTATCGGAACCGGCGCTTCCGTTATATCGCCCAGCGACTTGGGAAGCCTCCCATCGTTCCCCGCAGCATACATACGAATCGCTTCAACACATTGCATCATCGATAGATCTCGCTCGAAACGCGCCCTTATAAAAGATATTCTCTCAATCGCAGGCGTTGTATACATTAAAATCCTTGCAATGATGTCATAACGATTCATACTGTGATGCTTTCCCGCTTCCTCATCGGATTTCTTAAGCCCTTCCCTGGCCTGCCAGAAAGGTAAGTTGGTCCACTTGAATTGCATATCACATACACGACGGTACTCTCGATTCTTGTAGATCAGTATCACCTGCAAAGGAGTCATTGCCTCCACCTCTGCCATGGTCATACCCCGCTCGAGCAGGCTTTTCTTTGCATCCGGATAGCTCTTCATCGCACTGGCAAGAATCCCTCCCTTCGCTATAAAATTACCTAAGCCGCCATGATCCTCCTCCCCCATATACGACACTAACTTTTCAGCCAGCTTCAACGCCTGCTCGTTGGACCACACTTCTTTTTCGAGCGTCCTCAATTCCGGCATCTCCAGATATAAAAGCGAATACTCCACTTGCATCGCCTTGTGCATATCGATCAAAGGTTTGGGAAGCGTCGTCAAAGCCCAGTACAGATTCGGCGTATCGGGCGATTGAACCATATTTCGCATCTCTTTGAGCATCATGCCGTCAATTCCAATACCGACCAAACCTTGAATCACAAAAGGACCGTTGCCAACATCTTTGCCCAAACTCATTCCAATCCTCAAAGTATCCACCGCCCCGGCCACGTCACCATCAGCCATCTGCACCCGGATCTTCAGAATAAGCAACCTCGCCAAATTGCGATAACCGATCAACTTGGGCATCTGACACCTCAATCCCTCCTCTCTCACAGGATACTCCCACACGCAATATTCGCACCTGCTCGCCAGATCGGTATAATGTATCGTCGACTCGAACGTCAACAGCGCCGAGCGAATATCCTTCAAAGGCGTCTCATCGACAGGAATATCACACCATTTATATATCTGCTCACCGTCGAGACTGGGATTCTGGCTCTGAACGTTGGTCATAATAGACAGCGCCGTATCATAAAGAGCCGCCCCGTTGCCGGGCCGCTGATCTATATATGGAGCCCCCAAAACATATTCCAACGCCGCATCAGGCGCCGCCTTCGGATAAAGTGACAATTCGCACGTCCGGATCTCTCTGGGTGCACTACTTCCCCCCCCTGCAATCCGTACCGATTCCGATCCGCTGCTCCCTTGCGCCCGCTCCACAAACTGCGGCAGACACACAAGCACTACAGCCAATAACAGGACATAGCATCTCTTGGATGACATAGTCAGCCTCCCTTACAAATAAACAATGGTTGCCAACGATAAGAGCTTCCAACAAAATGAATCTTCACACCGAGAACAGGCTCTTTGAATGCAGAGCCATTTTCCCAGACGCCCTCAACAAAAAACGATATTCCCTAAGTCGACAAAAGGATTTCTTCCAGCTTTTCCTTCGTAATTGGCGGCTCGGCCCCTACAGGCTCCGAATCACTCGCAGGCAGCCAATCCAAACCGCCATATATCACCGCACTTCGCAGGCGAATATTCTTCCGTAGCGCATCATCAGACTTGCGATCCAAAGGCTCGAACACATCCACCGGCGCGCTTACATGGTAAACGCTCTGAGTGTCACTCTCCGCGTATTCACGCTCAACTTCAATCACCCTTGCCCCAGGCCTCGACAATATCGAAACCACCAGCGCGACCGCCAGACAAGCCGCCGCCCCCTGCCACGCTCGCCTTTGCCCGCGCACCGAATTGCGCCCCGCTAAAAACATAACCCTGTCCCGGTTCAGACTCGCCCGCGCCGGCTTCAATCCCCCCAGCGCCGCCTCCAATTCTCTTTCCGCCGGTGTTAGTCCATTTTCGTTCTGCATGATCGTTGCATCCTCTCTTTGATATTCCCCAAAGCCGTCTTGTATCGGCTGTGAACCGTCGTCACAGTACTCCCGACGACACCCGCAATCTGCTTCAGTGTCAACTGTCCCCATATCCGCAGCAGCACCACTTCGCTTTGCTCCTGAGGCAGGGTAAGAAGGATTTCCTCAGCCATCCGCGCGTCGATCAAATCCCCCGGCGTACTCTCGAACCACGCCAGATGCTCCATCGAAAGCCGTTCCTTGTGCCGCGACCGACACTCCCGCTGCCGAAGCCGTGTAATCGCTTCGTTGCGAACCGTCCGAAACAGCCACGCCTTCACGTCCCTGGGCGTCACAACTTGCCCCATCAGCCGCGTAAACGCCACCTGCACGCTGTCGCAGGCCGCCTCCTCTCCGAGCCAATTCCGGGCGTACAGCATCAGACCGTTGCTGTAAGCATCGTACCACATAGACAAGCTCTCTGAGTCAATCGTTCTCATCGTAATCTTTATCTTATCCACCCACACGACGCGCAACCCAGCCCTTTTTACGAAAAATATCGCAAAAATACTCATCTTAGTGGCGAGCCCGTCCCGCCCTTGCATCAAACTCTCCCCGCAGCAAGGCCGTCTCGGCCATGCATCAAACTCTCCTCGCAGCAAGTCCATCCCGGCCATGCGTCCCGCTGGTCAGCCATTGGCGGACCAGCAAAAATGAACAAGGGCAGGATGCCATCGCTACAAACATCAATCGCACACACCGTTTATTACCTCCTCTTGACATGCCGGCAAACCAACCCTAACATTACCTCATACTGGGAACACGCAATAGCAGTCGTGCCATAGAACTCTACCTCGGAGGTATATTATGGACGCTAAGACATACGAACAATTCCCGCCGCACCTCGTCGCACCATGCCTCGCCATCAATATCGCAATCTACGCCATCGGCGCCTACCTTCTAAGCCGTCTCGGCCTCCTGTACATGGCCCTGTACCTGACCTTCTGCCTCTGCCTCGAAATCAGGCTCCTCGCCTGCCACTGCCCCAACTGCTACTACTACGGCCATCTCTGCGCCTTCGCAAAAGGCAAAATATCCTCATGGTTCTTCAAAAAAGGCTCCCCCGACCAATTCGCAGCCAAAGAAATCTCATGGAAAACCATGATCCCCGATTTCCTCGTCTCCCTCATTCCCATTGGTATAGGCATCTATCTCCTAATCAGAAACTTCTCAATTCTGATCCTCGCCCTGATCCTCCTCATCTTCGCCCTCGCCATGCCCATCACCGGCCTAATAAGAACCAAAATCGCCTGCAAACACTGCAAACAAAAAACCCTAACCTGCCCCGCAGAAAAACTCTTCGCAAAAAAACCCGAAGCCACCACAAACTAACTATCCTTGCCTACCCCATACCCCAATACGGTGTCATTGCGAAGGAGCCGAAGGCGACTGCGGCAATCTCATACCCATACGCATAAAAAGCCACACACGCATACAGCCCGACTTTATCCTGAAATTTATTCAGGACCTTAACATCCTGCATCAAGAACCGACGCGCAAGCATACATAAGGCACCTAACATATTCACAGCCATCTGCCGTTTTAATCACCACCACTCGTCATCTCGACCAAAGGGACACCGAAGGCGTCCCGAAGCGGAGAGATATCCCCACCGCATAAGAAGCCACCTATGTCCCCATTCAAATCCGCCTGCCCCGTGCCCCGACACGGAGTCATTCCCGCGTACCCACTGTCATTCCCGCGAAAGCGGGAATCCAGTCTTTGTCACCCTGAGCTTGCCCCCCAGGGGCGAA
>CAZYMD010000261.1:0-5358 GCA_964649005.1 uncultured Pirellulales bacterium
GATTAATTTAAGCTCCAATATAGGCTCTGTAGCAACCACTCCTAAAGGTCCCGGCCAAACAATAGGGATGCCCAAGATAGGCGGCACTAATTCGAACAAGACCGACTTTAGCAGCGTTGTGAAGAATGTCGGGAAACAGGTATCCAAGGTCAACGACCTCCAACAGGTCTCCAACACATCGGTAATGGACCTGCTCGCAGGCAAGAATACGGATATCAATTCTATAGTCTCGGCGGTAGCCAAGGCGGACATGAGTTTCAAGCTTCTGGTAGGTGTCAGGAATAAACTGATCGAGGCCTACAAGCAGACAATGAATATGCCAATATAGTTCGGCTTTTTATTTCTTTGTCTATCAAGGTTTCTTTTGAAGAATAAACGAGAGATAGATTAGATGAGTTTCGTCGAGAAAGCATTGGCCATATGGCAGAACGTAAGCATCGTTCAGCGAGCGATGCTGGGGGCCATTGTCTTGACGCTTGCTATTGTCGGCGCTCTGATCGTCCACTGGGCTCGCAAACCCGATATGACGATACTGTACAGAGAGATATCCGCTGAAGAAGCTTCTAAAATCACTGAGAAGATTACCGAAAAGAATATTCCCTATGAGTTGCGTAGTGGTGGAACGACCATCTGCGTTCCCAAGGAAAAAGTGTACCAGCTTCGGCTCGACATGGCGCGAGAAGGGCTGCCCGTAGGCCAACAGGGCGGTTATGCAATCTTCGACAACGAAAAGATAGGCATCAGTCCCTTTGTTCAGAACGTCAATCTCCAACGCGCGCTGCAGGACGAGCTTGCCAAGAGCATTCAGATGATCGACGGCGTCGACCATGCCCGTGTTCATATAGTAAACACCGAGCAGAAACTATTCGCTTCTCAGACCGCACAAACGAGCGCTTCAGTAGTCCTGAAGCTTAAAGCAGGCTACAGGCTGAGCAGCTTTAACATCGCAGCTATTACACATCTCGTGGCGGGAAGTGTTGAAGGGCTAAAATCGGAAAAGGTGACCGTCGTCGACAGCCAGGGCCACCTTCTTTCAGGCGAATCCGGCCAGGGCATAGCCAGTGGAGCCGGCACTGCACTGGATTACAGGGAAAGGATCGAGCATAACCTGTGCAAGAAGGTCGAAGATATGCTTACCGCAGTGCTGGGGCCGGATCGAGTTTCCGTCAGAGTCAGCGCCGTCGTTGACATGAATAGTGTCAACACTATAACGGAAACCTACGAGCCTAAAGGCGTGGTTTCAAGTGAAGAGATCACCAAGAGCTCCGAACCAGGGGCAAACGCTGGAAACTCCGGATCAGACCCCGCTGCGCAAGCGATACCAAAGAAGCAGGAAGAAATCAAGACAGAATACGAACTCGGCAAAACCGTAAAACAGGAGACGATCCTTCCCGGAAAGGTTATCTCGCTGAAAGTTGCGGCCTTTGTGGATCTGTCCCTTGAAAGCTCCGACGCCAACGACACCACAGCAGGATCTGGAGCAAAGATCATGCAGGTGACCGATGTCGAGGAGATCATCAAAAACGCTCTGGGGCTCGAGGATGCAACCTCGATAAAAGTCGTAGATGTGAAGTTCAACCGCCAGCTTGAATCCACAATGGAGGAGGAATCGTCCAGTTGGCCTCGATACATGGCAATCGCTCGTCATGCCTCTCTGGGGATCATGGCCATCTGTGCATTGCTGGTGTTCAAGATCTTCGGAGGCGCAAAAGGCAAAGCGGCTCGTGCCGAAGCGGCAGCGGGACAACTACCGCAGGGAACGGAAAGCACAGGCATGCTACCCACAGGATCGGTAAGCCAGGAACCCACCGTGTTGCGCAGACAGATCGCCAGTGCTCTTCAGAGCAACCCGGAACAGGTTAAGCAACTATTCGCCAGTTGGATTGAAGATAAGGGAGGGTAATCGATGGCATTAACCGGCAAACAGAAAGCTGCAATCCTACTGACATGTCTCGATACATCAATCGCAACCGAACTGCTCAGCGGTCTCGATCCAGAGACGGTCCAGGAAATTGCTGTCGAATTGGCTTATATGGAGGCAACCGGGATCAGCAGCAACACGCAGAGCCTCCAGGTTGCTCAGCAATTCTGCAGCTCGCTGAAAACAGGTGGAGGATTCCATCTGAACAATTTTATGCAGGAGATGCTTAAAAAGACCATTGGCCAGAAGAAGGCTGAGGAGGTCCAGAGTCAGATCAAGGATTTGCTGCGTAAAAGAGACCCTTTCATCTCCATCCGATCGGCAGACTCAAAGACAATCGCGCTGGTGCTGGAAGAAGAGCATCCACAAGCAGCGGCCGTGGTCCTTTCAGAGTTGCCCCCCAAGAAAAGTTCTGAAGTGCTCGGCTCTCTGGGCGAAGGAATTCGGTTCAGCGCTATCGGAAGAATGGCAAGCTGTGAGAAGATAGGTCCCGAAGCCAAGATGCGTATAGCAGACATGGTCTCCAGACGAATAGAAGGCTTTGGAAGAAGCGACACGCCCGAAGCGCCCGCAGCAAGCCCGGACAAATCCCTTAGGAAAGTGGCCGTGATTCTGCGCAACCTCGGTAAGGACCTTCGTGACGGGCTGCTTGGCGCGATAGAAAAGAAGGACAGCGAAGCCGGAAAGAAAGTCTCCGGACTGATGATAATATGGGAAGACATACCCATGGTCGCTGACAGGTCGCTCCAGGAAGGACTCAGGCGTATCGACACAGGCAAACTTGCATTAGCATTGTTCAAGGCGGAACAGACCATAGTGGACAAAGTCAAGTCTAACATTTCCGAACGCGCTAGAGCAACTCTCGACGAAGAAGCATCATTCATGACAAATACCAAGACCGAAGATGTTGAAGAAGCACGGCAGGATATCGTTCAGATCCTTCGCGAGATGAATGAGAGTGGAGAACTCTCGTTTACAGAAGAGTAGTCCAATGCCAGCACAAATAACCGTACAAGTTGATAGACAAATCGCATCGATAGGATTCTTGGAGGATTCTCCCTCCGGCGTCTCGCCGGATAATGCTGGGCAGACCAACGATATCCAGCCTCCTGATGTCAAGACCAAAGCCGCTTCAAAAGCCCTGGCACAAAATCTTGAGACCCAAATAGAACTCTTCTCCGAGGCTAATGACACGCTCAATGCCCTGATTGCCAGGCTAAACCAGCATTCGAACGAAATATTTACAAAGCACAAAGAAGAAATAGCCAAGCTCAGCGTGGAAATCGCAAGAAAGATCCTCGCCCAAAGAATAGATAAGGGCGACTACGATATCGAACATATCGTCAAAGAGGCTATCAATAACGCGCCTACAAGCGAAAATCTGGTTGTTCATGTAAATCCCGAAGATCTTGCCCTTCTCAAATTAGCCTGCGGAAGAACTGATCGCGGTGACAATCTGGATGGCGTCAAACTTTTTGCCGACACAAAAATAGGCCGGGCTGAATGCCTAGTCGAAAGCCCAAAAGGACTGATCGAATCACGCATCAGTGAACAACTCGAACAAGTCGCAAATGCACTGAAGAAGGCCCAATAGAACATGATACAAGATGACTACCGCAATATGCCGGTTGAGCAAGGGATTGATTTTGATCGACTGAGATCCGCACTGCGCGCCGTGAACCTGCTGAACTGTCGCGGCTCGGTGGTCCGCGTGGCCGGCCTTAGGGTCGAGTCCAACGGGCCTCCAGTGGGGCTCGGTGAACTCTGCGGAATACACCTTCGTGACGGACATCGGGTTCTGGCCGAGGTTGTGGGCTTCAATAATGAGAATATTATCTTATTGCCACTGGAGCACATAGAAGGCATATCGCTCGGAGATGCAGTATCAGCAAGGACCACCCCTCGCTATATAACCTTGAGCGAATCGATTCTCGGCAGAGTGCTCAACGGACTTGGCGTGCCGATAGACAACAAGGGACCGCTCATAGGATATGAGAAGAGAGCCCTCGATTCGGGCAGCCCACCGGCGCTGAGTCGAGAAAGAATAGTCACACCGCTCGCTTTGGGAATCAGATCGATCGACGGTCTTTTAACATGTGGCAGGGGCCAACGCGTGGGTATTTTCGCCGGCAGCGGAGTGGGAAAGAGCGTTCTTCTTGGCGATATCGCCAAATCCAGCGACGCCTCGGTTAATGTCGTGGCCTTGATCGGCGAGAGAGGTCGTGAGGTGCGTGAATTCCTCGAAGAGGACCTCGGACCGGAGGGTTTGTCCCGCAGCGTGGTTGTCGTTGCAGCATCAGATTCGCCGCCGATACAGCGTGTCAAAGCAGCCTTCGTTGCCGTCGCTATCGCTGAGTTCTTCAGGGATAAGGGAGAGAACGTATTGTTCATGATGGATTCACTTACGCGATTCGCCCAGGCCCAGCGCGAAATCGGCCTCGCAGCCGGGGAACCCCCCGCCGCCAAGGGCTACTGTCCAAGTGTATTTTCACTGATGCCGAGGCTTATTGAACGTCTTGGTTGCGCTGAGAAGGGAAGTATAACAGGGATTCTGACGGTTCTCGTTGAGAACGACGACCTGAGCGATCCTGTGGCAGATAGTGCACGCAGTCTTTTGGATGGCCATATCGTTCTATCGAGAAAACTCGCCGACCGGGCGCATTATCCGGCCGTGGATATTCTCGCGAGTGTCAGCAGGCTGATGCCGGCGGTAACCAGCACAAAACATAGAAGTGCAGCTCAGAAGTTCAAGGAGATTTATGCCACATATATAGACGCCGAGGACCTGATAAATATAGGTGCATTCGCTCCTGGAAGCAACCGGCGTATAGACGGAGCGCTCACTCTCATCGATAGAATAAGTGATTTCCTCGTCCAGCCTGTTAGGGAGCGAACCGGATTTAAAGAAACATCGGAGAAGCTGCTGGCAATCACTGGTGCTTGGGATGAGCTCCTGAGCGTCAAGCTCCAACATGTTGACGGTTGAGGTCTGTGAATGAAGCAATTCGTATGGCGTCTACAACGCGTTTTGGATGTTAAAGCAAGGCAAGAACAAATAAGAAAGGCTGAACTGATAGCAATCACGCAGAAGCTTACGCAGACTCGGGGTGAATTGCTCGCGAAAAAAAGGATTCTGGAAGAAATCATAAGTGATCTGTCAGATACCAGCCCGCGAAAACGGCTGGGGCAGCAGGAGTTCTTCATCAGGCACTCGAAAGCTGCTGATGAGCAAATCAGAGAGATCGAAAAAATAATAAGTAGCCTGGAGCTGTTGCGAAAGGAAAAGACAACCGAGGTTTTACAAGTAAGGAAATTCAGAGAGGGGCTGGAAAAGTTAAGAACGGAAGCGAAAGCCAAGTTTATCGAAGAGCAGGAAAAACTGGAGCAAAAGGAACTGGATGAAATAGCAATACTCCGCTTTACGCGGAAGAACGACC
>CAZYMD010000262.1:0-5324 GCA_964649005.1 uncultured Pirellulales bacterium
GAGTTTCGCGCCGGTCTGTGCGGAGATAGCGACCAAGCGCCTGCGAGAGAACTCGCCAGAGAGGAACTGCTTTCACTAGTGGCCGTTTGCGTTGGCGCCACAGAGAACAACGATGCCATCGTGGTACATTACCGAAAGTTCGCCGCCTCCGATGCCGATCTTGCTACAGTCGGTGACATCTACAGCTTTGTCCCAGAGCTTTCCCCCGGTTCGAGCATCCAGTGCGGTCAGGAGGCGAACATCGAGTTTCTTTTGTGCCTCTTGAGCCTTCTTTGCGTCTTCGCCCGTCAGCCCGGCCAGATGTGATTTGTCCTGTTGGAGCAGTTCGGTGCGCTGTTCGGGTGTGATAGAACTGTCGATGAAGAACACCCAACCGTCACCGACTGCGATAGTCAGGTTGACGATGTTGCGACCTGCGTATCTCCACAGCGTTTCGCCGCTACTGGTATCGATCGCGAAAGCAGCCTTCGAGACACCGGTCGAGGTCATTTCGCTCCCGTAGACGATGCCATTGTTGTATGCGAGGTATCCCCACTTGTTGTACACATCTTTGGGCTTTTCAGGAATGGAGTATGTGGCGCTGGTCTGCCCGGTTTCTGCATCGAGGCGGAGACACTTGTCGGCCACTGCGACAAAGATGCTGTCATCTGAAGCTGCGATGTTGCCGCACTCGCTTCTCTTGAGCCTGGTGCGCATAGCGCCAGGGATTTCGCGTTTCCACAATTGAGTCGCGTTATAGGAATCATACGCCATCACGACGTTCTCGCCCTGTATGAAGAGCCGACCGTTAAGGGCCAGAGGCGAAGCGGCTGCATCATGGCGGTTGACCATTGGCGCCGGGCCCGGTTCTCCGAACCATAGTAGCCCGAGCGAGCCGGCCAGCAGCATCTCGTCACTGCACGCGGTATTGCCTGATTCGGCGTACTGATGGGTCCACTTGCCGGCACCGGGCAGTTTGCCTCGAATCAGAGTTGTCCAGCAACCATTGGTGTCACTCGATTTGCTGGAGCCGAGCTGCATCTTCTTTTGCCACTGTTCGAGAAGATGAGCGTACATCTTTTTGCCTTCGGCAGTGGCGTTTGCGGGTATACCGAGACAGATTGCTCCGCCGCAGGGTTTGAGGTGTCGGGCGAGTGTTTGCGGATTGCCTGGGATTTTGCCTGTTAGCATGAGAGAATCGGAGACGATTAGATTAGCGAAGTAATTCGAATAGGGAAGCTCGGTCAGTTGGCCCTGGTCTATGACGATTCTCTCGCCGTACAGTCCGGCTGCGCTTAGCGCCTTGCGGGCCGCGGCAACCTTCTGTCCATCAGGCTCGACTCCGACGATCTTGAGTTCGGTGCGTTTGGCCAGCTCCCACGCCAGCCGGCCTCGCTCGGCGCCAAGCACCAGACAGTAGCCCTTTGTAACGCCCGTCTCCATGATGATTGCCTCAGCGGCAGCTTCGTACATTGCGGACAGCTCGTCCTTCGGGTATGGATACGCTACTGGATGCGGGCCCGTATCAACCGCAGACTTTGTCCCATCACGCGCAGTTGAGAAGCGATATATCTTCCCCAAATCGGTGCTTACATATAGACATCCGTTGGCAACTGCAAGACCCCTCGCTTTGCCACTGACTTGTGTTTGCCAGACTGTATCACCGTTTTCTCTATCGAGAGCGACAATCTTGTCTTGCCCTCCGGCGAAGATCAGATTGCCGGAGAGAACCAACTCTGCGTCGCAATCGCTGGGAGTCCGCCACTTGATTGCGGGTTCGATTTTCTGCTTTGTGTGCTCGCCTAATTCTTTTTCAGTCGCGGTTAGCTGCTCCTGGAGCTGTTTGCGCTTGTCACCCTTAGCGCCGGATACGCTACTGCGGAGCGACTTGATTTTGTATTCAAGGGAATTCTTCTTTCTGCTGGCAACAGCATAAGCAGATCGATCCATAGCAACAATTTCCATGCCGCTTGCCATGAAGGCCATGCCGTCGGCCACTACGAGCCGCCTTCCCGGGAACCAGCCGAATCCGACTTTGCCTTTCGCTTGATCGAGCGCCAGCATGTGGTACTGTGTGCCGGTATAGATTTGGTTGTCGGCGAGCAGTGCGTATGTGCCGCCTATCAATCCTCCGGCCTGCTCACCTCGCCAGGCATAGCTGCTTTTGAATGTTCTCTGACCGGTTGCTCGGTCAAAACCTACTGGAAGCGCCCTGCCGGAAGGTACGAAAAGTTTGGTCTTGCTTGCCAGAAGATAGCCCTGGGGTGTAAATTCGTCACGGCCAGCGTCAGTCTGGCTAATCGAGTTGTTCCTCCATATAAACCCGCCCTTCTCGGCGTCCACGGCGCAGAGGTAGACGTTCTCGTGGGGGAATACGCCCGCCCCAAAATAAGCAACTCCATTGTCTACGAGGACACCGGTGCGAACAGGCCAGCGGGAAATCATCTTTTCATTGCCGAGCAGTCTCTCATCGTTCGGACATCCTCGGACTTTCCAGTGGACCGCGCCGTCGGATGCAGCGAGGCAATAAGCAAAACCATCATCGGAACCGAAGTAAACCTTATCATTCGAGACGGTTGGCGACAAGCGGACCGGGCCGCCTGTGAAGAATTCCCATCTTGCCAGGCCGGTTGCGGCATCGAGTGCGTAGACCTTGTGATCGGCGGACGAGCCGAAATAGACTGTGTCGCCTGAAACGACGAGTTGGAATGCATCATCGAAGTCGACGCGATGCTTTAGATAGAAGCCTTCTCTTGCCCGCTGCGCCGGGGGGGACCATGCAGGATGAGGAGGATGGACGGCAGTGTGGGTCCAGTCCACAGCAAGCGGTGTTTTCAGCGACTCGGCGGTGCTGCCGGAGCGAGAGTTGTCGTTGCGGAACGCAGGCCAGTCTGCTGCGAAAGTGGTGCAGGTGAAAAGCTGGGCGAGGCAGAGGCAAGCAGACAATTTAGTGAGTTTCGGGGCGGTCATTTCGGTTACTCCTAAATCCTTGTACGGTAGTGGTGCACTGTACTATAACATCGGCACAGGCTATCCCTTACGGGAATTCCGTTCTTATCCGCCATGCAGGGGAACCACCGCATAACCAGCGACCCTCGCATGGCAACGCCAGATTGTACCATGAGCTAACCGAAATTGGCCATTATTAGCGTCTGTCCGCCAATAAGTTGAAAGCCTTCGAAATGATTGAATCACCGGGCGAACGCTACCCTCTCTCAATCAGGCGGGAGATACAGCCCTGCCGATAAAGAAAAAAGGAATCCCCGGTTTTACTGTGACAGCAACCGTTGTGAACGAACCGGCTACTCACTGGAGGCAGAAAAGATTGTCTTCGCAGGGCATCTGCGGCAGATATCGGTCATCTTACCTTCGGAAGAGTGGATAAAGCAAACAGTCGCCCTCTTCACGCCGGCTTAGATCGCTTTTCTTCGACGCAACCACCCGATGAGTCCGCACCCAATGCCAGCCAGTACGACGGCTCCGGGAGCCGGGACTGCATTGATCTGGCCGCTAAGTACACCCTTGACAGGCCCATTTATGTCATCGTGTAGCAAAGCATACAGCGAATTGCCCGAATCGCCTGTGAAGGAGATGTCAATATACATACCTCGTGTCGATGCATCGAACAGATCGTCAGTAACAGACGAATAGCCCACAATGCCAACGGCATTTGTCAGATCGCTTCCTATCACAGGATAACCAGAGTAAGTCGTTCCAGTACTGAAGAGAGTACCAATACCAAGATCCGCTTGCAGCACCGTACCGACGCCGGGGATGAGGCCATCGACAATATAAAGGTTGTCATCACCAATTGGGGTGAGCTTTGCAGTAACGGTATCGATAGAACCGCCTGGTATTGGAAAGACAGAAAATACAATGTCTGATATGGCCATTGTAGGCAGGATGACCTGATCGTTGATCAGAGTGGCGCTTGGAGGAATACTCGTATCCACAACGATGTTCTTAAAGCCGATCTCATAGGTGCCGGGCCCTGTCTTCTGTGCGATCCACGAGTAGTCCGTGCCTATCTCACTGGAAAAGCCGACCGAAGGCACCGCCCAGGTAACACCAGCAAACAGACTCAACATAACGACAGCAGTAATAAAAGTAATCTTTCTCATATATTTTTCTCCTTTCCAAATGACCTGCAAATTAGCAGGCCGATGCTAAGTACCAAGACGGTGGCTGGTTCGGGTATGGCCTGGATATGACCGCTAAGAACGCCACTGACGGGTGCGTGGCTTGAACCGGACAGCAGCGCATACAGGGATGTCAACGAGCTGCCTGCAAAGGCGAAGTCAAATATCAGTCCAGCCGCACCAGCTTGTGCAAAGCCGTCGGTCACTGAGCTATACCCTGATATCATCACAGTAACGTTGTCAAGATCGCTTTGCTCACTCGAATACCCCATAAGATCATTCCAGAGACTGATCATCACGCCTTCTGTGATGTCGGCTACGAGGACATCGCCGAGACCGGAGTCGTCCTGGATGCGCAGCTTATCGTCAGAGGGGGTTAGAGTCGCGGTGATCGTGCCGGCCCCGTCATCGGCAATGATAGCCAGAAGAATTCTCGGGATTATAACCTTGTCTCCCACGAGTTCCGGGCTGGCTGGCTCGGAGTTACCCACGACCAGATTATCGAAAGTCATATCGTAGGCCTGGCCGGCTTCCTTGATTGTCCATGAGACAGCGCCAGGGGCGGTGCTGAATTGCGCGAGTGCGGCGCATGCCCCCTCGGAGAAAAATGCCATTACACAGAGACTCGCGAGTGCCAAGTGTATCTTGTTCATCACTTCTCCTTTCCTATCCATGCTACAGCGGAACAGCTTCGGCGGCAGCTATGGGCAACAACACCCTCGTTTCCAAACACCAATCCTCACAACCGAATCTAAAACACCCAGACACAAAATCACAAGCGATCTTATAGTCTATCCAACTTCTGCAAGTCCAAATAAATTCAAGCTATGCAGTTGTCATAGGGGTAAACCGAGTGATGATTCGCCAACTGATAGAACGAACATTCGGGTATTACATATTCAGATGGCAACCTGAAAACTTCGCAGAACGTGGATATTGCCTGTGAAAAGCTGCTTTTTAGTACTTAACTTGAGCTAAACATAAGATCACATAAAAATTTAAGGAAATAATACGCGGGCCGGAAAATAGTGCATTCGATTTCATTTTTAATATCACTCCAGACCAATAGAATCTCACAATTGCACTGTTACAAAGCGATGTTTCAATAAGAGAAAAGGTTCCTTCTGAACACTTAAGGCAGGCAGTCTGACAGGATTAACGTGCTTTGCTGGAGAAATCTGCAAAACTGCCCATTCCGCCCTCCAT
>CAZYMD010000263.1:0-5290 GCA_964649005.1 uncultured Pirellulales bacterium
ACGAAGGGGGCCAATCCTACGTTCTGGATCGGGGAGGATTTGGCCGGCGAGTGCCATCAGTCACAACTGCTTCAGGTGGCAATAGTAAAAGGCAAAGCGGTGCTTATTCGGAGCGACCTGGAACTGCAGAAGGATTGGGCGTGGCTGGCGGCTCCGATGAAGAACTTTCGGACTGAAGAGCCTATCGAGCTAATGAACGTCAAGGGCGAGTGGAGAACCAAAGGAGTTAAGTGGTTCATCGAATCACCTGCAAGGAACGAGCAGCTAATCGATGCGTTTGGCAGGCATATCACCGATGGTGGCGATAACGGAAATACCTGGAACAAAAAGATGGGGCCCGATGGGATTGTCTTGCCTGTAGTCGATGGTTTCGACGTTGAGTTGGTGTATTATTACGACAGCGGCCTGTATGTGAATTACGAGATTTACAAGGTTTACTACTTTGCGAAGTCGGGATACCTGCTCGCGTTCACCGGGCAGAAGCGCCTCGCTGTAGGCGGCGACACGATGCACGGTTTCGTGCTGCTGCGAAGAACGAAGTAGAGTGACATAGAAATACAGGAGACACGGATGGGCGTGTACAACGTTGTTAGTTTTTGCGGGATGTTCGTTCTGTTGGGCGTCGCGTGGCTGCTGAGCGCAGACAGGCGGCGGATGAACTGGCGAGTTATCGGCTGGGGGATTGCGATTCAGCTTCTGGTCGGAGTGTTTGTTTTTATCGTGCCGGCTGGAGCGAAGGTGTTTTTGTTCGTCAACGATGCTGTGGTGAAGGTTCTGGAATCGGCGTCGGCGGGATCGGAGTTCGTGTTTGGAAGGCTGGCGATACCTCCTGGGCAGGTGGGCGAGAATGGTGAGGAGCCAGTGGGATTCATGTTGGCGTTCCAGGGATTCCCAACGATCATATTCTTTTCGGCGCTTGTTGCGATACTGTACTACCTGCGGATTATGCCTCTAATTATTCGTGGTTTTGCATTTGTCTTTACGAAGCTGATGCGCATATCGGGCGCCGAATCTGTAGTGGCCGCGAGCAACATCTTTGTCGGGATCGAATCGACGCTGACAGTCAAGCCCTACTTAAGCAAGATGACGCAGTCGGAGTTGTGCACTGTGTTAGCTGCTGGTATGGCGACGGTTGCATCGAATGTGCTGGCGTTGTACGTGTTCAGCTTGCAGGATATGTTTCCGAACATTGCTGGCCATTTGGTTTCCGCGTCACTGATGTCTGCGCCGGCGGCGCTCGTGATGTCGAAGGTGCTGTTTCCTGAGAGCGGAGAGCCAGTGACATTAGGCGTGAACGTGCGGCCTTATTATGAGCGAGAGAACAGTCTGTTCGAGGCGATTATTAACGGATCGATGGCGGGGGTGAAAATGATCGTAGGGATTGTGGCGCTGCTTATCGCGGTGTTGGGGCTGGTGGAGTTGGTGGACGTGCTGTTGGGTGCAGTTGGAGGCTGGATCAATACGGCGGCGGGCTGGAATTTTGAATGGTCGCTGCGGGCGATCTGCGGATATGTGTTCTATCCTTTTACGCTTGTGCTGGGAGTGCCACGGGCGGATGCTGGAGTGATTTCGAAGATGATCGGCGAGCGGCTCGTGGTCAGTGAAGTTGTGGCGTATCGGGATCTGGCCGCGGTGTTAAAAGAAGGAACGTTGAGTGATGGCAGATCGGCAGTAGTCGCAACCTATGCCCTTTGCGGATTCGCTCACGTAGCCTCGATGGCGATTTTCACGGGCAGTATTTGCGGGCTGGCGCCTGAGAAAGCTCGTGATGCGGCGAAGGTGGCTGGCAGGGCGTTGATAGCCGCTACACTGGCCTGTCTGATGACGGGATGCGTAGCCGGCGTTTTTTATAGGGGCGGCTCGATACTGCTGGGGCCATAGACGACAGGCGGGCCAGATCGGCCGGGCGAGCCAGTGTGCGGGTTTGGGTAAGCCTTGGCTTTATGGGGAGGGATTTCTTTCTTCCCATTTCTCTTCAGCTTCAGGACGACGGATGTAAAGCGGGGTAAGCGTGAGAGGATCGGCGAACTGGCGAGCCTCGGCTAATTGCCACCCGATATAGTGTACGTTGGCGGCGGTAGGGCTCCAAAGGCTCTGGTCGAGTATCCGGATACCCTCATGTTCGAATTTATCACGGTGATACAGCAGCCCATCTCCAAGTAAATGTAAGGGATTTTTCGAATCTGCGAACATTTCCAGTATCTCCGCCGTAGTCATTATCGGATCTGTCTGGACTCTTTCGTACCCTATCTGTGGAATCCTGGATTCAACAACGCTTCTGGCGTTTTTCATTGAATAATACTGGTATATGGCTATATAGAATTGGCCGCGTTTTGCGTCAAGGATGGGTGCAATTCTTTCGGGGCGTGGGGTAAGCGGCTCGTGATTCGAGCAGCGAATCGAGTTATTTGGAGCACGATTGGTAATATTAGCGGCTATCACATCGAAAGAGTCTACAGCAACAATCTTGACGCCATTGGCGAGATTCATTGATTTTGCCACTGCCGTCGCGATTCTCAGGCCCGTGAAGCTTCCGGGACCTATGGAGATATAGATATGGGAGATGTCCTGGGGCCTTCGGGCGAACCGACCGAGCAATCCGTTAATAGAAGGGAAGATTTCGGCACTGTGCATCATCGGGCCGGAGAAGATGGTCTGGGCCAGGAGATCGGAGCCTTCTGCGAGAGCGACAGAGCCGATTCTGCTGGAGGTCTCCAAAGCCAGGATGAGAGGTATTTCAGTCATAGAACCACGTCGAGATTGGCTTGGATTGCAGCCTGCTTGAAACAGTTGATCACGAGCATATTAACAATGGATTTCATCGGGGCCTCAGAACTACGCGCCAGCACTTATAATCGCCATGTCAGTAAAAAGAATAGCTATATTATCGGTGATGAGGAGCAGAATCAAATTTTTCTCTTGCAAAAAAGTGCGTTTTTTCGTAGGATGAACTATCATAAGCCTATTCCAATCTCCACGTGGAGGTTGTTTAATAGCAAGGTTTTAATGAAGTTCTCCTCACGAGGGTGGTGCCCTGCGAGGGTATTCTTTACGAGGGTGGTTCTTTTAGGCAGGAGGTTAGTTTTGAACAAGCCGAGCTTCTTCATTCAATCTTTCCGCGCGAGGTCTGCAATCATAGTGTGTTTTGCTTTGGTGCTGGCAGTCACTTCGGGAGTAGTATTGTCTCAGGACGCAGGGGGTGCGGGAGGACAGGAAATTACCCGCCAGCAGATCATTCGGGAATACCTGCAGGACAGCCACAACCTTTACGAGAGCGGCCAGTACGAAAAGGCTCTGGAGAGGTTGCAGATGGTGCAGGAGTACCGTGTATCTATGAGCGATATGCAACGGGAAGATATCCAGGACCTGACGGGCAAAGTGGAGACTGCCATTGCCAAAGAAAAGAGTCAACGTGACGCTCGGAAGAATGTTGACGATGCTTTTGAGCGCGCATTTGCCATGATCAAGGGGGGACAGTGGGAGAGGGCGCGGGCGGAGCTGGCGACGGTCAAGGATGACAAGACGTTGACGCTCAAGGAAGGGCAAAAGATCAAAGAATCAATCCGGAGGCTGGACATCAAGATACGCGAAGCGAAGCTTGCGCAGGCGAGGGATGCTTTACCAAAGACGCAGGCCGCCGCTCCGGCGACAGGAAGACAGAGTAATCTCAAGGCTATTGGGAATGAAGATATAACAGACCTGTATTATCGTAGCGTTGGCCTTTACTCGCTCGGTGAATTGGAAAAGGCTCGTGTCGGCTTTTTGAAGGTTCTTCGGAGCGGCGAGATTCCGGCGTCGATGGCCATAACGGTTCGGCGACAACTGGTGGAGATAGACGCGCGACTGGGTTTGGTCGCCCAGTCTTACGACGAGATCGGCGGGATCACAAAAAGTGGTGACGCCAAGCAGGTGGAGGATTTGTTCGATCGAAGCGTGCATCTTTATCAGGAAGGCAAGTATCAGGAGGCCCGCGATGGTTTCACGCAGGTTGCATCAAGTGGATTGTATGATGCTCAACCCGGTCGGAGGCCTGAGGACTATCTTGCTATGATCGATAGCGTTCTGAAAGAACAAGGAACGGTGGATGTCGAGGCGGGTATGGAGTCGGACCTGATGTCTGATGTTGCGGCTGAAGAGCAGATTCCCGCTTCCGATGTCAAGGGCGAAGGCGGATATATAGAAGTAATCAAGCGCAAGAGGGACGTCAATCGCAGCTACTCCAAGGCTGTTGTTGCTGATGCAGTGGAAAACTCAAGAGTGCTTTTGAGTAAGGGCGAGTTTGACAAGGCCCAGCGGCTCGTGGAAGACGCAGAGGTGGTTATTAATACGAGACAGGTTTACCTTGGGGATGAGCTGTACAAGGAGTACAACGGGCAGTTGACGGTGGCGAAAGAGGAGATCGTAGCCAGGCAGCAGGCCGAGTCGAAGCGTCTTGGCGATCAAAGGCGGCTCGATGCGACTGCCGCTCAGCAGAATTTCCGCGAACAGATGGAACTCGACCGCCAGAACAGGATCGCTGAACTGATGGAGAATGCGAGGGCCTATCAGGCACAGCAGAGATACGATGCTGCACTGGGTCAGATTAATAATCTCGTTGCGCTGGATCCTCAGAATAATGCGGCGCTGATACTGAAAGATACCCTGGAGGATATGGTTCACTTCCGCAAGCAGTTGGAGATTACGCGGGAGCACGACAGGCAGCGTGCGGATATCCTGATTCAGACGGACGAGTCCGGTATTCCTTATGCAGATGAGATCACATATGCCAAGAACTGGAAAGAGATAGTAGATAAACCGACGCGAAAGCCTGATGAGCCGATAGGTCTGGACCCGGAGGATGCTGCGACGTACGAGCAATTGGATCAGATAGCCGATCTGTCATCGCTGACGCCGGAAATGGGTCTTGGTGATGCCATTGAGGTCGTCAAGAACGCAGTACAGCCGCCATTGAAGATGATAGTGCTCTGGCGGGATCTTTATGACAACGGCGAAGTTGAACAGACTTCACCAATTAACATAGATGGTTTACCGTCCGTACGTTTAGGTACTGCTCTGAGCAATCTGCTCAGTGCCGTCTCAGGCGGCTTTGCCGACATCAGTTATGTGGTCGAGAATGGTATCGTCACAGTTGCAACGACTGACTCATTGCCCAGCAAGATGGAGACTCGCGTCTACGATATCACGGATCTGGCCGGTCAGCCTTCCGATATGATGAGCATGAATCAGAACCGCATGATGAGCATGATGAACAGAGCGATGCTTAGCCAGAATATGGGCGTTAGCGGCAGCA
>CAZYMD010000264.1:0-5282 GCA_964649005.1 uncultured Pirellulales bacterium
ATGGTTGTGGATTTTCGGAGTAGGTATATGTTTGTATGGAAATATTTTACTGATATATGACTTTTTCTTTCAGCCACTTCTTTATAAGTTTCTCGATGATATTACACATATTGCAATCGGTTCCTTCATGATGTATGGGAGTCGCAAGATTAAAGAACATATTCTATGCTACAAGGAACTCACAGAAGAAATCGACCAACCTATAGAAACCGGACAGATTAGCGAAAATCCAACCGTTGAGTAGAAGGAATGATAATTTAGGCTTATAAATTTATGTTAGTGACGTCGGATTTGTATGGAGACAATAATATGTACCGATCAAGTATAAAACTCATCCTCAGTGTTCTGGTGTTAACAATAATCACAACAGGCTGTGGTAGCTCTGCAAAGCCTAAAGATTTTCTGCACACCCAGGGCCATGACATGATCGATGCCCAGGGCAATAAGGTTCTATTGCAGGGACTTGGTCTGGGCAACTGGCTACTTCCCGAAGGCTATATGTGGAAGTTCGGGCAGTTGGGTGACAGACCCCGCAAGATTGAGGAAATCGTCAGCGACTTGATCGGTCCCGAGAATGCCGAAAAGTTCTGGCTGGATTTCCGAAAGTACTATATCACGGAAGCAGACATAAAGCGCATCTCCGAGCTTGGCTACAATTCCGTTCGTCCTGCTCTTAACGCCCGCAGATTCCTGACCGAAGGTGAGAATCCGACTTATGTCGATGAAGGTTTTGAATTGCTCGATAACCTTGTTACATGGTGCAAGAAGTACGATCTGTATGTAATCATAGATATGCACGGCGCCCCGGGTGGCCAGACAGGCACCAATATTGACGATAGCCCGAACGATCAGCCTGAGCTTTTCATGAATCCGAAGAACCAGGACCTGCTCGTCGATCTCTGGGTTAAAATTGCCACTATCTACAAAGATGAGCCGACAGTAATTGCCTACGATCTTCTCAACGAGCCATTGCCTAACCGAACAGGCGCCATGGAAAAATACAAAGACGAGCTAGAGCCTCTATATAAACGCATCACCGCCGCGATACGCGAAGTTGACAAAAACCACATGATTACTCTCGAAGGTGCCGATTGGGCCAACGACTGGTCCGTTTTCTCCGAGCCATTCGACGACAATGTTTTCTATCAGTTCCACTACTATTGCTGGAGCAGACCAACCAACCTCAATAGTATCCAGAAATATATCGACCACCGAGAAAAACTCAACACCCCCGTCTGGGTGGGCGAGACAGGCGAAAAAGACAATACAATCTATTGGGGAACCACCCAGTATTTCGAAACCAACAACATTGGCTGGTCATTCTGGCCCTGGAAAAAAATGGACGCAACGAATGCTCCCTACTCGATCAACAGGCCTGATGGTTGGGATGAAATAGTCGCCTACTCCAGAGGTAGAGACAAGCCTTCGAAAGAATTGGCCCAGAAAGCATTCGACCAGCTCATCGAAAATATCAAGCTCGAAAACTGCGTATATTTCGAGGATGTCGTCAACTCAATGTTGCGTCGTGCCCCCGCGAGAATCGAAGCTGAAAACTATGGCCACGATGGATTGAACAAATCCTATTTTGTCAAGGATACAAGCCCAAACTCAAAGCTCTATCGTACATCTGAGTCTGTGCCTGTCGAGATGGCGGATTCCCAGGGCAATCGCCGGCGACGCTCCTCTGCGCAATACATCGTATTAAAAGCAGAAGAGTGGACCGCCTACACGATCGATGGCCTCCAATCGCAATCCTTTGATCTGGTTGTCAAAGCGAAAGCCACAACTGCTCCCGCATCCTTCACATTCTCACTAAATGGAAGCGATCAAAAAATCGAAATAAGCGACACTGACTGGAAAGACATTGATCTTAAAACTATAAAAGCTCGCCAGGGGGCAAACGACATTAGAGTCAAAGTCAACAGTGGAACAATCTGTTTCGACTGGCTCAGTCTCGAGTAATAGAGCTATACAGTCTAAATATTAAATGCTGCGACAACAGGTGTATGATCGCTTGGCTTCTCAGCCAAACGAGGCTCTTTGTCGATAAAGCAGGCAGTACTTTTTTGAGCTAACGGCTTTGTAGCCATGATGTGATCCAATCGCCAGCCTCGGTTGCGCTGGACGGAGTTTCTCGCACGGTAATCATAAAAAGTGTATTGACCTGGCTCATCGCAGTGCTTTCTGAAGACATCCACGAAGCCCCAGTCCATAACCTTTGCAAGAGCCTTGTGCACTTTCGGATGAAAACAGACGTGGCCGAGCAGCGTTTCCGGGCTGTGGACGTCCCTCGGCTCCGGTGCGATATTCAAATCGCCCATCCACACCAGCAGGTCACTCGTCTTGAAATGTCGCGAAAAATAATCTCCAAGCCGGCCGAACCATTCCAGCTTGTACTGGAAATGCTCCGAATCGGGGTCTCGCCCTTGTGGGACATATGTATTGACGATGTGAATTCCGTTGGACGCCGCTGCGATCAGTCTCGGCTCATCTTTCGGCTCGCTGTCCAGGCCGATGTGAACCTCATCCAGAGGCTCTCTGCTGATGATAGCCACCCCATTATAGGTTTTCTGCCCCTTGAAGGCGCAGTGATAACCAATGCTTTCGAACTCACTTAAAGGGAAATCGACATCTTGCACCTTGGTTTCCTGGACGCACAAGACGTTAGGCCTGTTCTTTTCGAGCCACTGGAGAACTATCGGCATTCGCGCCCGCACACTATTTACATTATAGCTGGCAACAATCACGGGCGTCCATCACATCAATTTTTCGACTTCATTCTCAACGTTAAGAGCCTTACCGCTCATGGTCTCAATCGGAATTACGTTTTTTTTTGTTGCTTTCGTATCGGGCGTACCCTGCTCGGGGAGAGATTCAGTCTCCAGCGGTTTTTCCAGCAGGCTATACCCTTCGACAATTGTCAGCAGGCTCAACAGAAAGCTGACCATACTCTCAGCTCCCTGATTGAGATTGACGCCACCGGCCATTAAGCCGTCACAGCAGCCCTTGGTCCTGAAATCGTAAAGTGGTATATGCAGGTCATTGGTCCCGAGAAACCAATCGAAAGCTTTTCTCTGGAACGAAATGTACCTCTTGTCTTGGGTGGCCTCAAATGCCGCCCAGAGCATCATGACCGTTGCGGCCGCCTCTATTGGCTGTTGGTCAAACGAGGCCTTGGCTTGCCCGCGTTCATACCAGCCGTTGCAGCCGATGAAACTGAAGTGCTCGCCGTTAAATGTGTTGTCGATTAGAAACGTTGATGTTTTCCTTGCAACATCCAGGTACTCTTTGTTGTCCAGGGCAAGGGCGGCAACGAACAATGCGTGTGGCAGAACGGCATTATCATAGCTCAGCGCATCTTCGAACCACTGCCAGTCCGGCAAGTTGTTCTCCCTGTACTGCGCTACTAAACCATCGCTTGCTACCTCGAGCTGCCGTTTTATATCGCTTGCACCGGGAAATTGCTTGAGGTAGTCCGACATCCCGATAATCGAATATGCCATGCCCCTTGGGTATTGATTGAGAATGAGTCCTACAGACCGGTCAAAGCAGTCTTTCATCACAGACAAGTAAGACGGCGAAGGTGGCTGCGCCATGATAGTCCCCAGTGCCCACAGCGTTCTGCCGAAAGCGTCATTTTTGGGTTCGTCTTTCCACCACGTTCGATTGTAGTCCATGAAGTTCCTAATTGAACCATCGCTGTTCTGCGAGTGCATCATGAACGATACGTATATATCCAGCAGTTCAAGTGCCTGCGGTTCGGCGTATTGAGCATGGTACTTGACCATCGCTATGGCAGCTCGCGCATTGTCGTCCGTGCAATAACCGTGATCGCGATTGGTGATTGTGAATATGGCATGCTGCATTAGCCCCGTATCATCGGTTAGCTTCATCAGGTGGTTCAGTGATGGCTCGGGCACTTCAATATTTGAGATCGTTTCGCTTGCGGAAAGCCTGGCTTTGGAGACGAATTGGATCGACTCCCGTTGCTTGCCGAAGATGTCCCAATATGCCTGGCCGGTCTTGGGCCACGTCCGAGACCGGCCGTAGTCGTACGCACGCCTTCGCAGCGAATAGAACATCGTGTCGTTTGTGAGGATGTCAATGATTGCCTCGGCTGTCGCCTTGGAATCACCGAATGGTACGATTTTTCCTCGACCCTCAGCCAACAACTCCGTGGCGGCCCAATACGGGGTGGACACAACCGCTTTGCCAGTGCCCACAGCAAACGACAGCGTACCGCTGGTCAACTGACTCCTGCTCATATAGGGGGTCACATAGACATCACTGGAGCAAAGGAAATTGTGTAGCTCATCGTCATCCACAAATCGATTGTGGAATATCACGTGATCTTGCAGTCCGAGCTTCTTAACCATGCCCTGCAGTTTAAACCGGTAAGACTCACCCTCATGCTTGACGACGTTGGGGTGGGTCATGCCCAGGACGATATACAAAGCCGAAGGCTCGGCCCTGATGATCTCCGGCATGGCCTCCAGGACCACTTCAATGCCCTTGTTTTTGCTTAGCAGGCCGAAAGTCAAGATTGTCCTTCGGCCTTCCATACCGAATTTGTGCTTGTAGTAATAGCTGTCGACGAAAGGCAGGTCCGGCATACCGTGAGCGATCAACTCCACTTTGCTGTCAGATATCCCGTATATGTCCTTCAGCATGGTCACGCCACGCTCATTCATGGTCACGACTATCTGCGACGAGTTACATACATCAACCAGCGCCTTGTGGTAGGCCGGCTCGGGGTCGTCGAGCACTGTATGAAGGGTCGTTACTATCGGGCTCTTCAATCGATTCAGGAGAAGATTCAAGTAGGATCCGCCTTCGCCGCCGAACAGGCCGAATTCATGCTGTACACACACTAAGTCAACATGACTGAAATTGATGTAATCTGCGGCACAGATATAATCTCGCTTGACGTTCTGTCGGATTTCAAACTTGACGGGCTCGCTGTATTTTAGCTTGCTATCCGAACGCATAGTGACGACCAAAGGTTCGAATGAGCCTTTAGCTGCCGCGGCCGTGCTTCTAATCAAATCAGAGGTGAAAGTTGCGATTCCACATTTTCTTGGGGGGTAGGAGGCAATAAAGACGACTTTTCTTCTGCAGATCGCTGTCATGTACAACATTCCCTTGTCAAAGCACCGCAAAGCAAGATATATAATTATAAAACTGGATGTTCGTTTTGTCAATTCAATTGCCGCTTGTTTCTCCTGTCGTGTCTGTGCAGATATTCGGGCATTGGCCTTCGGTCTCATACTATGCATTGGATA
>CAZYMD010000265.1:0-1070 GCA_964649005.1 uncultured Pirellulales bacterium
GGTAATAGCCTTACCCATGAAGTCGATCGGTCCAGGGTATACGCCAGGCCAGACGAGGATCAAGTCATTATAGCTCGCCGTGTCTATCCCTTTTTGAATCGTCTTGAAAGCACTCTCTTTTGAGAGCCCGTCGTTGCTGTTGCTGCCGTGAGCAATGTCTACATGATACGTCTGGATTTGTTTGACTTGCGAGAGCTGGAATATCTCTTCGGAGCTTAATTGGCTGTTGTATACTCGCACGTCGTCGATGCAGCCGTCGAAGAAAGCCTCCCATTCGCCTCTGTACTTGATCGCGCCGATGCCCAGGGACGTGTCTGTTGTTATCAGCTCGGCCGTTTCTCTTGTGGACAAAACCTCATCGCCATTGAGGTATAGCTTCATTATATTAGTCGATGCCGAGTAGGTCATGGCGAGATGATACCATGTCCCCCAAACAAGCGCCTCTTCGGTATAGAGATGCTCGTTCCAGGAAGTTCCGTCTCCGATGTAACCGACAAGGTATTTGGCATCCTCATCGAGCATGATTCCGTAGGGTGACTCGTAATCACCTTCACCGCCCTTGGCGATAATTCTTGGAAATCTCGTGTGGCCATGTACCTTTATCCAGGCGGCGAGGGTGACCTCTTCAGTAACGTCCAGTGAATTGCTATCTGGTACTTCTACGTAATCGAAATCTCCATCAAAATTCAGAGCATTACCTGTTATGCCACCTGTCCACTTGGCGTCATAAATTATTCCATTATTATTTCGTGCGGAATCGTGAGCGATGTTGCCGTTGCCTTCATCTAACTTCCAATACGCAGTTGGCGTTATATCCTTCTGATAGATAAGTGAGATGTCACTTTCTGTCAGGGCTTTGTCGAAGATTATAAGATCGTCAATGGTGCCGTTAAATGGAATAACGTATCCGTCTTCACGCTCTACAGCTCCTATTGTTGCTTTGCTTGCAATATTAGCTATATCCACAAATCCATACACATTCGGACAATCGGACCCTGCTTGTTTCTTGAAGTTTTCAGGTGCGCCATTTATGTAAGCTTTTGCGGTTGTTCCATCCACAACAAGAGCTA
>CAZYMD010000265.1:1170-5273 GCA_964649005.1 uncultured Pirellulales bacterium
CGATGCCATTACGAATGTACATCGGCAAATGCCAAAGAAGATCGTTAATCTCTGCTACAGCAACCACAAAATGCCCTTTGTGCTGCTTTAGAATACTCCTACACATATAATGTCCCATAATAACACAAGCTGATATACAGTGCAATATTGAATACTATAAATTCATTTCCCGCCGGTGATGCACATTGCCGGGAAAGAGCCAATACCGGACGGAGGATTCTATAGGGAATTCTGTACGAGATTAGCTCAAAGCAATGCCTGGCCAGTTCGAAAATGCGGGGTAGTTAACTCTATTATGAGGCAGTGATTTATAGCATCCGGGACTTGGTGCAATTGCGGATATGAGCTATGGTTAGCTTACGCTGAGGTGGACTTTGGGAAGCTGTTAATTGAAGCTTGAGCATCGGGATTTGGTAAACGGCCGTATCTCTATGCTTTGGCAGCTACAGCCTTTGCCTTGGTTTTTTTGCGGCCCAGCATCTCATCTGCTTCCTCTATAGTCTTCGGTGGCCACTTGCCTTGGGCCTGAAGCTCTTTGAGATGGTCCATTTGCTTAATGCTGACGATGGTTCGGCACTTCGGGAACCTGCCGCAGCCAAGGAACGGTCCCTTCTTGCTCTGCCTGATTACCAACTCACCTTCTTTGCACTTGTGGCACTTTATCCCTGAAGGCTGTGCGGGAGGCTTTGGCGGCAGGACATTGCCCTCCTTGTCCAGCTTGAGCGTCGTCTTGCATTCGGGATAGTCGCTGCACCCTAAAAACGCGCCGAACCGTCCGTTCTTATGCACCATAGGCTTGCCGCATACGGGACACTTGTGCTCGGATAGTTCCTCCTTGACCATTTTGCCGTTTTTGTCGCATGGGGATGCGAATTTACAGTCCGGGTATTTCGAGCAACTGAGGAAACGGCCATTTTTGCCGAATCGATACACCATCGGCTCGCCGCAATCCGGGCACTTGTACTCGCTCGGCTGGGTCTCCGCCTTGGCATGCTTCATCTCCGACTGGGCAAACTCAAGGTTTTTCTTGAAAGGACCGTAGAAATCCTTAAGCACGCCGAGCCAATCGAGGTGCTGCTCTTCTATCTTGTCGAGTTGCTCTTCCATGTAGCGTGTGAACGCGATGTCCATTATCTGTGGGAAATACTCGTTGAGCTTGTCGGTTACGACCTCTCCGAGATCGGTCGAATAGAACTTTTTCTCCCGCTGTTCGACGTATCCACGGTCCTGGATCGTGCTGATAATCGAAGCGTACGTACTGGGTCTGCCGATACCCTCTTTCTCAAGCGCCTTGATGAGTCCTGCTTCGGTGTATCTGGCAGGGGGTTTTGTGAAATGCTGTTCGGTCTTCAGATCAACTGCGCTGACCTTCTGGCCAACCTTGGTGGTCGGCAGTTGCTGTTCGCTCGAACTGATCGTCCATATCCGTGTGAATCCATCGAACACCAGCACCCGGCCGCTGCTCTTATAGCAGATTTTCCCTACGGAAGTCTCGGCGACAATGCTAAGATTCGTAACATCCCACTTGGCGGGCAGCATTTGAGAAGACACATATCGGCGCCATACCAGATCGTAAAGCTTGAACTGGTCGGTGCTCAGGAACTGTTTTATCTCCTGCGGCGTCAAATCGACGTCCGTCGGCCTTATCGCTTCGTGCGCCTGCTGTGCGTTCTTCTTCGAGGTATAGGTATTCGCCTCTTTCGGCAGGTATTCGCCTCCGAGGTTCGTTTCGATATAATGCCGCACGTCTTTTACCGCCTCAGGCGAGAGGTGCGTGCTGTCCGTTCGCATGTAGGTGATAAGACCGAGCGATCCCATCGAACCAAGGTCGATCCCTTCGTACAACTGCTGCGCGATCGACATTGTTCTTTTGGCGCCGAAGCCGAGTCTGTTGGCCGCGGCTTGTTGCAGTGTGGAAGTGATAAAAGGCGGTGATGGGCGTGATGTGGACTGCTTGGTCTCGATATCCCCGATATCGAAGGCTGCACCTTTCAATGCCTCATATACGCGACTGGTCTTCTGCTCGTTATCCGCTTCGAACTTCTCGTCGTCGATCTTGTAAAGCTCGGCCTTGAACGCGTTATGCTCGGCTAGCCAATTTCCCTGCTCGGCGACCGTCGGGCCTTTATCTTTCTCGTCCTTGGGCGTGATAAAATCAGTCCATTCCTGATTGTAATTGCCGGTAAGATCGGTTGTGAACACGGCCGGTATGAGCCAGTACTCCCTTGGGACGAACGCGCGAATTTCCTTCTCTTTCTCGACGATGATCTTTACCGCCACCGATTGAACGCGGCCGGCCGACAGACCTCGCGTAACCTTCTTCCAGAGCAAAGGGCTTATCTGATAACCCACAATCCTGTCAAGGATGCGCCTGGTTTGTTGGGCCATCACCTTGTCAAGGTCGAGCTTGCCTGGCGAATCAAATGCGCTTTTGATCGTATTTTTGGTGATTGCGTTGAATATCACGCGGTAGGTCCGCTCTTCAGGGATGCCCAACACCTGAGAAAGGTGCCAGGCAATCGCCTCGCCTTCGCGGTCAAGGTCAGTTGCCAGATACAGGGTATCGCAGTCCTTTGCCGAGGATTTCAGTGATGTGATCGTTTTCTTCTTGCCCGGCATGATATCGTACGTCGGCTCGAAATCATTTTCGATATCGACGTTTAATCCCTTGGCAGGGAGGTCTCGGACGTGCCCCATAGAGGCTTTGACCACGAAATCTGGGCCGAGGTATTTGTTTATCGTCTTTGCCTTAGCGGGTGATTCGACGATTACTAACGACTTGGATGATCCTGATTTTGCCATGAAGCGAACTCTAAAAAATGATTACGATAGGGTATTGTACGACAATTAAGAACCCTATTCGGCGATTATCAACAGGAAATTTAGAACGGAAATACATATCACCGGAATAGATGTCAAGGAAAAACGATTTCTTACAATCGCTATAATCGGAAATGGCGTGCTTCGTACCTCGTCTGAGTTTTGGCCTGCCTTGGCGTTCGTTCGACTGTCATGGCATGTTTGTCATTTAGCCTGAACCTGCCTCAAAGCCACTGAGGAGTTCATCCATCGCTGTCTTGAGCTTTCGTATCGCATTGCCTCGATGAGAGATATTGTTCTTGTCCGCTGCTGTTAATTGAGCCACTGTCTTATTTAATCCAGGCACAAAAAAAATCGGATCGTATCCAAAACCGTTCTCACCGATTTCCCTGTTCGTTATCAGACCTTCAACCGTTCCTTCGGTCTCAATCAGCACCTTTTCAGAGCTTGCTAGGCAAAGCCGGCACATAAATCTCGCTGTTCGCTTGTCCTGTGGCACATCCTTCATCAGTTCCAGCACCTTGGCCATATTGCGATGGTCGAGAAGGGTTCTATCCTTTTTATCGAGTTTCTCCCCGCTGAACCTGGCCGAGTGTACTCCTGGCTCACCACCTAGCGCATCGATCGCGATGCCCGAATCATCGGCAAGCGTCCAAAGACCTGTTGCTTTGGCATAGCCAACTGCCTTCTTTCTCGCATTCTCTGTAAATGTTGCGCCATCTTCGACAACCTCGCTCACGTCCGGAAACTCTGCCAGACTCACCCACTCAACGTCCGCATCCAGCATTGCCTGCAATTCAGTCAGCTTGCCAGGATTGGTGCTGGCGACCAGTATCCTTCTTATATGTTCGCTCATGCCATAGGTATACTTCATATCTTCGACTGTGGCAACTGCGTTACGGGATGCTCTTGGCAACATCTCTTCTGTTTGCGTGGGCGTGTAGTGCTTTCAACAGCACAGGTCATCGTGGCTATTGTGAATTCGTATCGGGCGGCTGTGGCAATTGTCTTCTCTTCCTCCACCATTTAACCAGATTATAAGCCTCGTAGCAAATCACAGTGAGAAACACAATGACCGAAAACAAGAGACAGCCTATGCAGAGTGTCATGTCACCATAGGGGATTTTATTAAAAACAGGGGTAAAAATGGACTCGCCCATCTTCCAACTTAAGAGAAACACAACAAATGTAGAAACACACAAAGAGATTGCTATTACTAATGGCGAGAATATCTTTCGTTTTGTTTGCTCCACCATCGCAAATGATATAGCACAATATACAAC
>CAZYMD010000266.1:0-5067 GCA_964649005.1 uncultured Pirellulales bacterium
GCCCACGAGCACGCCGAGATAAAGGCTGGAAGAAAGAGAGCCGCCGCCAAGCGTGATGCCCGACTGCAGCCACCCTGGCCCGGAGAGGTGGGCATATGCCTTGAATGTCGCCCACCCGCCCTTCTTTTGCGACGAGATGATCAGTTCACGATCCTGCGCGATGCGCGGATTCATGTGCATGACCTGCTGACTGGGGGAAGTCTGGCTTGACTTGTCTGCCATGTTCTCGGCCTCCTGTTTCAATCCTTTTAGTTATTCCTGGATAAGATGTACTGCTTTGTTTCAAGCACCATCTCTGGATCTGTTTCATAAGGCAAACAGCCCGTACCAATACAAACGAGCCGTCTATTCTCTGCAAGGGCGACAACTCTGTCAACTTCCTTTTTCATCACCTCAGCGTTTTTCGAGACCATCGGGCGAGGGTCCATATTGATGCGAACCGTAATATCAGGCTGAGCCTCCATCCTCTTCATAAACGCCCGCTGATCCGTCGCAACAGGACAACAGACATATCCCGTGCCCGTTTGGAGGATGTAATCCAGGATCGGATATGTATCCCCGCCAAGAATGCAGGGAACCGCATGTTCGACGATAGCAGCGGTTTCTGTCATGATGCGTTTGAGAGGTTCGAGCTCAATATCGCGAAAGTTATCGGGCGAAAGCAGCGGAGGCGCCGCCGCCGACTCGAAAAACGCAATATCCAGCCCCCGCCGAACCACCTCCCGACAGAACTCGACCTGCCCATCCACAAGATGCTCCAGAGCAGCAGCTACAGAAGCCGGTTCTGTGTAAACCTCACAGAGCAAATTCTCAAAGCCCATCAGATTCGTAGCCAGCGAAAATGGACCGCTCAAAGGGACTCGAACGTTGGCCTGCGGACATTCGGCGGCAATCCGCTCAGCTACGTCGAGCACTATTGGAATACGACCATCACGCCCCGGATCAAAAGCCTCCAGGCCCATCAGTTCCTGAGTAGTTGAAAAAGGGTGCGCAGAAATGGCTGGGATTCCATTGCCAGACGGTTCCTGGACCTTTGCCCCATAGGCCTCCGCTTCGAGGTTATAAATGTCTATCCCCACCACAACCGGATTATGTTCATACAGTCGATAGGCTTCGATATGGCCCTGCGCGAGTAAATCGGGATCGCGCGAGACATCCCACGGGCTTCGCTCGATAACACGTGCGGCGTGCTCGTAGATCGAAGGAGCAAAAAGAATTTGTCGTGCCGGCATATTGAGACCTTCTATCATTCTATTGATCGCACACTTATTGACCAGGCCGATCCTTGCGTTTGGCCCTTCTGCGAATCTCCCTTATAACCGCAGCGTTGTCCAAATCCCCATCGCCCGCCTGAATCGCCCCATCCAGAATATCGAGATGAGTTTTCGAAAGGGCCAATTCCTGCCCCGCCTGCTTTGCGTATTTAAGAATAAGCGACACATCCTTGCGATGCTGACGAATACGCGACTGAGGCGCAAAATCGCCCGACAGCATTTTATCGCCCTTGGCGTCCATAGCCGCTGAATAAGCAGGCGAAACCTTTAGCACATCAAGAAAGGCCTCTAAGTCCAACCCCAATTTCTCAGCAAAGACAAGCCCCTCAGCTAATGCAACCCGATTAAGCCCCAGAACCAGATTGCTCGCCAGCTTGGCTTTCGAGCCGCTGCCGGATAGCCCCAGATAGAACACCTTTGGGCTCAGAACATCGAACAAATCCAGGCACTTCTCGAAAGCCACCGAATCCCCCCCCACCATGAGAACCGCCTGCCCTTCTTTTACCTGCAAGCTGGACCCTGAGATCGTCGCATCTAAAAAAGAAACACCTCGCTCACCCAAACGCCCTGAGAGGGCCGCCGTCTGATCCGGATCGCCCGTAGTCGTATCTATAATACAGTCAGGCAGCGATTCGGCCTGAAGAATACCATCTGAACCTTCGACAACCTCCAACACCACCGAAGTATCAGGCAGCGAGAGAATAAGCCGACTCACCTGGCCTGCAAGATGTGCCAAGCTATCAGCAGATTGGACACCGAGCCTCTCTGCGTGTGCAACTCTTGCTCCGTCGATGTCAAAGCCAACAACCTCGTAGCCACCTCCGACCAAACGCTCTGCAATAGCCGTCCCGACAAGACCAAGGCCCACTAATCCGATCTTCTCACACTGACTATCCTCTTGTGGCACGGTTCATCCTCCCGATCCTAAAAATTCAAAATCGCGTACATTACTGCGACGCAAGCCAGACAAATCGCCAGAGTAATCAAAAAACCCACCCATGACTGCCGTGATGGTTTAACGATGAAGAATCCCCCCGCCGTAACCAATCGTGTCGATGGCGGGATAGCTTCGTCGAAGGATAGTTCGAGCTTCTCTTCCTGACCGATGGGCGTATAGATCCTCTTGAAGAAATCCTCGACCATTTTACGCTCGGGCACAGCGCTCAAGAGACTGCCCGCCACCCCTCCGATGATTCCCATAACGATTGGAATACCAATAGTGACAGTCCTGGGACAGTGCAGGATATAGCGTGTAAGAATGAATGACGCAACCGCCATTATCGCGCCTGCGAAAACGCCTGTAGTATTCATCCGCCGCCAGAGAATACCCATCGCAGTGCAGATTCCAATCAGACTGAGGATATTGAAATAGTCCAGCAGAGTCCTGACGATACTGCTCCGCATCCCGATTGCCACAACCACAGCTATCATGGCAATGACAACACCAATTCGGCGAGTGAAGGTGACGAGCTGCTCGTCGGTTGCATCTGGCTTGATATGGGTTCTATAGATGTTCTGGGAAAATAGCCCCGCCACAGTGACCTGAACGGCATCGCCCGAAGACATCGCCGCCGCCATAATGCAGGCGAGCATAACACCCTGCAGAACAGGAGACAGCAAAAGCCTGATGGAATCGCCGAATGCCGTCTCCGGATTTACGGTTAAACCCGAGTTAATCAGGTAGACGAGCCAGGCGAGCCCGAGCAGGGACCAGCCGATAGTGCAGACGCGCTTAAGAACGTTGCCGTAGGTGAATCCGATACGCCCCTGCCACTCGGTCCTGCCCGCACCGCAGACACTGATCAGGTGTGGAAAAGCCAGCGCCGTCAGTGGCGCATTAATACAAAGCAGCAGCACGGTCCAGATATCGAAAGCCTTGGGGTCGAAAAGACGCATGATACTCGGATCCTGTGCCTGCCGTGCCGTAAGTGTTTCGAGCATGCCGGAGATCCCACCAACTTGAGGCAACCGCAGCGCCGCAGGGATAGCAATGAAGGACAGCGCGATAATCATCAGTCCCTGTATCATATCGGTGCGAATCGCAGCGATGATACCGCCCCAGTAGCTGTATATAAGGAAAACCACCGTCGAAACAAGTAGAATGCCAAAAAACCAGGCGTCGCTTTCCTTGCCCATCATCCCCTGAACGGTTCGAGTCGTCGCGAGCATAACGCCGCCAAGAAAAACGATCATTCCCGCCGAGGCAACGATGATATATAAAACACTCGCCGCCTTGCCGAAACGCTTTTCGTAGAAGTCCGCCATAGTCAAATACCGCATACGTCTGACAATCGGAGCGATCAACCAGTAGAAAGGTGTCCCGAACAGCCACATCCACGATATCCACACCCCCGATGCGCCGGTCTTAACGGTCGCCGTGACAACGCCCGCCGCGTTGCCTGGATGCGTGCCTGCGCCGAAGGCGTGCATAATCATCGAGAGCGAGCCGAATTGGCGATTGCCCAGAAGGTATCCCTCCTGGTTGGTAATGCCGCGTTTGGACCACCAACCCATCAGCAGCATGCCCGCAAAGTACAGTATCAGGACGATCCAGATCGCATAGTGCAGGCCGAGCAACTCCATGTAAGCATCCTTACAGTCGTTTCATCGAGCGACCCCATAGGCTGCCAAACGGATTAGATAAGCTCTATGGGCACTTCAACGCCGGCTTTTTCAGCCGAGACGTACGCCGAGTATATAGTAAGGATGCAGTCCGCCGCAAGAGAGCTGTTGCTCTCTACAGCCTCTCCATACGCGATGCTGCGATAGAAGGCCTCCATTTCCTGTGGATAGCCCGTGAACCAGTCTTCATCAGGAGATGGGGCCTGCCACCCCTGTTTGGTCCCGATCTTCTCGACGGTGTAGATGTCCTTGAAGTTGGCCTCGACCGGGTTGTACGTCTGCATTGACGTGTTGGGATTGATATTGCAAACGCTGCGATGGTTGTTAGCCGCGATTTCCAGCCAGTTATGAATCCCGCCCAGAATAATGTCGGATGCGAAAATGTCCGCGATAGTCCCGTCTTCGAAGGTAATGTGCATCACCGAAAAATCGTCTATATCGTGGTAATCGCACCGTATATGCCCCTCATCCCGAAAGTTCTTCAGCCGTGTTATCGCATGAGTATGGGCCGAGACAGCCTTTGGCCTGATAGGCTTGCCATCACGGGCAATACCTTCGACGCGTTTGAGATAAAGCCCCGCAGTCAGTGGGTGACACCCCTTGCCTATCATCACACCACCGCCGGAAAATTTCCAGTAAGCATAGGTAGCCGCGTGCGAGCCCGAGTGGGCCTCTTCCCCATGAATCCAGAGTATCTGCGAGCCTGTCTTCTCAATTACCTCGCGTTCCTTCTGGATAGACGGAGCGTATACCCAGTTTTCAGCGTACAGAATACAGCCTTTGCTCTTCTTCTCGGCATCGATCATTCTCTGCACGCTCGCGACAGCGTGATCGAGCGCATCCTGCTTGCAGAATGTATCACCGTTGAACTCTTCTGAACCATCGCCGAAGTAGCCCGTCAGCGGTTTTTCCACGATGGCGAATTTATCACGCTCCAGTGCCGCCACAGCAATCGGCTCGTGCGCCACCGGAGGCGTGCAAACATGCACCACATCCACATCCTCTATCAGTTGCTCCAGCGAATCGTATGCCGTGATGGACCTCTTCTTCGCATACTCAGCCCCCTGGCCTGTATCCGCAGCGAAGACGCCCCTGACTTCGACATTTGTCCCGAAGACCTTCTTGAGCGATTCATAATGAAAGGTGGCGGCGAAACCAGCACCAACAATAC
>CAZYMD010000267.1:0-4996 GCA_964649005.1 uncultured Pirellulales bacterium
GCGCAAGCCAGAGGCGTTTATGTGGCGATATCCCGATGTTCCAGCGGGTATAGTATTCGGGCCTTACGAGGGTAGTCTGAACAATTCGGGCGAGGCTGTTGAACTGTCCCTGCCCGGAGATGTGGATAAGTTCGGGGCAAGGCAGTACGTCCGGGTCGATAGAGTGGTCTACAGCGATGGCTCGCATCCACAGGATCAGCCAGGAAATATCGATCTCTGGCCGACAGAGGCCAACGGCTATGGCTACTCGCTCGATAGGATAGCCGACACCCTATATGGCAACGATCCAAACAACTGGCAAGCAGGTTTGCCTTCTCCAGGTGAATAGACAACATAGCGGAGAGGCAGATTGATTCGCTATCGACAAGACAGTAGAAACATGAATCCTTTGGCAACATGAAACTTTGCTGCACCAGATTCCTCAACTGCAGAAGTCGCCAATCGCCTTCTTCCAGCCCTGATATGAGGCTTGGACCATCTTTGTATCCTGACCCGGACTAAAACACGTCCTGCTGACTTGCAGATCCCTGATCTGGTCGATGTCAGAGAAGATACCCTCTTGCAGGCCGGCCAGATAGGCTGCCCCCAACGCGGAAACTTCTTGCAGACCAATGTTGACAACGTCCGTCCCCAACAAATCCGCAAGGAACTGCATAACGAAACGGTTGGCCGTTATGCCGCCGTCAACCTTGAGTTCGGCCAGTTCTATCCCGCTCTCGGCCTCCATCGCACTTATGACATCCTTTATCTGATAAGCAATCGATTCCAGAGCAGCGCGAACGATATGCCTCTTGTCACATCCGAAGGTCAATCCCACAACCGCAGCTCTGGCGTCCATTTTCCAATGCGGAGCCCCGAGCCCGCTGAAAGCCGGTATCAGGTACACTCCATTGTTGCCATCAACGCTCATGGCGATTTCCTCAGTCTGCCCGCTGTTTTCGAACAGCCCCAATTTGTCCCCCAGCCAATTGACGGTAGCGCCGCAAGTGACGATGATTCCTTCAAGAGCATAGTCAACTCTGTCGGCTGTACTCCAGCAAATCGTAGCGACCATTCCCATCTTTGACTCAACCCTATTTGCGCCTGTGTTGAGCAGTATAGACGAGCCGGTTCCCATTGTTACCTTGGCTGTGCCGGAGGAAAAGCACCCTTCTCCGAACGCCGCGGCGTGAGAATCACCTATCATGGCCGATATGGTTATTTTGCCTGGCAGAAGTCCGCTGAAATCAGATTTCCCATACAAGTGCGTGCAGGCTCTGACTTCGGGCAGTCTTATGTTGCTCAGATTGAACCTGTCCAGCAGATGGCAGTCCCATTTCAGGTCGTTGATATTGAAAAGCAGAGTGCGCGAAGCGTTCGTGTAGTCGGTAAGATAGCTTTGGCCATCGGTGAGTTTGAACAAAAGCCATGAATCGATGGTTCCGAAGTATGCTTGACCTTCGTCTATAGCGTCTCTGACCTTGCTGTCATTCTCGTAAAGCCAAATCAGCTTCGTCCCGGAAAAATATGGATCGATAATCAGCCCGGTTCTGCTCCTCACTTCCTCTTCAAGACGGGCGTCCTTCAACCTCTCACAGATACCTAAAGACCTCTTGCACTGCCATACGACAGCATTCGAGAGAGGATTGCCCTCTCGGTCCCAAAGGACAAACGTCTCCCTCTGATTCGAGATGCCGCAACAGGTGATATCCTCAACTTTCCTCGTTCCGTCCTTCAAGAATTCATCCAGGCACATTTTGACGGAGCGAAGAACACTCTCGTATATCTCATTGGGGTCCTGTTCGACAAAACCCACCTTTGGAAAATAAGATTTCACCTCACTCGTCGCCTTGGCAACGATCCGCCCCAGGGAATCGAAGATGACGGTCTTTGTCCCGCTGGTGCCCTGATCGACAGCTAAAATGTACATGTCAGACATGCTATATGCTCCCTGCTCGCACCACCGTCACCTGGCGAGCCTCATGGCGGTTTCAACGATCCCGTCCTTGTCAATCTTATAGTAAGCTCTAATCTGATCTCTCGGTCCCGCCTTGGCGAATTGTCCCTCGGTAATACCCAGACGCACAACCTCAGCATCGAGCCCTTCCTCAGCGATGATTTCGCAAACAAGGCTGCCGAGCCCGCCGTTCACTGTATGCTCTTCAACTGTTATTATCTTCCTCGTCTTCAAAACCGATTCGATAATCTTGTCCCTGTCCACAGGTCTGATCGAGGAAACGTTCACAACCTCAGCATCAATCGACATTCCTTCCAACACACGCGCAGCCTCATACGCTTCATGCACAACGGAACCGAGAGCAAAAATGGATATGTCGCTGCCTTCTCTGAGGACACTGGCCTTACCAGGCGTGAACTGGTAGTCTTCCTCATACAGAATGGGAAACTTCGCATTATCCATTCTTATATAGACCGGCCCAATATAACCGAGTGCAAACTCGAATATCCTGCGAGTCTCAATCGGATCGGCTGGTGCCAAGATAAGGATATTCCCCAAACCTCTCATGATCGAAATGTCGTCAATTGCGTGGTGCGTGCTCGCCAGAGGCCCATAGCAGACACCGCCGTTTAGCCCGACAAGCTTAACATTCGTTTGAGAATAACACACATCGTTCTTAACCTGCTCGTTGGCTCTGGCCACCAGGAAACAGGCGGCGTTAGCCGTCACAGCCACATAGCCCCCCAGGGACAATCCCGTTGCAATGCCTACAAGATTCTGCTCTGCAATCCCAACGTTGACCAGCCGCTCTGGAAATCTCTCGGCAAACGGAGCAATCTTTGAAGTGCTCGTTGAATCGCTGACAACCACTGCAACATTGACACCGCTCTCAACAGCGTCTATGAGACATTGCACCATGACCGTCCTTAAGTCTGTCGCCTGCTGCCGCGCCACTATTCAAGCTCCTTGATCGCAATAGTTACCTCTTCACCGGTCGGCACCTTGTGATGCCAGATCGCGTTGTCCTCAATGAACGAAATGCCCTTGCCCTTGGTTGTTTTCGCAATAACGACCTTTGGCCCGCCATTTTTTAGATCCAGGCCTTCAATGGTCCGGATTAGTTCCGCCGGGTCATTGCCGTTGGTCTCGTGCACATCAAAGCCAAAGGCTTTCCACTTTTCAGTTAGCGGCTCAATCGCCATAATCTTTTCCGTCCGGTCGGCAAGCTGCAAGGTATTTCTGTCAACAATGAGCACAAGATTGTCGAGCTTGAAATGGGCAGCGCTCATTGCAGCTTCCCAGTTGGACCCTTCCTGCAGTTCACCGTCACCGGTTACGACAAACACCCTGAAGTCCCTGCCGCTCATCTTACCGCTAAGGGCAAGCCCCACTCCTACACTCAGGCCATGCCCGAGCGCCCCTGTGTTCAGTTCGATAAACCGGTTCTTTTGCCTGACCGGATGCCCGGGCAGGGCCGAATCGAATTGAAGGTAGGTTTCCAATTCTGCCTCGTCCATGTACCCGGCTTCTGCAAGCGTACAGTACAGACCGCAAATCCCATGTCCCTTGCTCAGGATAAACCTGTCACGATCCGGATCGTCCATCCTGTCCTGGCTGATATTGAGAATCCGAAAGAAAAGGCACGCGAGTATGTCCGCTTCGGATAAGTCGCTACCCGTATGGCCCTGGCCCGCGTGAACGTTCGTCTGTATGATTTTCTTGCGAATCCTTTTCGCCTTCTCGGCGATCTGATCCGGTTCCAGATTGAACTTGTTACTCATCATCGGCACCGTTGTGAAAATAAACATCCCACTTGATATACTTTGAAACCGCCTCTTTCAGCACCCTCGCACAATGTCCCCGTGACATTCCGACGTGATGCTCGAAACCGTTTTGACACATATACCCGAGCAATTTCCGCAGCCGCTCGACCTTACAAACAGCAATTCCCCCATCCATCCCAAACGGATCATCTGTGAACTCACCCTCGCCCAGATACGACTTGATCCTGCCCCGCGTATCGTCGGTTGATATCCTAAAGAAAGTCATCGGACCGGCGGCAACTTTGCCCTTGATGGCTCCGAAGCACCGTTTGCGATCCAGCACCGTGCCGAGAACGTCGAGATTCGATATCTCGATGTCACCTGCTACGAAGCTCTTCGGGTAGTTACTGCAATGAGTGCACACACATTTGTCCGGCTCGCTGCCATAATTGTTGTTCCAGTCGAGCAGTGCAGGTATATTACCGCCGGCCAGTAAAAGAGCATACATCGAGACCGCCCCTGTTACGTCCGTCTCACAGGCGCTGGGCATATACCTCTGGCCCATCATCGACATCGACAGGCAGGTCGCACAGCCATAATTTTTCTCGATCGACTCCCAGCACTGAATCGCACTTGCGTCCAGCTCATTCTGCTCCATCACCTCGTTGAATACCACCGACAATTTGGCCTGCTTCAGTATGCATTCGTCCTTGATCTCGCCGGGAATCTTTCCATAATCCTTTATTTGCACCAGCTTATTTCGCACATCCGATGTACTGACGTCCATGGTCTGCGCTCGTGCGATAATCTCCGACAAATCAATTGGCACAACCGTGATTCCAGACGCCTGCAAAAGCTTCTCGCTATACCTGACTGTCTGGAAGGCGGCCGGTCTTGTCCCAAACGCACCGATACGTGCACTCCGCAAACCCCTAACCACCCGACAAAGGGCCGCGAAGTATTTCAGGTCTTCCCCAAAAGTCGTCCCATCGACGTCACATGTGTGCTCGCTCGTATCCGTAAAAGGTATATCGTACTGATATAGATTATTGCAGACCGAGATTTTACCGCAGAAGGCATCTCTTCTACTCTTTACGTCAACTTTATCAATCTCGTCATTGCATGCCTGGACCAGCACTGGTACGTCGAGCTTTGCCATATCGAGCGTTTGAACAACTCCAAGCTCATCCCCAAAATTAGGAAGCACCACTATTACACCGTCGATCTTATCACGGTTATCTTTGAAAAGCTCGGCGCACTTCTTCGCATCAGCCATCGTCTCTATCGCCCCGGCCGG
>CAZYMD010000268.1:0-4932 GCA_964649005.1 uncultured Pirellulales bacterium
TGGTGTGGTGGCACTTATAGGTAGTTTTAATGATGTGAGTTGGGTGATAATGGCCCTGTATGGATGAGCAGTTGGATTATGTTGGATTGGTTAGAAAGGCTCAGGGTGGCGATTTGGCGTGTCTGGATCGTCTTGCTGAGCATTGCAGGGAACGTCTGGGTGTGTTTGTTTATCGTTTGACGTTGGATGATGATCTGACACAGGAAATCGTTCAGGAGAGTATGTTCGAAATGTGCAAAATCTTGGGCAAATTGAGAGAGGCCGACCGGTTTTGGCCGTGGTTGTATGGGATTGCGACGAATAAGCTTCGCCGGCACCACAGGACCGAGAGCAGTCGGCAGAAAGCGACGCAGGCCAAGGCGAGTCAGGGAAGGACGATGAAACAGGCACAGGATGGGCTGAATACCTTAGTCGGCCAGGAACTGAAGGAAATCGTTACGACGGCAATGAAGAAGCTACAGACGAGGCATCGGGCGGTGCTTGTGATGCGGTGCTACGATGGTATGTCGTATGCTGATATAGCCCAGAGTATGGGGTGCAGCGAGTTTAGTACGAGGATGCTGTTTCTCAGGGCGAAAAGGTCGCTGCAGAAGCAGTTGTCGCGGAACGGTTTCGGCAAGAAGTCGCTGTTGGCGGCGCTGGTGGTTTTTGGGAAGATAACGGCTCCGAGCGAGGCGGCTGCGGCGGAGATTTCAGTGGCCGCGGCTACGATGAAGGTTGGGGTGCTTGCGGGTTTGGCCGGGGCGGTCGCTAGTAAGACAGCGGTTGTGTCTTTAACTACGGCGGGAGTTTTAGCTGTCGGCTCTGTTACTGTCGGGCCGGATTTGGTTCAGAAGTTTTCCGGCGGTGTCGCAGATGCCAATCGTGCGCGGGCAGTTAATCCTGTGACTGCGGCGGACAGCGAGGGCGAGCAGCATTGGTATTACTATCCTGAGGGAGTCGGCGGGGCATTAGTGATGCGGGTCAAGTCGGGGCCTGCGGGGACGGCGTCCTACTCACAGTACCTTCAGAACGAACAAGCTAACTATTTCTATAACGACAGTGAAGTTCATATGAACAACTATCGTATGTATGCGAGTGACCTTAGTGTGATGAGCTTGCCGACGGACAGCTCTGAATTAACCAGCTTTCTTTCGCAGACGGAAGGGGGCAGGGGAACAAGGAAGATGCAATTTGTCCCCAATACCGGCAGGGAGCTTCTGGTCATAGCGACGCAGAATCCGGAGTCCGGCGGCAATCACTCATGGGTCACTCGCCATTCCAACGTATTGGACGAGGACTATTTCAGGTGCGACTGGCCCGGCGACGTTCGGACTTACGACAATCGCGACGAGATGCACAAACGCGGCTGGACGTGGTTTCGTGTCTCGGGATTCGTGGCGGGGCGCAGCGTCTCGGGTGTGGGGCGAATCCCGTTTGTGTACGGAGCCTGCAAACAGAGAAGTCCCTGGCTCAAGCTGACTGTAGGGGGCAATGTGCAGGTTGTTGATACAGCAAACGGGGCATACGTACGGGCGCTTGGAACTTCGAGCGGTTCGGCGTACAAGCCAGGCAGCTTCTTTGCAGGCTTGGCGAGGCCGTGGATGGGGCTTCATACGATCGATACTGTGCGAAGGGACGCCGCAGAGAAGAGTATGTGGTTCGAAACCAAGCGTATCGATAAGACCAAAGCGACGGTCACTATTGATTGTGGGACGGTAAAGATGGTTTACACCATCGATCTGGATCGCGACGTTGTCGAGAAAATCGAATTCGTCGGCGAAAACGGCGGCTTCGGAGGATTGGATTTTACGTACCTTCAGGATATCGAGCAGGAAGGCGCCGAGTTCGTAGAGCCAGGCGGTCGGGGCGGATATGGGGCTCAGCGCAGCAGCATGGGATTGTCATGGCTGGTGCGTATGGCGGAAGGGTCGTTGAGTAATTAACAGGCAATGCCTGAATCGAAATACGTAGCTACGTTGTGTTTTTGCTTTAAGTTGTGAAGTACTGTTCGCCTGCAGGTAGATTGGCAGAGGAAGTACAAGGATTGTCTTAGAAGATGCATTAAATAGGAGGTGCACTATGTTGTTTAGATCGATTGCGCGGATTTTATTGTTTGTATTATTGTCGGCGGTGGTTGTGCTGGCCGGCACGCAACGCGGCGATGCGAGGCTTGCGAGGGAAGTTTCCGCTCGCCCGGCGCCTATACCTGTGCCTGTAGTAAGGTATACTATGGCCTCACCTCGTGCGGCTTTGATAGGTCCGCCTGTATGGAGCACGAACGCTTACTACCTGCCAAGCGGTGGGGCGGAGAACTTCGCACGTGGGGCGGGCTCGATTCGAGTTCGTGTGGGGACGCGAGTTCATTTTTGCCTGAGCAACAGGACGGAAGGCGTGTGGTATGCGAATTCGTACGGCAGGCTGGCTACATCGCTGGTGCTGCAATGGTGCTGCGCATGTGAGTGTGAAGATGCAACCTGGAAAGACTGCATTTGCAATGCTTGCGATTGCGAGGCGTGCCAGTGTGCAGAATGCCTTGAATGTGAAGAACAGTTCGATCCGACGACGGACACGGTGGAAGATACGGTTTGTCCGTGGATTACTATCGGCAAGGATGGTGCAGGGGCTACTCGAAAAGGTCCCAGCATAGGGAAAGCTTGCGTTGGGGTGCCTGTTCGTTTTAGAAAGCCCGGCATTTACTACCTGCGAGGCATCGTTCGCACTGTAGCGCAGCCCTGGTATCCGCTTCCTTTGGATCAGTGGTCGAAGCTGCTGACGAACACCACAGGGGACACTTTGCCTATGATACCGGCGACTATCGATAAGGATATTGTCTATGTCAGGGTTCGTGTTTTGGGCTGGCCTACGGCGAGTGTTGAGCCGATAGATGAAGTATCCGCCGATCCCGATATCGAGTATGGCGAGGCCATACCGAGGGAAGAGGATCTGAATGAGCCTGCTGTAGCGGAGCTTTCGGGCGACGAGCTGATCCTGCAGGTTTGCGATCCCAATTCGGCTTCGGGCGTTCAGCAGGACAGGGCTCGTGACATGGACCAGACGACCGATGGAGTGATGATCAGGGACAGGGACATGATCTCCAGGCCATAGCGCGGCGGCGCATAATAGTGCGACGTGCTCTGGAGCCGGGACGAAAAGAGCAGTCTGAGGGCTGGCACTAACCTTGATCGGGTGAGCCAGCCAGCCCTTTGGCTGAACTGGGAAGGACGAAGAGCAAAATGAAGAAGATGCTATTATCGATAGTTGTCGTTGGTATGCTTTTTGGTGCGATAGCGAGCGCCGAGACGACAACATACAGTTTTGTGACGAATCAAAGCATTGTTGTACAGACCGGCGGCTTTGCGGGAATTACGCGGACGTATCATATTACTGGCAGCTTTCAGTTGACGGTCAATTATGACACAGGCTCCGCCAAGTTCGACTGGGTGGATGCGACGCTTAGCGGTGGGCCGTTCCTGCCAACGACGGACCTGGGCGATCTGTTTTACATGACCGACCTCGAAGGGCATTTCATTGACAACAATACCCTGCTCTTTGCACCGGTCTGGGATGGTCCAATTGTCTACGGTATCGACATCATGGACTACGAGCTGAAGGTTACGCTTGGGGCGCAATCGGCTACCCTGGATGGGCATTTCGCTGAATATGTTGCGGATGGGTTCCAGTATGACTTCGATGCCGTCGCTACTAAAGAGACGGCTGGGTGGACATATAATTACAACGATGATTTTGCAACCGACAAGGCCAGAGGGCACAGCTATACTCATTCGGTTTTCTGGCCTGAGAGTGCGTTTCCTCCTGCTGAGCCATATCTGTTCTATTCCAATACGGGCAACGACCGCAGATTGGCATTTTTGGGCTATGAAGGGCAACCAGCCCACCTTGGCTATTGTTTCCCGCTTGGTTCATCACAGGGACTCAGAGAGGTTAAGGGTACACTTGGGCTTGACGTGTTTTTTCCAAGCAACGCCGATATGTCACAGTCACCGCCTGGGTATTTGGTGTATTCTCTGTCATCGGATGGACACATCTGGTCGATTCCTACAGCCTTATCTTCGGGCCATCATGATATTTCAATCTCTTCAATTAACGGGACCTGCTATGTTGTGTTCCTTGCGACGAGGGCGATGATAGACGATCTGACTGTGAATCTCAGCTCGTCGCCCGCTACGATTTATGTGCCAGGGGATTTCAATACGATTCAGGCGGCGATCGATGCCGCGGGCGATGGCGATGTCATAGAGGTTGCGCCCGGGACTTATAAAGGCAGCGGCAACCGCGATATCGAGTTTCGCGGCAAGGCGATCACCGTTCGCAGCGCCGAAGGACCTGAGCTGACTATAATCGATTGTGGTGGGAAAGCCGGTCCGGAAGCTATCAGCGGGAACGGTGATGGAAGTTCTTCAGGTACTGGTGTTGCGATAAAAAACCATCGCGGATTCTATTTTCACGAAAGCGAGAGCGCGAATTCAGTGCTTCGAGGTTTTACGATTCGTGACGGCAGGATCCACGATTCTGAAATTCCAGCGGACAATATGAGGTGGAACCTCGATCCATCGCACCCTATCGGCGGTGGGATCTACTGCGAATACAGCAGCCCGACGATTGTGAATTGCATCATTCAGGACTGTGGCGCTGAGGTTGGCGGCGGTATCGGATGCGTTGGGGCGGAGCTAAAAATCGTTGATTGTGAAATCAGAGAGTGCATTGCAGGCGGTTTTGGCCCGATGGAATCCGGTGGGCGCGGCGCGGGCATCGGAATGATAAGAAGCTCGAACGCCAGGATCAGCGGTTGCACTATCTGGAGCAACGCAGGTTATTATAACAGCAAAGGCGGCGGCGTTTACTGCAGGCGGAGCACTGCGGTTATAGAGAATTGTGACATCTCGTTCAACACTACCGTAGATGGGGCTGCGGGTATCGATGGCGGTGGCG
>CAZYMD010000269.1:0-2164 GCA_964649005.1 uncultured Pirellulales bacterium
CGCATGACAAGCTCATAGCGTAAAAGGAATCGGTGGTAGTCAGATAAGTGACAGCCGCAAACCTTGCAGAGGTGTGGTGATTGTAAAGACATGGATGTCGCTACCGAGGAACGGAGTCCTCACTTTTTACACGCCACATACGAAAGGCCGGGCCGAAAGGTCCGGCCTTTTTCTATTGGCCTGAGTGATTAAAAATAGACATGTCGGAAGCCTTGTGATACATCCAGCGTGCGATATCAATGGACTGCCGATTCATTAGTAAAACTAACAGCGACATCCAGTTTACCATCGACATACGGACATATCTCTGAGCCATCGAATGTGCGAAAAAGGGCCGGAGTTTGGAAGCTCCAGCCCATTAGTCGTAGATTGTAAATGCTTTGTATGTAGTTATTTGGGTAGGTTCTCAGGTGGCACGTCTTTAACAGCCAGGTCGCCATATATGACGCGGCAGGTGGCTGATCCAACAGGGCGATACCAGAAAATTGGCGTCTGGGCCTCTCCAAATTTGATGTTTTCACCTGCATAGCGCCAGTTGCTGCTCGCGGGCAGTTGGTTGACGAACATCATACCTCGATACATTTTCTGGGCGTCCTCGCTGCGTTGCTGCTCGGATGTCTGACTCTCGGAGAATTTACCTTCTTTGACCATATCCATGGCGATTTTTGCAAGCTGTGGCCCGGCAATGTTCGGCGGGAATGTCGCATCTTTCGTCCAACTCGACCAGAGCCTTAAAAATTCAATCAGATCCTGTTCGCCAAGCGTGGATGCGTCGGCCTGGACCTCTACAGGCATGTAGCCCTCAGGCGGTGTCAGGCTAAAGTATGAGTCCGCAATTGCCGCATCGAACTCAAAATCTGTCATGGTTGTATTCATGCCTGGAGCGCCGGTAAATTCGATTTCCACCTGAACGAGTTTTTTGCCGGCTGTTTCGATCCATACTGTGGTAACAGTGTCTTTGTCGGTTATGCGGTAGCCCTGAACGGATTGACCGTTAATCTGCCCAGCGCCGAGAGTCTCGTCGGCCTGGGCGGGGAGCTTTCTGATCTTCTCTACGACAGCGAACGGGTCACTGGCCGGGTCGTCTGGAATATTCGTAAATTCCATCTCGATGTACTGCTGTCTTGGGGGCATGATGCTTATGCCCTTACCCTGCAAGCCATCCATGATCGTCACAAAGCCATCGGGCGTTGTGCTGCGCAGGTATCCAGGCTGCTTGAATGCAAACTCCAATTCCAATGTCTCGCCACCACCGGTATTGGCGGGCGTGATCACTTTGTAAAGAAGCGTTCTTGCATTCTGCAATCGACTTGCGACTTCTGCAAAAGCCGAGGTTTCGACGGAACCGCCGAAATAGTGTACGCCGATAAGTGCCGCGATGACAAGTGTCGAAGCGACGGCGAGTTTGGTTGTCCTGGTTCTCATGATTATTCTCCATATTGGCTCAGAATCGCGTGTTCCCGCCGGACTTGCTTGATTGGCTGTTGGAGCTGATTCAAATTCCTTAGCGGTAATATCACGCAGTTTGTTCAACAGTCCTGAGTCCGGCTCAGATATTCTGATATCAAGAGCCTTGAGCAACGGGCTGGACTGCGATTCTGAGTTTTGATTCTGTGGTTTCATTGTTTCACCTCACGTGCTCGCAATCACCACGAGCAGTGTTCAAAAATAACCGACGAAATGCCTTTCTTGCCCGGGCAAGCTTCGATCTGACAGCCACGGTCGACCGATTGAACATCTGGGCTATCTGATCTGCAGGCATATCATCAACATATTTTGCTATCAAAAGAGCCTGGTATTCAGGCGGCAACTGGGCAAGGCAGTATCGAACCAGCGTAGCCAGCTCCTGCGATTGCAGCAGCTCGGGCGGCGCCTTCATGTGGCGGATCATCTGTGTTTTCTCGCCGTCCAGTGAAGACCACCATTGCCTGGCTTGATCCAGCGATACGGCTGGCCGCTGTTTGCGATAGTGCAGTGCGATCTGCCTTTGCGCTATCGTCCAGAGCCAGACCCAGAGGGAGCCCCGTCTGGGATCGAAATTCCTCGCCGAACGGGCGGCACAGATAAACGTTTCCTGTACGACGTCCGCTACCGAGGCCGGATCGTTGCACATCAACCTGCCGACATTTCGCCAGAGACCCTTTGCGTATGCTTCATAGAGCAT
>CAZYMD010000269.1:2264-4840 GCA_964649005.1 uncultured Pirellulales bacterium
ACCGCAGGAGCCGAAGGCAATCTTGGCCTCAGCTTTTGGGGAATTCCAGGTGAAAGGAACTGTCCAGGTCTCTTCAGGCTTTTTGGTGAAATACCAGCCGCTGTCCGGCGACAGTGCGACTTTCAGTGTGTATAACGTCACAGGCGTCAGGCTCTTGAGCCTGATCTTATAGCCATAGTCGGTTTGTTCGAGGCTTTCCAGAGGCAGCGTCCATTTGCACATTACTTTCGTATCGCCTGCGAGTAGCTTGCCCAATGGCAATTGCAGTTCGTATTGCCCGTCGCCTTTCTGAGTGAACGCGACCTCGGCATCGGCCAGCATCACCGATTTGAGGACGGCGTTGGAATATGGAAGGGTGATTGGTAGTGCGGTGACACCTTCAGGTCCTTTTCGCAATGTAATGCGAGAGTTGGCTGCAATCTCGCCCGATCCGGTGACAGTCCACAAGTCCTGCTCGATCGCTGCGAACTCAGGTTTAGACCACTGCTGATAACCGAGAGACTCAGCGGTTTGCTCCTGGGCGGCTACCGGCTCTGGTAGATCCTGTGGGGCAACGTCTTCGACGTGCAAGTCGCCATAAATTACACGATATGTCTCCGATCCTTGCGGTCGATACCAGAAAATGGGTTTCTCAGCATCGCCAAGTGTCACGCCATTTCCAGCATAGTGCCATTGTCCCTGGTCCTTGAAGAATCGGATAAACAGCAGGTGACGGCTGAGTTTCATTCCCAGCTCGGTTTCCTGCTCAGTGGTCAATCCCATCCCTTCGAGTTTCTTTGCAATCGTTCCAGCCCGTTTGAGATACGATTCGACGGAGACATCTTCAGGGAATATACCATCGCCAAAAGTCTCGGTTTGAATACGAAGACCTTCGATGAAATCTTCTTCGGTTGAGCCCATCAAATCGAGTTCTACCTGTTGCTGTGTGAATCCTTCAGGCGCCTCCATGCTGAACAGCGAATCATCCATCGGAACATCGAACTGAATGTTCCTGCAAATTACCAGCATCTGGTTCTCATGCTGTTCGATACGAATCGGGCGGGCAGTTTTAGTATCGGCCCAGATGACAATCTCTGCCATTGGGTGCTTGGCTCTAAAGCCGATAGCTTTACGGCCATTGACTTCTTTCTTACCCAGCTCCTCAACGACAAAGTCAGGACTATCCTGTAACTTGACGATCAGATCGCGGATAGTTTCGAAATAATTGGGCATTGAGGGCAGGCCCTTGAGGTCGATGTATGCAGCTTCTTTTTTAGGGATATCAAGCGTTAGAATTCTGCTTGTTTCGAGGTCGATGATGCTTACTACATTGGGCATGTTGGGCATCGTTCTACGAATGCGCGAGCCTTTGACCTGGTCGTGAATGACGGGTGTATTGGAATCTTCTTTGCCAATAATGATCTCAAAAGCCGCGGTCGTTGCTTTTAAGATCGGCTCGATCACGTCGGCCCAGCCTACACTGGTTGGCAGCAAATGCATCACTCCTATTGCGGCGACGATCAATATAGCCGCCGCGGTCGCCAGTTTCGTTGCATGACTCTTCATAATAAACTCCCACAGGATGTGGACCTGTTGTCCTGACTGCTTTGTTGTCTGGCTGAACTGTTTTGAAGTTTGTTCAGCGAGTTTCTGTACATCAGCCGGGACGTCCTTCTCCGCCATGTTCCTGAGTATGTTTTTGAGATGTTCGTCTTTCATTTTTATTACTCCTGAACTGCAACGGTCGCAAGTTTGCTCTTCAAGGCTGCAATCGCCTTGGAAACATGCGATCTCGCACCGGCTGTTGTACAACGTAGTTTCTCTGCGATGGATTCGTAATCGTGCTGTTCGAGATATCGCATCACAATCGCCCGCCCTTGTTTTTCAGGCAGTTGAGCCATTGCCTGTCTGACCTTGGCAGTCAATTCTTCCTTGCCGAGCTTCTCCTCAGGGCTCTTGCCGATCCCCAGAACCTGGGAATTGGCGTGGCCGTTTCGACCGATCCTGTTTCGCCAGGCTTTGGAGTTGGCCGATAGTGCGATGCGATAAATGTAGCTTTGCGCTTTAACACCTTTGAGCTTTTCAACGTGCTGCCATATTCCCAGAAAAGAATACTGCAGTGCCTCGTTGAAAAGCTCGCGGTCGCCCGTCAGCTTTCAGAGGACCGAAGTCAGGAATACCGAATGCTCGGCCCTGACCTTCTCGAAAATGTCCAATCGCTTTGAGTATTTCATTCTTCTTTTGCCCTGATATTATTCAGTTTGCATCAGAACTTCGAACCGGTTCAGTTCTCATATAATAATAACCACCTTGTACTCGGTTTGTGTAAAGCGATTCAACTCAAGGCTAAAATAAGATCGTTGTAATCTGTGTTTAGTGCTGCGAGAGTCCGGTTTGATTGCGTGAAAACGCTATCTACTGCTTGCGGAGGGGCAGGGGCTTGTATTTTATTGCAAGAAGGATACCGAAGACCGCCGATATCGGGAAGCCCAGCAGGCTGATTTTTATGACCAAGCCTGTGCCGAACCGCTCGGCGACCGGCGCCAGAGCCATGAAAACGATGTTGGCAAAGCCCCAGGTGCCCCCGACGACGAGGC
>CAZYMD010000270.1:0-2214 GCA_964649005.1 uncultured Pirellulales bacterium
TGGCACAGCCCATACCCAGCGTCTTAAGGGTTGCTCCGGCGCAGGTGGCTACGTGGCCTGTGAAGTGCGCTACTGAAAGAATGGACTGGCAGCGAACGATGTCGTAGGCGATCATGACCTGCTTGTCCAGCTCGCCTTCGATCTCTACGGCGGTCTCCGATGTTCCGAAAAGCCCATCCGGTGCGATAAAGGGTATTCCCAGGCCTTGAACGTCGAAACCTCGCTCGGCGGCAAGGGTCGCGTGATCGATGGCGTTGTGCCGCCTGCCTGTATAGAGCGTGCTGGTATCGGTGATGAAGGGTTTGGTCTTTAGGGCGAGCAATTCGTCCACGAGGCCTTTCAGGCAGGGGGCCTGGATGTATGTGTTGTTGATGTCCTCCCCGACGTGGACTTTCAATGCGGTGAAGTCGTTCTCCCTGAAACATCCGGCCAGCTTTGCGGCTTTGAACAGCGTTCGGGCCTTTTGTGAGATGACCGACAAACCTTCTGTGATGTCGGCTTCGATTAAGTAGACTTTTGGTTTCATCGTTGATTGTTCCCGGCGAAAAAGTCTCGCCCGACAAATGATGGTTCTCGGATAATACAGTGGCCCCATTATATCGTTGATGTTTTCGGTTGCAAGCGTTGGTTAGCCAAGCATGTGTTCGAGCAGGATTTTCAGGCCGATGGCGATCAGGACGAGACCACCGAGAATCTCGATTTTATTTTCGAAAAAGTGACCGAATTTTTTGCCAACGTAGACTCCGGCGAACGAGAGGACGAATGTGATCAGGCCAATTACAACCGCGGCTGCGACCACTGCGTCCGTTATCATCGAAAGCGTTATGCCCACGGCCAGGGCGTCGATACTCGTGGCGATTGACAGTGTTAACAGGACGAGGGTGTTTGTGGGATTGCGTTTTTTCTCGGCTTCTTCGATCTTGAAAGACTCGTAGATCATCTTGCCACCGACGGCAGCGAGCAGCGCAAAGGCGACCCAATGGTCATATGCGGCTGTGTAGTCTCGCACGGTCATGCCGGCCAGGAAGCCGATCAGGGGCATGGCAGCCTGGAATCCGCCGAAAAAAGCAGCCATTCGCAATGCGTGCCGCACTTTCAGCTTTTTGAACGTAGCGCCGCTGACGATGGAGACCGCGAAGGCGTCCATTGCGAGTCCTAAAGCGATGATGATTATTGTTACAATTGGCATTGCAGATGAATACTAAGGATGGAATGTAGCGTTTGTCCAGATCATCTTTGAGGCTTGATATCGAAAACAGCAATTTCAGGTCTTGCGAAGAATCGTATTTTGGGCGCCGGTGATCGTTCGAGTCCGATTCCCCTGTTTACATACATAGTTGTCTTGCCTACGGTATACAGGCCCGCCTCGTACTTTTTGCCAAATTTCGAGAGAGTGATTACCGCCCCATACAGCGGTAGTGCGATCTGTCCGCCGTGCGTGTGGCCGCACAGGTATAGATCGACGTTGGCGGCGCCGATGTCTTCGATGAGGTCGGACCAGTGGTGCAGGAAGATGCTGTAATGCTCTTGCGGGACACCGTTAATCAGAGGCTTGAAGCCATCGGGCTTGTCGCAGGTTAAACCTGATATGTATATTGTTTCGCCTTCTTTTTCGATCTTTACTGTGTCTTGGTCCAGCAATCTGAAACCTGTGTCACTATAAAGCTCAGGGCCTCTTCGGTGTCTTGTCTCAAAATTTCCACGGACGGCCAGCCTGGCCAGTCCGGTATTCATCGCACTTAGCGTTTTCTTGAACAGCGGTACGCCCTTAGTTATGTTCGCCGCATCGCCTGTGAAGACTATGACGTCAGGGGCCAGGCTATTGACTATCGAGACCATCCTCTGTTCGTTAAGGGGCTTCTTGTCGCAGTGCATATCGGTGATATGGACGATTCGGAAGCTGGCGTTCTTAAGTTTGGGCGTTTGGATCTCGAAGGTATTGAGCTGGACCCATGTCGGCTCGATGAAGCGTCCGTAGAGGAGGCAGAGCAGGCCAAGGATCGAGATGGCGTGAAGCGCTATCGCCGGTTTGGATAACAGGACTTTCCTGCCTCGTTGACCTTTGGACTTATAGAGGCCAAAACGAATCAGAAGGATTGCTTCGATAATGTAAACACATCCGACGATGGATAGGAATAAGAGGAAGGTGATTAGTTCGCTTACGGGCATGGGCATAGGCAATCAGTCGGCTTTAATAATTCCTTCGTTTGTCAG
>CAZYMD010000270.1:2314-4718 GCA_964649005.1 uncultured Pirellulales bacterium
TGCTTGCCCGATTCGATCCAGCCTGGGCTGTACCAGTATATACCCCTGTGCGAGTCGAAGTATTGCTTGTATCGCTCTTTCGAGCCGAGCAGGATCGTGATGCAGTCGTGCCCACGCGTTACGACGATGGGTATTTGTGCTGAGAGTCCTACGATGCCATTGCTGCAGAGGCCATAGCCTAAGAGCGAGGCGTCATAGAGCCGGCCTTGTATATCTCGAGTAATTTTGAGGGCCTTCTGCACCTCTTCTCGCAGCTTATCGGGAGTGTCGTGCAGGCCCTGCTGCATCAGCACAACATCGACCACATTGGGCGAGCGGGCCGCACAAAAATAGGCCTCTCGCTGCAAAACCTTGCACGCTATTAACTGAAGCCTCAGCGGCCTGGCCTCGGATTGTTCAGTTGTCTTGGACATTTATTGTCTTTCAGTACACTGGGTAATCATTTTGCTCTTTCTACGTGCCCAGCCGTTTGTTGTGCGGATACTAACCGAACACGGCGCGATATCCAAGCAAAACCGAGTCGTTTGCTACATACGATGGATTGGTGTACAGAGGATATCCGTCAATTCGCTTTTAAGGTGTTCTAAAACAGCCTGGATTCCCGCTTTCGTGGGAATGACAAAAAATACAAGATAGGTTCTTTTTGGGTCGCTAAGGTTTACACCGCTTACAGGGCCTCTTGCCCGCCTCGATGGCTTCTTGGCGGGTTTTGTATCCTACGATGTTCCCTACCGCGATGCGTTTTGCCGATGGACAGGTTGATTTATGGAAAATCTCACTGTTTTTCGAGGCTACAAAGGGGTAGCTGGAAATGGAGTTCGCTACGCCTATTGGGTCGATAGTACTGGTAGACGCCTGCTCAGTTTTTGGCTGTGTTGCGATTTCGGAGGATTTGTTTTCTTGCTGACACCGGTGAGCGAAGTTATGGGTACTTGAGATTACAATTTCATAAGTCAATCGATTTAGTGCGTCCTGATCAATTATCCCTACATTTGATTTGCCCTGCCACGTGACAGCCCATATGGTTGTTTTGTCTTTTCGATTCAATATGACCGGCTCTGTCAGGTAATATTCGCACGAATATGAAGATAATGGAACATCATCATGAGTATAGGTTCTGATAGCGATGCTAAAAACAGGTATTTTAGCATCAGCATCTGTCAGCCTACTTTGGATACTTCGCGGACGTGAAACTACCTTGATTCCTCCTTCATTCAGTAAACTAACAACTTCTGCTTTAATGTTTTCTTCACTGGTATTAGGCTCTTGAATGAGTTGTTGTATTCCTGTTATTTGTAGCTGGACCTGAGTCAGACCCTGCAGAATGGAGTCATCTTGTGATTTATGGACGTTGAGGCTGCTTGATGCCCAACCTTGGATGCCTTGTTTTTTTTCAACGTTTTCTGTGGTCTCGGCACGGGCCTTTTGCTCTTGGCCGAATGTAGTAGTTCGAGCATGTTGGCAGCACAAACCCATTACAATAACCGCACAAAAAAGCGCATATCTCTCCGCTTTCATATACTCCCTCACTTTCTTTTAATTATGCGGCCATGCAAACGCTTGTGTGCATGAACCTCTCACGCACTTATACTATTCCAAGCGCCTTTTGGACCGCGTTCTTCATTTTATCGAGTCCCATTTTCGCAACTTCGAGCGGATCTTTTTCCCAATAGGCAGGGCTAAACAGTTCCAGTGAGAGCACAGCATGACTGTGGTTGGCGCGAAGATCCTGTAGAATCTGAGTTATCGGTGCGATTCCGTCGCCAGGCATGACTCTGTCGCGGTCGCCTATTCTCTCGCGGGGCGGATCGGCAGGGTAGTCGTTCATGTGCAAGACCTGGATAGCTCTGGCGCTGATAGACTGGAGGCCCTTGTGGTCCGAGCCTCCCTTGTAGATATGATAAACATCAGGCAGCAGACACGCCTTTGGGTGCCCACTTTCGATGACCACGAACATGGACTCGCCCAGTCTGTGTAAATTGGCCGATGGCCCCCAGACCTCGACCTGTGGTACGACGCCCATCTCGTCGCCAAGCTCCAGCAGCGCACGATATCTCTCGGCTGCTTTGAGCAAATCCAATCCTGGTTTGTTGGTTGCCCCTACAGGTGGGGCTGCGATGCGTTTGCCCCCGATCTGAGCCAGAGCGTCCATATCGCGTTTGATCTGTTCGAAGCCCTTCGCCCGTTGGGCGTCGTCATCCACAATCCATGATGGGAAAGCGATAGCGCTTTCGACGGTTAGACCGGCATCGCTAACCCGCTTGCGAATATCACTGAGCTTGCCGCCATTTTTAACATAGTCGTTCAGCTTGCTGACCCAGGGTTCGATGGCGTCGTAGCCTGCTTTGGCTGTGACGTCGATTTCCTGTTCGAGGCTAATATTCTGCCCACGAATTGTGCTGGT
>CAZYMD010000271.1:0-2719 GCA_964649005.1 uncultured Pirellulales bacterium
CTCTGTATTTACCAGCCTACGCACAGACTGACCTGTGCGGCTTGATATGTAAATCGCACTACCTTTTAAGACAATCCATTGGGCCGGATTTAGTCCCCCCTCACTATCGGATCGGCCGGCTCTGATTTGAGCCCGACACTATTAACTGCTATCACGGCGTATTTGTATTTTACCCCACGCTTGATCGTGTTGTCTTCGTAGCACATCACAGGCACAGGATAGCCAGGCGTATCATGATAGTAATTGGTGAATCCAGCCTGGAATAATGAACGCGCGAATCTGCGGATGGGCTTCTCGGGCAGCCTGGCTAGCTCCTTTCCATCACGCACGATAATAAAACCACCGATACCGCTTTCGAAATCAGCTTCCGCCCGCCAGGTTATCTGGATCGTACCGGCATCCTGGTGAACCGCCTTAACATGTGTCGGCGCAGGCGGAGGTGTTGTGTCACTGGTAAAGCCTGTTTTAACGTACTCCATCCAGACCTTTGCGAACTGCTCGTTTGGCAGCCATACGGCTTGTTCAACTTTGCCCTCATAAGAAGAGGCGGGCACAGCCTTGTCGCCATTCAATGGAGCAAGCCATGCCTTACTCATATCCACAGGTTTGAGCTTTTGTTCGTTGCTACCCTTGTCGGGCAGCCTCATAGCCAGGCACGCATCAAAGAAAGGTATTGCACAATAGCGACATTCGCCGCACCCGTGACCTGTTAGAGGGTCCGGAGCAAAACCAATTGGAGCACTGTGGGCGCGGTATTCACTGAAAATAGCCAGCGAACCGGTCCATATGATGTTACCCTTTTCCTTTATTCCCGGATTGCACATAATGGGGACGCTGTAGGCGGCTTGAGGGACATCGGGCTGGGGGAACCTTTTTCTGACGCGGAACATGGCCGCACAGCCCGAACGGAGCCAGACCGCGACCACGCGCTCGGGATAAAGATCCGTCATTAAGTCGGCCCAGATGCCGCCACCGCTATGTCCCCATATACACCAGGGGACGGTTCGCAATTCAGGGTGGCCCGACTTCGCAGCGAAATCGTCGAGAGCCTTGAGGAAGGTTTTGTCCGAACCCCTACGTGCGTCGAACCAGAGTTCCGCCCCGCCGGGGGTATCGTCCGTCGCTTCGTTCAGTACGAAGTAAGAAGAACCGAGTAAGGCGCAGTCCCGCTTCTTGGCTAAGGCCTGCCAGTGCAGGTCGTATGCGGCGGTGACGCCTGCGTTGGCGGCGATGGTCCCTGCAAAGCCCAGAACAGCCACCATGATAAACATTGGTATGAGTCCTCTCTTCGCCATTACGTTATATCCCGTTCTCGCACTAACAAACTTTGCCCAGATATTCATATCTACACCTCCATTAAAATGATCAGAACATTCCCTAATCCCTACAAAGAGGAATACCTATACGATTCGGACGGGATGCACCCTTGGAAATCGAGACTTCCCTCTGAATATCCGATAAAAATACCAAATCGGAAGATCTAATTCACAGGTTTTTCCCGAACTAAAATTCTACAGCACAACCGCTAAAGCTCGACTGTCACTACTGCTGCAGAGAGCGCGGGTAGAATGTATCGCACCACGCCATTGGCAATTTCGACGCGACCAGGCTCACTACGAACAACACCCGGCCGCTCAAGCGTGTTGCGGGCCGCTAACGATCCCGGTGCAACCAACTGCATCGAAGCAGTAACAGGGTGCTTGTCCGATAGCTTTAATGACACCTCCACCTCAGATTCTCCCGGATTGACGCACTTGATGTAAATGGTGCGACCGTCCTGTGACTTCGTGGCGACAGTGTTGAGGGTATCCGCGTCCCCCTCGATCTTGATACGATCAGGTGCGTAGTGGCGTCGCCAGAGTTGCATCACCACATAGTTGGGCGCCGGGAACCATGACGACTGGTCGAAGTTGATAAAGGCGTTGTCCCAGGCGCTGGCCGAGATGTGGCGTAAAAAGAGGGCGGGGCCACCGATTTCGAAAATGTCACCGCATCGTTCGAAAGCGTTTAGTACACCACCTGCATAGAGGCCCGTTCGCCAATCGGTGGTCTGGGCATTCCATTCGGAGCAATAAATCTTCAACTTGGGATTTTTCGAAGTCGCGATGACCTCGCCTGTCTGACGAATGAAACGCTCGTAATTGTAAGGTCCTTCTGCAAACTTGTCGGGACTTTCGTAGTGGTGAATACTTATATAGTCTATCAGATCGGCGCATTCTTCAATCACCTGCCTGTTCCAGCGAAGGTTGAATCCCCCGCTGCCACAGGCTAATAGTTTGATCGACGGATCGGCTTTGCGCATTGCGGGAGCAAAACGCTTTACCGCCGCGATGTAATTTTCCACACCCATCCCCCACGTCTCGTTGTCGATCTCCCAATACTTGACGTTGTACGATTCGGGGTGACCGTTTTCGGCGCGGACTTTGCCCCACTTCGAGTCGGCTGGACCATTGCAATATTCGATCCAGTCCAGCGCATCCTGAAGGAAGTCGTATGTGTCGGCATCCACGTTCCATTGAGGAGTCCCTATATTGGCAACGATCAAAGGCTCGGCGCCAACTAATCGGCACAAAGCAACAAACTCGTCGGTCCCGAGACTGTTGATATCCAGATCATCCCATAGTTCGCGACGCGTGACACGACGGGCGTGCTGTGAACCGATGCCGTCCTTCCACCGATAAGGCGAGGCGAAGCAGCCGCCGGGCCAGCGAATAATCGG
>CAZYMD010000271.1:2819-4630 GCA_964649005.1 uncultured Pirellulales bacterium
CCGCAGGCCCAAAGCGAACCAACGTAGGTCTCGCCTGCTTTGATACTAAAATTGGCCTGCTCGATACCTGCCTGGCTTTCGTCACTTTTAATACGAACGCAGAAGTTGCTGTTGAAAGGATCTTTCGTTTCTATCTCCGCCTTCCCATTGCCAAAGATACCCCAGTTTTTCACATCGAAGTTTTGTTCCTGCAAGGTTGGCAGGCCCTCAAACAGGATTGTTCCATCCAGTGATGTCACTTTAAGATTTCGGAATTTAGCTGTCGTGGCCCAGGTGCCGACGCCTACTCTTCCCTTAAGATTGGGCGAGCGAGAATCCGTATAATCGAGCACCTTGTCGTCATCGAGCCATATCTGGAAATGATCGCCTTCGCATCGCACTTTTATGTTATACCATTTCCCCGTATCGATTCTTTCACGCACTGAAGGCCCGACGGCATTTCGTCCACGTCCCTGCCTGGCTTTTTCCAACTGGTGTCGTTCATTATTCCAGCCACCGAGGTTGTACCAGTAATGTGATCGTGGACTTGTTTCGCGGAAAAGAATTAGGAATCCTTCGCTGCCGCCCGTCTTTAGTGCTTCGAAGGTGAATTCGTAATCGGCCCATGAGGTCTCGCCGAAAGTTAAACGCTGGTCGGTCCCCATACCGGCCTGGATGACGGCATCTTCTTCGATGCTCCAGTGTCCCGCCGAGTTTTGCTCGAAGCTGCGATTCCAGATCAACTCGCCCCAAAGTCCGCCATTAGCGGAATGATAGATGTGCTCGAAGAAATGCCCGTACACTTTTTCGTCAATGCGATTGAGCACCTGTGCAGGATCAATCACATACGCAACTTTACTAATCGAGCCCTGCTCGGCGAAGACACATCCCACTATGAACAGGACTATCATAATTGCCAAATATGAAGCTGTCGATATTTTAGAAGTTTTGTATACAGCCGTTTTCATTATGCACCACCTTTCTTGAATGCAGATTTCAATACCTGCTTGGATTCTCTTGTTCGTTACCTGTTCAATACATTCTATTTGTTTTTCCCAAAATCCTCAATGCTCAATCGTAACCAAATCAATGGAGGCGGCATCAATGAAAGCTGCGCCCCGGCCTATATAAGCCAATCCGTATGTTATTTTTATCACGTCTTGAGGCGCCTCGGCCACAATATGGTATTCCCGCCATTGAGCATAATTATTTGTTGTTTGAATATAGTTGGGGCCCTTGGAAAGTCTATCTAAAGCCAAAGGTAACCGATTCCGTCAGTTACGCGAGCCGCCGCGGCAAATCTTTTGATGGGCTACATTTCCTGTGAGTGGCATTTGCGAATCATTCTATTATTGACTATCAGAGGAGTTGAAATCTGACCGTACATTGTGCTAATATCAACCTTAGCGTTCAGGATTGTAGTTTATGATATTATATAGGAATGTCAGGTGACTTATGCCCATTAACGATTTTGCTTGTGAATTCGACGCCATCGCCTTTAGGAATTTCAAACGTCATATCAAAAAATCGTTCGTTGTTGCATTAGCGATTTTCTGTTTATGCTTTCAATTGTACGCCCAAGAGCCTGCATCACTTCCCAGAAGCACCCCTGAAGCCCAGAGCGTTTCATCATTGGGACTTATCGATTTCCTGGATGCTGTAGACAAGAGCCAGCATGAGCTGCACAGCTTTATGATGCTGAGGCATGGCAAAGTCATCGCTGAAGGCTGGTGGAATCCATATCGAGCGGATTTGAAGCATACTTTGTATTCGACCAGTAAAAGCTTTACTGCTACGGCTGTGGGATTCGCGGTTTGTGAAAACAAGCTTAC
>CAZYMD010000272.1:0-4541 GCA_964649005.1 uncultured Pirellulales bacterium
GGGCCAGATGTTTCGACTTCACTTCGTTTCGCCCCTGGGGGGCAAGCTCAGGGTGGCAAGGACTGGATTCCCGCTTTCGCGGGAATGACTGTATGTGAGCGGTGATGATATTGTGGTTGTGTGTATGCGAGGGTTTCGGGCGCATGTGTGCGCGTCGGTTCTTATCGTGGGTTGTTGAGGTCCTGGATCAAGTTCAGGATGACAGGGGTTGTGCTGGATAATGGGTGTGGTTCTTGTTCGGTGGAGTATGAGATTGCCACGCCATGAACCTTGCGGTGTATGGCTCGCAATGACTAAGGGGGTAGGGTCTTGATGATGATGGATTTTCGTTGTGTGGCGTTAGACGGATTCGGGGGCAGACCCGTTCGACTTCGCTCAGGGTGACAAATAAGGAACATCCCGTACGACAAGGTCGGGGTATAGGTCGGATAGGACCGATGGGGCTTATGGACTGAGGTTGTGTATGTGCGTGATTCCGTACGTATGCGCACCTGTCGGTTCTTTACGCAGGATGTTGAGGTCCTGAATCCATCCCCGATTTAAGCATTCGAGGACATGGTTCAGGATGACATGGGTTGTGCTGGGTGGGTACGGTTGTTCATATTCGTTGGTGATCCGGAGATTCTGACTGAGGCATTACAATACCTATTCCCCATCTCCACCATATAGCCATCCACGAACCAAGTTTACGGTAGAAAAACAGGACGTACGATATGCGATATACGCAATACGAGCTATGAGATGAAATCGTCATTGCCCCAGCGTATTATGAGGACAGACCCTAACTATAGTTCTCGCCAAATAGCTGAGAATCACGAATCTGAATCGCTAAGTGCGGAGGAGTGATAAAATTAGACCATCAGCACCCCCGAAATCAGCGGGTCCAAAACGACATGAAATAAATAAATTGAATCTGAGCGGTAGACTCAAACCTGATCTACCTTATTGTAGCCAATCCGCGTTGAAAAGTCAAGCTAAAGGGTGCTCAATGCAGGTTTTCTTCTACAATTTCCATGATCCAGATATGACAGCAGGGGCGTCTCTGATTCCTTCGTTTGGTGGGAAGCAGGGGGGCCTGGTGGTAACAAACTGCCACGCTCTGGAAGTAGATATTTCAATGATGCAAACTGGCAAACAGTAGGAGAATATGCCAAAAACCGCTTGCAAAGCCAATAATCGACTTGGCTATAGCTGTTTCTTCACGGCGTAGGTGTGGATTACCTCGAAAATACCCTTTACGAAATCACCATCGAGCCCAAGCTGCTTCGCCTTGGCGATATGGTCCTCGAGCAGGTTTTCCCAGCGGTCCAACTGCAATACTGATATCTCATGCTGCTGTTTGAGCTTGCCTATCTCTTCCACCCAGCGCATTCGCTCGGCCAAATCACAAAGGATGTGCGCATCAACCTGGCTTATTTCCCCTCGAAGCCGTTCGATCTTTTTCCTGATCCGCTCGTCCGCAATCGATCCATGCCGGGCCCGAAGCCGCTCCAGCATTTTAATCAGCTCATCTGGTGTAATCTGCTGTTTTGCATCGCTCAGCGCCTCATCGGGCCGGACATGCGATTCCACCATGAGGCCCTCAATGCCAAAGTCCAACGCCATACGTGAGACCTGCTCGACCAAGTCCCGTGTGCCGGAAATATGGCTCGGATCGCAAATCAGAGGCAGTCTGGGCATCAACCTCTTCAGTTCGATGGGTATCTGCCAGTTCGGATCATTGCGATATTCCATTTCCGCGTATGTCGAAAATCCCCTGTGTATCGCACCGAGCTTGCGGACACCCGCTTCGAACAGTCGTTCGATTGCCCCAAGCCACAAGCCAAGCTCGGCGTTGATTGGATTCTTCACAAGAACAGGCACGTCAACTCCCCGCAACACATCGGCGATCTCCTGCACCATGAACGGGTTTACCGTTGTTCTTGCACCAATCCAGAGAATGTCAATGCCACCATCCAGACAAAGCTCTACGTGCCTTGCGCCGGCAACCTCAGTTGTCGTTAGAATGCCGGTTTCCTCCTTGACGGCCTTAAACCAGGCAAGCCCCTTTTTGCCCACGCCTTCGAATGTGCCGGGCCTCGTGCGAGGCTTCCAGAGCCCTGCACGGAAGACGTTTACGTGTGGGGATTTTGCCAGCGTCCGAGCAGTTGAGAGCATTTGCTCTTGCGATTCGGCACTGCACGGTCCCGCTATCACCCACGGCAGCCTGTCACACTTGAGCCACGTGGAGATATCAGCAATGTCGTTGTTTAGCTTCTTGAGCAGTTCTGTCATCGTTTACCTACAAATTCGCCTAAAGTGAGCCTTAAAGTCACAGATTATAGCCTGCTCTTGCGTTTCTATCCATAGTTTTAGCCGCACGATTCCAGAAGAAGGTGTCATCTTTGAATATATAAGAGCATTTTGTTGTTGCGGGTGTGTGAACTTCAACGCCTCCTTGTTCTCAACCAATTAAGGGAAATCGCGGCAGATAAACACAATGTGAGCATGTTCTGCTCTGCGAGAAGATGGATGGATCAGAGAAATGTTGACCTGCGAAACTGGACCAGGGAGAATTTTACTGTTCGCTGCTGTAAAGCCATTGTTGGGCGAATATCGCGAAGTCCTGGAAGTCTATAATGTTGTCGCCATCTGGCTGGGGCGCTAAATCAGCCTGTGTAAGCCATAGCTCGGAATTAGGCGTAGTGAGCCAGGCCCGCGCGAATTCGGCGATGTCACGAATATCAACATTGCCATCCCCTGATACGGGCCAGATATCAGCGGCGGCTCGTGGCGGCAACGGCTCGAACCTCAGCTCGTGGCCGCCGTAATCGGGCAATCCGCCACCCTGAAAGACAAGGTTGAACTCGGTGAAAAGATTCATCCCGACAATTCCATCAAGGGTGCCGCCTTCAGGTGAGGCGACGTCCAGTACGACGACAGGGACGTTGGTAAGGCTGAGCCACTCCGGAGAAGCAGCGACTTCGAACGAGTCGAGGTAAAACGAGGGCTGCATGGTTGATTCGCCCGTCACATCGACGATTTCCACCCAGAAGTTGGGGTTTCTTACATCGAGGGATAGTCTCGCCGCAATGGCTTTGCTGATGACGGTAACCTGGGCGCCGGTATCGACCATGAAACCTTCTTTATCGATAGAAGACCTGGCGCCATGTGTAATATCCACACTCGATGCGAAGAAAAGACTTTGGCCGAGCAGGCCTGAAGTAATGATCGAAGGACTCATCGGAGCCCACCCATCAGGATCGAAAGGATCGCCGAATACATCCGGCATATATTGAACCGAGGCGGCGCCTGCTGGGAGCATTTGCAACGGTATCGTGTTCGCAAAATCTGGAACGCATGGATCGTACGTATCATAGAACCAAATGTCTGGGGCTGTGTATTCGTTACCATCCCGCACGATAGTCACCGGTTTGTCGTTCCATATCACGGCGGTGAAATAAACCGACATGGGTGAGCCAATAGCTGTAGGGAGCAGGGGGGAATCGAGTGGGTCCCCGACCATTACGGAAACGTTCGTTTCGCCCACCATCCAGGAATTGTCCAGTATCAAAGAATTGGAATCAATGGCTCCAAGACCATCAACAAACACGGCCAGCGGCTGGCTTACCCAGGCCCCGACCATTCCTGTAACTCCCATCAGGTCGACAGTGTTTGCAGTGTAGAGGCCGGGTTTATCAGCCAAGCCTGTTTGCTGTGCTCCTGATGCGCCTATGATGTGCCCACTTGCTCCGGTGTCGTATATGCCTATAGTATAATTAATCTCAGGCTGAGCGGTTAAATGACTACCGATCACCTGACTGCTCGGTACGGCATCGAACTCGAATTCATCCTGACGCTGGTTTGTTAATTGCACTGCGATATAGGGGATAAAACCCGCAATAGGAGGGGAATTTATTACACCTACGCTGTATTGGGTATCCGCTTTAACTTCATAGTCGGCCAATCCAGAGTCTGAGAGCAGGGAAGTTGTCTTCCTTGGCCTTTGGTGCGACTCACGGGAGATTGCCCTGGTTCGTAAGTCCAACGGTTCACCGGTCCGATAGTATACTGCCTTGATTTGCCCGCCGGCGTTCGCTCGCCAGTTCACCGGCTGGCGTTTCCACTCAGCTTGATCTGCTTTGGCTGAAGCTGGCTCAAAGACGAAACCAACGACAAGCATCGCGTAGAGTGCTATGAGTAATCGATTTATGCGCATATTCTGCATCTTTTCTTTCATTTTCTACCTATTACTATTATACCCTATCCGGGCCTGTTTGTGCTGAGAAAAGTTCAATGATATGTAAATCAAACTGGGGATTTCGCCCATTAGAATAGGGGCCTATAAGTTACCTACTCTTCCGTGCTTGGGGCGCTATCGCCTGGTCTTTCCGGCTGAACTCCTACTGAAGGGCCACAACGAGCAGTCTTTCGTCTTGACTTGGCTTTCGTTTTGGCGTAGATATTTGCGCACAGGTCTTACCTGTCGTCCCCGTAGCTCAATTGGATAGAGCGTTGGCCTCCGGAGCCAAAGGTTTCGCGTTCGAGTCGCGACGGGGATA
>CAZYMD010000273.1:0-2849 GCA_964649005.1 uncultured Pirellulales bacterium
ACAGCAAAGGCGGCGGTGTTTACTGCAGGCGGAGCACTGCGGTTATTGAGGGTTGTGACATCTCGTATAATACTACCATAGATAATGCTGCCGGCATTGAGGGCGGTGGTGTCTATTGTGGGAAAGAGGCCGATGTGAAGCTGCTCAATTGTGTTATCTCGAACAATGCGGCGAATGTAGGAGCAGGGATTCTATCTTCTCGTTACGATCATTTGGATCAAACGGATGCCGATGTTCCACGAAACATTCTTCGTATTACTAACTGCACAATCGCACACAACAGGCTCGTCGGACCCCAGATGCCTCCATTTCCAGGGGGTGGGATACATTCGATGAAGACCGACATCATCGTGAAAAACAGCATAGTCTGGTACAACGAAGGTGCAGCAGCTTTTATATACGAAGCTGCGAGCAAGAGCCCTGTTGTTTACTCGGATGTGGAACATGGATATCTTGGCCAGGGGAACATCGATGTCGATCCGCTCTTCTCGACGACGGATGTGCCGGACTATCACTTGCAGTCTCTTTACGGGCGATGGAGCCCACAGTCCGGCAAATGGGTCCTCGATACGAATCATAGTCTCTGTATCGATGCAGGCGATTCGGACGATCCGGTAGGCAACGAGCCCGTTCCCAATGGCGGACGTGTCAACATGGGCGCCTATGGCGGGACTCTGGAGGCAAGTAAGGGTTACGGCAAGTTAGTCTATCACGTGGATGGCGTCACCGGTGACAATGGCAATAGCGGCCTTAGCAGGACACAGGCCTTCGCAACCATTCAGAAAGCTGTGCAATCTGCGGTTGATGGAGACACTGTGATGGTCTGGCCCGCTGTGTATAAGGAAGAAGTCGATTTCGGTCGAAAAGCGATTACTGTCCAGAGCGCGGCTGAGGCTGCCATCGTAATGGCTCCGAATGGTTATGCGTTCTCTTTTTTCAAAGGCGAACGCGGTAGCAGTGTATTGCGTAACTTCGTTATTACCGGTGGTGAGTACGGCATCTTTTGCAGCGGGGCCTCGCCTTCACTGACCAATCTGACGATAGTTGGCAATCAGTTCGGTGTGGCAGGCTACGGCGGCGCCAATCCGAATATTACCAACTGCATCATCTGGGATAATTCGGAGGGCGATCTTTTCCAGTGCAACAGAGTGAGCTATAGTTGCTTCGAAGTGGCTATACCGAGCGATGGTGAGGGCAATATCAGTGAAGATCCTCTCTTTGCCGATCCGAACGGCCGGGATTATCACCTAAAATCGAGCCATGGCAGGTTCTGGCCGGAGCATGATGTCTGGGTGATCGACAATTGTGACAGCCCTTGCATCGATGCTGGCATGCCTGGCGTGTTCCCCAAGAGGGAACGAATGCCCAATGGCGGCCGTATCAATATGGGCGCTTATGGCGGAACCCCCCATGCGAGTATGAGCGAGTGGCCATTGCGAGGCGATATTAACCATGATGGGCGGGTGAACATGATGGATATGGCGATTTTGGCCGCTGAGTGGCTTGAATCGTTCCCATGGACAGCCAGCGAGGTTACGGATGCAGAGATTGTTGGACCGCTTGATGGGGCGGTAATTCAGGCTCCTGCTGGAAACTCTCAATATCAGAACCAGGCTTTCAGCTATTGACAATGAGTAATTTATTTCCGAATTAACCGCCAAAGGTCTTACATTTTGTTAAGCAGTGAGGGCGCCAACTGGTGGGGCGGGCTAAACTCACCCCGCCAGGTAGGCCTTAGAACCCAAACCAAAACCTCTTTCTGCTGCGATTGGCTACATAGTTCATGGATCTGCGTTGTCGGTGAGAAAAGGTTCTCGACGTACAAAGCGAGCCTTTTCCACCTCCGCTTTGACCATGAACTTTTCGCTCAATCTCGCTACAAAACAGGTTTTGGAATGAGTTCGAGTATTTTGATATTGCTCTTGATGATAAGTTTCAGTGTGGCTATAATGAAGGGTTGAAGATGTAGCTATAATGCTTTAGGGGATGAATTTGGATTCGGAGGATGAAACGATAGGGCAGCGTTGGCAATTGCCTGGTGGGGGACGAAGCCACAAGGGCGGCTTTACGCTTGTTGAGCTGCTGGTGGTCATATCCATTGTCTGTCTACTGATGGGGCTTGTTGTTCCTGTTTTTAACAAAGCAAAGAGCAAGGCGCGCGGGCTGCTGAGTACGAATAATCAGAAGCAAATCACTACGGGCGTGAATCTTTTCGCTCTCGATAACGATGATGATTACCCTCAATCCATTGCGACGGTGGGCTTTGGCGATAACTGGAACTGGTCCGATCCGACGAAGCTCGCCGGAAACAGAAAACGCAGCCCCAGTACGCATCGCTCATTGAGTGCTTATCTGCACAGCTACGTGCCCAGCGCAAAGACGATGTTCTGCCCGAACGCTCCCCGGGCGTACAAGTACCTTCAGCAGGCGTGGGATGCGGGCGATGAGTGGGACAATCCTGAGACATCATTCCCTGCCGATCCCGTTGGTGGAACGTATTGCTTCTATTGGAACTATGTTGGCAACCTTGACGGGGGGGCTACGCTGTTCAAGGGGCCGCAGGGGTTGTCCTCAGGGCGGAGGTTTAGCAAGCTTATTGTCAGCGACTATTTCGGATACGGCCATTGGCGAAGCCCTGAATCTTTCGGAAGCTGCGATCAGTTCAAGGGCGCCGACGTGACCGAGGAGACCTGGCTTCTCTCGGCGTATTGGTCGCGCGGTGGCGATCCTAATTCAGCGGGACCTGATATTACACTGCGGGCGGGCTATACCGATGGGCACGTCGAGACGTACTCAACGTCGGAAGTTGTGCCCATGAAGGTCTCGATTACGGCCGATGGTACTGTTCC
>CAZYMD010000273.1:2949-4501 GCA_964649005.1 uncultured Pirellulales bacterium
GGCAAACGCACATTTTTGCCCTAATTCCCTTGCAAAGGCTGCGCCAGGTTTGTATATTATGCCCCGATCAGCCAAGGCCGTTGGATTTCCGAGCCTTGGCCGGTCTTTTTGGGCGATTAGCTCAGTTGGTAGAGCAGCTGACTCTTAATCAGCGGGTCGCAGGTTCGAGCCCTGCATCGCTCATTCGGAAACGGGATTTTTTGATACGGTAAAAAAGGTGGTTAGTCGTATCGAGACGATGCAGGCCGTACTACCTGTTTTCTCGCTATAGGAATAGGTCGGAGTGTGAACCTGTACGCTCGAATATGAGCATATTATGATCACTCTGGTCTTTACACTTTGTGTATATGAGTATCCAGTCCGGTTCAATATGACAATCGCGAGAGCCTTTCCATTCTCCGACTAATGGATGGTCCTTATGTTTTGGCAATAGCTTCTTGCTGGCAATCAGTCTATCAGCCACATCCTCAAATGCCCGGGTGGACTTGCCCCTTTTAAGCATTCTCTTCATGTCTCGCTTCACTTGGTTGGTGTAGACTATCCTCAACTGGTCAACGCCTTCATCAATTCCTTGGTGTTTGATACCTCATGCAATCCCTTGCCCTGACGAGACTTCTTTAGTGTTTGAGCCGTTGTGTCGTTAGGTATTTTGACTTCGAACGGTATGCCATTTTCCATAATCACGCGGCGTAGAAATATCTTTATGCCGTCAGTCATACTCAATCCAAGCTTATGCAGCACGGCCTCAGCCTTCTTTTTTGTGGGAGCATCAATGCGAGTGTTAATCTGTGCGAAAGGCGCCATTACTTTTACCTCTTCATTATCCTTGAAACAATCTCGTATAGCAGATATATAGCATATCCTACATATTTACTATACGTCATTTTCGCCCTATAGGTCAAGGAGAAATCAGGAAAAAGCTATAATATTTAAGGTATTTATTTTTTTTCACATATAGCGGATACGCGAATCATCCACGCACAAACAACATACTCAGAAAGCATCCTGTAGACTTTCACCCACCCAGACAGGGAAATTGCAGCGTTTTATTTCACATATTCTATAGCCTGAATGTCGCACAGAAGTCTCTATATCATAATGTTTTACTATCAGAATTTTCTTAGATACCTGGCTCCAGTATAGTAAAATCTATGTCGATAGTGATTTTATATATTCATGGCAGAGACTCAGAAGAAGTAGGAGTCTTAATGGATAGGTAAAAACGACTCAATTTGGGAGTATGGGCTATAAATGATAACAGCGTTATGGAACGGTACCAGAAAGAACAAAAGGCTTAGCAAGAAGAAAGGCGGAGAAAATGACGGATGCAGAGATAGAGGGGTATAGGAAAAGACTAAACGATTTGACTGCCAAGTGCTTACAGGGGAAGTCTGAATCTGGAATACTTGAGGAACTTCGTAAGCTGGCACATGAAGTTGGTGCGAGTACAGGTTACCAAAACCAAAACAACTTAATAGAAGCACGCCCCTGCGTAATCATAGCCAATATTCATCAGGCACTACAGACTGCTTCAATGGTTAATATGTGTGAG
>CAZYMD010000274.1:0-4435 GCA_964649005.1 uncultured Pirellulales bacterium
CAAGCTCCGTATGTCGCCCCCGGATTCAAGTTCAACTCGATCATCTCATCCTGAAGCCCCAAAGTACGGGCCCCGTCGCCATCCGCATCGAACCACAAGAAAGGCCGACTACCACCATCGCTCCAGCTTTGCCCCACGACCCATCCACTATCATTCACCGCCAGCGCCTCGCTGCTCGGGTGCAGACCCTCCACCGCAGGATCGCCGAAATCACCCGATAGATCGCCAAGATTCGCCATCGTTCCCCGCGCAAAGCTGTAGTGGAATGGTCGTCGATAACTATACGTGCCGGCACTGGACTTGCCCCCGTTCCAGCCACTGCCGACAAGATCTCCCGCTCCATTAAGCCCCTGGCACTGAGGACGAGAACCCAACAGACCGGGCCTTCCACTATCAACATCCGCTGTCGTCTGCGGGGCCAAGCGCACATTCTCGGTTATAAAAAACATACTTTCTGATGCAATGCAGACCTGCCCGAACAGAAGAAATACGGCCCACGAAAGACCGCCCCCCCATTGTAAGAAACTGCGGACTATAAAAGAAATCAGCTTGTGATCGTCACTGAGCCCAGGAAACATCTGCCAGCCAGTTATCCAGGAACAAAGCAAGGTCCGTCATATCCACTGTTCCGTTTCCATCAATATCCGCTCCGTCGCAATCATCCTGCCCGCACGAATCCACCGACCAATACTGCGAAAAGAGCCCGAAATCAGCTAAGTCCACATCGGCATCGATATCCATGTCCCCCGCCATTACAGGCGTCAGCAGAATAGTATGTTCCGTCTCTCCAGACCCCCGCTTGCCGTTCTCGTCATCGTCAAACCAGCCCGTCGCCACGATCTGCCCAACATTGTTGATGCCTTCGGCCTGACTCAGATAGAAAGATCCCATCCCCTCAATACCGTAATCCGCGATCACCTCGTTGAGGTTCTGTACGCCGCTTTCCTCGTCCCAGACAAAGGCGTTTCGCCCGTGAAAGCTCTGATAGATATATGTACCACCAACAATCTGGCCCGTATCGTTCAACCCACGAATGTGCGTATGGTAAAACGGATGTCCGAAGGTGGCGATCTCATTGGGCTCAGCTATGTTGTTACTATTCGTATCGGTCCAGAAATACCCCTGGTTCATCGAGTAGGGATTCCTCATAGATCCGGCCACCTGGCCGGACAGACTCACCCCTGTGACTGAACTCTTGGCGCCACCAACGACGTTCGGAATCTCGACGATCTCATTTGGATCCATTTCCCGATCACCGTTCTCATCACGCCAGCGAAACATGCGGTCATCCGTATTCGCCGTAACGTAGCCACTGTCACTGACCCAGGTAGGCAGATACTCACCCAGATATATCTTCTCACCATCGTCGGGTTGCCTGTCGGCGTTAAGATCCGTCCAAATCCATCCCTGAGAAAATCGCTCGTCGTCCACGTAATAGTTGCTGAAACCCGCCACGTGTCCGAGGTTATTGATCCCATAGGCGTAGGATGTCGTCCATGGCTCCGGATCCGCCAGGTCCCGCATTTCCCCACCATCGCTGATGAAATTGCCATTGTCGTCGATCCACAAGAAAGCGTGATACCGTCCCGAAGTATCTTCGTTGCGTCCCACGACCCAGCCTGAATCATTTATCCCGTAGCCGTTGCCCCCGTACTGTCCGTCGAAGCCGCCGCCCATGTCTCCGAGATTCACATACTTGTCACCGCGTGGACTTAGAAAATACGGATGCGCCCGACCCTGCGAAGGCGACTGTATACCGTGCCCACACACGTCCCCGAAGTTGTTGATTGCATATCCGACCGCCGGCCCAATAGAACAGGGATCAGCCTTGACACTCAAATCCCGCAGATAATAACGGACCCGGCTTTGGGCCGGGCAGACTGCTACAACCAAAATCAAAAGGGCTATGATGATGCTTTGTTTCATGGTGTCACGCCTTAATACCACCTGGCAGCACCGTATACCCCCTGATAATCTCAGAACTGAGACACTTGAATGCTCAGCGCCGCATCGGGCTGCCCTTGCCCAACAATGAATTCCTGTGTGTTAATCAAGAACTACCTCCCACGTGAAATCCATCACGTGGGAGGTAGATTGTACCATATTTCAGATAGCCCCGTCATCCACTATTAACGGCGACGACGCAGAAGACTCAGTCCACCAAGCCCAAGCAGGCACAGCGTGGCAGGCTCAGGTATAGCAACATAATCCATCGAACCTTTATTGTAACCTGTAGCCGCGATGTCAGAGCCAAACAAGCTGAACGACGCCAGAGTGGCAGTGCCCAGAGGACCATTTTCCAGTTGCTCTTTGGTCATGACAATTTTGATCGTTCCCGCCGGATCATCCGGATCATACGAGAGAATGTGGCGTGATGTGAGATCCTGCAAGTAAATCAGGCCGTCTGCAGGATTGTAGATATGAGCGTTGACGCCAAACTTCGTGTCGCCAGTTACGCCGATCAACTGCTCCATCGTTATCGCCTCGGTCAAGGCTGCACCGTCATACTTCCAGATGGAATCGGTCGTCGTATTGCCCACGAAGAGGTTGCCGCTGCCGTCAAAGGCCAATTGGCCCTGGAGCTTGGCGTCACCCATGGCGGCCACCATCGCCCCATTTGACAAAAATACTTCCACAACACCCGGACCGTTGGTTCTTACGAGTTGATCGACAATAGTCTCGTATGCAACCATCTCACCCGTAGGATCAACCGAACTGTAACCGGTTGTAAAACCGTCACCACCTACCTGGTCGAGAAGCTGGGCTTTGCTAACATATACACTCAGATCTCCACCGGAAGTGTTAATTGTGTAGACATCATCCGTGACACTGGATGCTATCATGAGATTCGAACCGGAAACGCCCAAAGATGCACCTGTTGTTAGACCACCGATATAATTCGAGATAACAGAAGCACTCATCGAGGTTGTACCAGCATCCGTTACTTTAACAAACCAGGACTGAGTGGGGCTCGAACCCCGCACTTCAGCATAAACTGTGCCGCCATCCGAAACAGCCCTCGAATAACTAGTAGGCGAAAACACTCCGCCACTGTAATCCGAAACCGCATTCTCAAAAACGCTCCAGGGCACGACTGTCTGATATGTGGCCCAAAGAGGCTGCGCCGTCAGACAGAGAACCAGGACGACAATCCCCAAAAACATTACTCTTTTCATCACCAACTCCTTCCTGGGGTATAATCCCCAACGCACGCCAGCGGGTACCTGCCGCGCGAACCATAATTATACCAAGCCGCAACGCAGAAAAATGCGGACTATTTTACTTAAAACCAGTATAAAACCACCATCACTCCTGAATCATGAGTGTAGCATTCGGATCAAGCCCTGTCAATTAAAATCTTGCCTATTTTAACTCAAAAGTCACCCGTCTTCGCCCCCCGCTTCACAGGTCGCCGATACCAAAAGGCCGCCATCCTCACTTGAACGCCCAGAAACCAGCATGAAGATCAAAATATAGAACGTTAACGCCTTGAGTTGTGCCCAGTTGCTTCGTGTCATGACGCTCGGTTTTTCCTGTATGCCAATATGTCTTTTCACGGAAGAAACCGATATTCTGGCCCTGGCCGTCGGAGCCTTTGTCTTCCCTCCGCTGGCCACTGGGGTAAGGCATAAGATTCCAGTTATCTGAAATCCAGATCCCACTATTCGTGAATTTGTACCTTCTCAAATCCTGTGTAATTTTATCATTGATGTTGACCCAATATGTATTGCGGTACTCCTTGTCGGTCTTATTCAAGGGGCATATCCACACATCGCTATCGCTTGGAAGAATACTAAAACTGTCAAATACCGCCGCCAATCCGAAAGTTTCCTCCTCCTCGCTATCAGGAGACGTCAGCGTAGGCGCCACGCGGAAGCTCGATCCGCCTATACTCCACCAGTCGGGAAATGTACACTTTTCGCTGCTGCCATTGGCGTATAACGAACTGGCTATACCGATTTGCCTCAGATTCGACATACAGGCCAAATTTCGCGCCTGTTTGCGAGCCCTGCCAAACGCCGGCAATAAAATCGCCATTAATACCGCTATGATCGAAATCACGACCAACAACTCGATCAGCGTGAAACCACTTCGCGGACTCCGCCCGGACCCGGATGTCCTATGTCTGGTTGATTCACCAAGTTTCATGCCGGCCACTTCCTTGGATAAACAAAATACAACATTACATCATTTCTTTACGATCGAATCAAATTAGTTGCCATACAGGTGGACCACACTACCCGGTTCATTGCAACCGAGCCACTGCTGTGCGATTACCATCATGTCCTCCATGTCGATCTGTGCATCGGTATTCATGTCCATTCGCAGGTCAATCCCGGCCAGCCACTGCTCACTACAGTCAGCCGATCCATTACACCAATGCCACCGAGAAGCCAGCACAGCGAAATCTTTGAAATCTACATAGCAATTCTCA
>CAZYMD010000275.1:0-4341 GCA_964649005.1 uncultured Pirellulales bacterium
GATATAATATTGTGGGTGAGTTTTTGTATGCTCCAGCTTACTATGAGATCATAGGAGATTCGTGTCATGGAAGATATGGACAACGGCAAGGCCCATCAATCGCCGGCTGCCGACAGGTGTTTGGAGCATAGCCTTTCCGAGGATGAAATCGATCTGCGGCAGTACATTGATATCATCTTCAAGAGAAAGAAGCTAATTCTTGGCGTCTTCCTGCTTTGCACTATTTTTGCAGTCTTGTTCACTTTGCTGCTACCGAAAGTGTATAAAGCTAGCGCATCAATTATGATCATGCCTTCCAAGTTACAAAGCGTTCTCTCACCGTCACTGATGTCTTTGGATATCGGCAAGATCAGCATAGAAGGCGGACAAATGGTGGAACGAAAGCCCGCCATGTCTGTATCAACTCATGAAACCCTTCTCAAATCGAACGTTGTCATGGAGAGACTTATTGATAAACTGAACTTGAAGTCCGGTGCAAGCAGCGACTTGGCGATTGAGCAGTTCTTTAGGCAATTGAAGGTCGAAAGCTCAAGCAGCACAAATATCCTGGAACTTGTCGTGTTTGACAAAGACCCCAATGAGGCCAAGGAAATAGCAAATATCTGGGCCGATGAGTATGTTCTGTACAGCATGGAGCTTATTAGCGGTGAGATCAAGGGTTCCAGGGACTTCATTGTTGAGCAATTCGAGGAGGCACAGGAGAATCTGGTCAGCGCTGAAGAGGCAGTCGATGTATTTGATGTCAACGAGAACTTGGGGCTGATGCAGATAGAGCTGACAGAGGATCAGAACCAGCTTGACATCCACTACTTGCGAGTTAGCAAATTCCAATTCGTGCTTGATGAGAAACGCAAATCTGTTGAAAAAATGAACGCAGATATTGCCGCCCTGACCGAAGACGGCCTCTGGCTCGGATCATACGGAATTGGCAATGATAATGATCGAGACCTCACGGGCACAGACCTGCAAGGCAGCCAGAAAGAGCTTAGGCAAAGGGCGCTCGCGTCCATCTTGTATCTCCGGAAGACGAAGGAAGAATATGACAGCTTTGTCAATGAATCGGGGATAAACCTGCTCAAGCAGGAAATTGAGCATTTACGAAAGGACATTCTTAACGATAGATCTCTATTGGCCCAGATCGAGCAGCTTGGCGCCGCAACGGAAACCAGCCTCAAGAAAAAAGAAAAATGGGACTGGCAAATCCTCAAGGATATGAAAGGCCCGATCACCGAAGGCATGTCCGACTTGACTGTCTGGCAGATTTTGTCGCTCGCCGAGGGAAACAACTTTTTCGAGACCCGCGCGGAATCTCTCAGGTCGAAAATCGAAAAGCGGGAAGACCGCCTCAAGGTTCGCGAAAGTACTCTTTTCGGCCACGAGCAAAAACTGGCGATTTTGGAGGAAAGCGTCGCCAAAGCGCAACTGAACTATACGTTCTATTTAGACAAGATAAAGGACCTTGTTGCTCAGAAAAACTCGGCGGAGCTGGAGATCGCCACAATTGAGTTTGACCTCGCTTATTCAACCAGTCTGGTTAACGATCTCCAAAGCAAGGTCAAGACCTTAAAGATTGAAATCAACGGCAAGAAACTGAGACTTGCCGACTTGAATCGCAAGCTGGATATCTGCAAGAAGTCTTACGACAGTCTGGCCTTCAAGGCTGAAGAGGCCCGCATCGCCAAGGCTTTGGAGCTGGGTGAGGTAAAGGTGGTCTCCAAATCATATAAGCCAACAGTTCCGGTGAAGCCAAAGAGGAAAGTGATTGTCTGCGGCGCTGGATTCAGCGGCCTGATGCTGGGAATAATGCTGGCTTTTATTGCTGAATTCTGGCAGAAAAGATCTGACTTTGAGAAAAAGGGCTAAGTCGTTTAGCGAAGAGGCGTTGAGAACGAGACGCCTCCACAGGGAAAACGGCCAGACCTTGTTGGGATAGTTGCCTGGCCGAAGTAGAGTATCTTGGGATTGGGAGCATTGAACTGTACGGGTTACATCTGGTGTAGAAGACCAAATGCAACCCACGGGGACGGAGTCCGGATACAGAAGAGGCTGGGCAAGCCGGAGTTGTTTACCTTTTCCCATCCTTGACTATCCGACTGATAGGGCAAATGAAGCTTTCATTAAATCATGGCAAACCCGGTTTACTCCATGACACATTAAACCGGATTTGAGGCAAAGTCAGCTTCATTTGTGGCGAATTGAACATCAGATTAGGCAAATGAAGCCTGAGATGCCACAAATGATGTTTAATATGAGGTAAATGAGGCTTAAGATGAGGCAAACGAGGTTTAAGATATGACGAATGAAGCTTGATATGAGGCAAATCAAGCGTCGAATGAGGCAAATGAAGTTCAATATGTGGCGAAACCAGTGTAATCTGCGGCATATTAACCGGCCTTTGACGCATCTAATACCGCCTGTCTGATAACATAAGTGTCTTGTATTGCAGTAGATACGTGGGCATTGTGTGCCGTCGTACTGTCAAACTGTCATACAGTGGTACGGTCAAACCGAACTGCTGCACTTTCGCATTTACGCTATAACGCACTGTCTGTACTGGCCTTGACCGGAGACTGCGGAGAGGATAAATTATACAACATAATGCTTGACTTAAGTTGCATAAAAGAACAAATAAATAGTGATCCCCGTATCTTGTCGGCCTATGCTTTGGGCAGCGCGGTCAGCGGCCGGATGCGGCCGGATAGCGACCTGGATATAGCGATCCTTCCTGCAGCCGGTGTGTTGTTGTCCCAAGTGGATATTATGGAGCTGTCGGCTGCCCTCAGTCTGGCTATCGGGCGAAATGTGGATTTGGGCGTTCTTTCGTCGCACAATCTGATCTATTCCTCAGAGGCCATACTGAAAGGCGAGCGTTTATTCTGTCGGGATGCATTTCAGGGGGATTTGGCTGCTGCCACTCTTCTCGGTCTGGCCGCGTGGTTCGAGTTCGAACGAAGGGAGATTGTCAATGCCTATACAGCCTGATGATATTGTCCTGAATAAGGCCGCCATTATCGAGCGGGCGATTCGGCGTATGTGGCAGGAATATCAGGCCAATCCTCAACTGGATAATTACACCCACGTTGATGCATTGACGCTGAACGTGGAGCGTGCGTGTCAGGCCGCGATAGATCTGGCGATGCACATAGTGGCTCAGAAAAGACTCGGAATGCCACAATCCAGTGCGGAGGCCTTTCGATTGATTTATGAGGCAGGCTGTATCAGCAAAGAATTGTTAAAAGTCATGATCGCCATGACAGGCTTTAGAAATATTGCTATCCACGAGTACCAGCAGATGGATATGTCTGTTCTGCGAGATATTGCAGAAACCAGGTGGCGGTCTCTACTTGCTTACTGTCAGGCCCTGGGTGTCAGGATAGAGCCGTAGAATAATAGTCATACTGTCAAACTTTCATACAGCGATACGGTCAAACTGATTTACTGCACTTTCGCATTAATGTGCCTTTCTTGCCTTGTGCCTTAATACCTGTTTCGTTGCCTTGATGCCTTTGTGCTAAAAAAATTCAAAAACTTTTAAAGACACCTTTTGATAAAACCGATTAAGTTTCACGATGGATTAAGAGAGATTCATTGGAGTCAAAAGAAGTTTTGTATGCGGCATAGCTGGATTTACTTTACAGCACCTTTGGCGCAGGCCGGCTCTTAGTAACTTTATACCTGTGTGCCTCAGTGCCTTGATGCCTTAATCACCCTGTGCCGTTAACATCATTATTACTTTTTTGCGGAAGCGGAAAGAGAGGATTTAATTATGGCGAGATTTCCAATCAGACAAGCGGACATTCAGGCATTGGCTCAAAACATGGTCACGGGACTAACCGCGAATGCGGCGGATTTCCCGGCACCGCCGGTCGCTCCGGCGGACTTGCAGACGCTGCTGGATTCGTTTATCACGCTCTGCGACGAGCAGGTGGCCGCACAGTCGGCGGCCGAGCAGGCGACTGAGACAAAGGCCGCCGGACTCGAAGAACTGGCCACCGCCATGCGAACCGACCTGCGTTACGCTGAGGATGCGGTCAACTACGATGATGCGAAGCTGACGGCCCTGGGCTGGGGCGGCAAGGCGGATGCGACTGCGCTGGAGCTTCCGGGCCAGCCTCGCTCGCTCGAAGCCCCGCGCCAGGGTGAGAGTTGGATATTTCTGGACTGGAAGCAGCCAGCCGACGGCGGCGCTGTGGCCGCTTATAAGATCGAACGCCGCGAGCGGCCTTCAGGTAACTGGATACTGGTCAGTATGGCCATTGAGTCGGAAGCGACGCTGAACAATCAGGACCGCGGCAAAGACTGGGAATACCGCGTAATCGCAACCAACAAGACGGGCGAGGG
>CAZYMD010000276.1:0-4324 GCA_964649005.1 uncultured Pirellulales bacterium
GGCGGTATGGGTATGATGGGCGGCGGCTACGGCGGTGGCGGCTACGGTGGTAGTGGCGGTGGTTACGGTGGCGGCACAAGCGGTAGTTCCGGCGGTTACGGTGGGCAGCAGGCCCAAAGTCTGGTCGACCTGATTATGGAAACGATCGATCCGGATAGCTGGTATGAGTTGAGCGATACGGGCGAGGGAACGATTATGCTGTATCCGCAGCAGCAACCCAAGAAGCTTGCCGTGCTGCAGACACGCGATGTCCACAAGAGGATCGAGAAACTGCTTATGGATCTGCGCAAGGCGCTTGGCTATCAGGTTTCAATTGAGACACGATTCCTTGTTGTCGGAGAGAATTTCCTTGAGGATATCGGACTTGATTTGGACTTCAACTATAATTTTGGCGGCAAATGGGGTATGTTTACATTTGCTCAAGGTTCTTCGGATTCAGCTATGTCGGATCCGTCGGCAAAGGTGCCTGGAAACCTGGGTGGTGTTGGCAGTGCGATGACCGTTAATGGTGGTTATGGGTCGATACTGGATGATCTGCAGGTTGCATTCCTCGTGCGTGCGACACAGGCTCATACTGATTCGAAGTCCCTTACTGCTCCGAAGGTAACTGTTCTCAGTGGTGAAATGGCGAGCTTTTCTGTACTGAACAACGTTACTTATGCTCTTCCTCCCGAATCAACAACAGGTGGAACGAGCGGTGCTTATTCTGGTGCTGGCTATAATACCACTACCATTAGGCCCGAAGTATATGAACTTCAGGTTGGTACGGATTTACTCGTTACCCCCATTATCACGCATGATAAAAAGAATGTTTTGCTTTCGATATCTACCTTACTTAGCGATTTACTACGGTTCAAAACCCACGAGGTGGAAGGGCCTGTAGCAAGCGGAACGACAGGTGTTCAGATTGTACAATACAAGACGACTGTACCCGAGGTGGAAAATTCTACAGTACAGACTCGTGTGAGCGTTCCTGATGGTGGTACTCTTCTGTTGGGCGGTCAGAAGATCACGGCATCTATCGAGAAGGAAGTTGGTGTTCCGATATTAAGTAAGGTGCCGCTTTTGGGCAGGTTCTTCAGCAACCGCAGTAAAGTCAGAGATCACAAGATATTGTTAATACTTGTCAAGCCAACAATTATCCTTCAGGAAGAGAAGGAGGCCGAGGCGCTTGCTGCTCTTGACAGCGAGTTCTGAGCGTAGGGGTTGTAGGGATTTTGGTGATTATTCGGCGCCGGCTTTTTGCCAGACCGGAGTTATCCTAACCCGCTTTTTGCCCGATATTTAGAGGGACGTGACGGGGTCTGGAAACGCACAAGGCAAATTATGGAAAAGGAATTATGAAGCGGCAAATTCTGATCAGCTTTGCAGTATTGTTGTTCGTAGTGGCAGTCACTGAAGCATTTGAGTTACCTGGGTCTCCATTTTATGCATCTGCACAAAATGGAGTCTCTGCATATAGGCAGGGCGAGGTGCTCGTACGTTTCGTGGAAGTTCAACCAGGCCAGCAGCCGCCCGATGGTCCAGTCGTTCTTGGGCCAAGGCTTCCACGCGCTGTCCGAGACACGATGGCGCAGCACGTGGTTGCGGGCTCTTCGGTCTCGAAGGAATACAGTGGCATCGCGGAGGGTCTGTCTGTCGTGAAGCTGCCGGTGGGTGAGACTGTTGCAGATGCGTGCCTGAGATTCAATTCCTCGGCCAACGTTCTCTACGCCGAGCCGAACTATAAGTACAAGCTGCTGTTGGATCCCGACGATTCTATGTACCCGGAGCAATGGGCTCTGAACAACATAGGACAAACCGGGGGAACTGAAGATGCAGACATCGACGCCCCGGAGGCGTGGGATATTCGCACAGGCGATCCGAATATCATCGTAGCGATTCTCGATACAGGTATCGATTACGGTCATCCCGACCTGAAAGACAACATATGGGTGAATGAGGCCGAGTTGAACGGACAGACGGGCACCGATGACGACAACAATGGCTATGTAGACGACATCTATGGCTATGACTTCGCCGGAGCGAGCGGTTTCAATCCGGATGACGGTGATGGCGACCCGTGCGATTTCTATTTCCACGGTACGCATGTTGCGGGGATCATAGGCGCCGTAGGGAATAACGCGGAAGGTATTTCCGGTGTGGCCTGGCAGGTAAAATTAATGGCTCTCAAGGTTTTCCCTGACGATATGCTCACTGAGCCGGATGCGTTTGCCAGTGATGTTGTTGGGGCGATTGAATACGCAATCGCTAACGGTGCGAGTGTTATCAATGCCTCTTGGGGCGGGTCTGATTTTTCTCTTACGATGATGATGGCGATAATGCAGGCCGAGCAGGAGGGAATTCTATTTGTTGCCGCGGCGGGCAATGATGGTAGTGATAACGATACGGCTGAAGTCTTTCCTGCCAGCTTCGAACTTGATAACATCATATCGGTAATGTCGACGGATGCTGCTGACCAGGTGTCGTTTTTCTCTAACTTTGGTGCGGTTTCAGTAGACGTTGGAGAGCCTGGCAGTGACATTCTCAGCACGATGCCGACCTACATGACGCCGGGTATGGAACTGCTTGAACTATCGACCGATTATGCGATGCTCAGCGGGACTTCTTTTGCAGCGTCGCACGTATCTGGTGCATGCGCGATTATGATGTCGCACTATCCTCAGTTCCCGATTCCTGTAATCAAACAGGTTCTTCTCAAGACTGCCGATCCGGTACCTTCGCTTGCGGCGACTGAGACGACTGATAGGCTGTGCAGTTCCAGCGGTCGTTTAAACCTGTACAAGGCGATTTCAGTCGTTCCGAGCTTGAAAGAGGGCAAGGTTCTCAACACGAAGGACGATCCGGGCAATCCGGACAACCTCTATGAATCCATTCAGGCTGCGATAGACGCTGCTGACGACGGTGATACTCTTATCGCCGAAGCGAACAGTCTTTTCCTCGAAAGCATAAACTTCAATGGCAAGCAGGTCACCCTGAGAAGCGGTGATATAACCAATCCGAGCGATACTACTGTCAGTCCTTATAATACTTACATTCTTGGATTGCTCGAAGAAGGTCCGGTAGTGACCTTTGCAAATGGTGAAGGGCCCGAAAGTGTATTGATGGGCTTTACACTGAGCTGGGGAGAAAGCGATTACGGTGGCGGTATCAAGTGCGACAATACATCGCCAACGATCAGCGACTGTGTAATAAGAGACAACTTCGCGGAATTCTATGGCGGCGGAATCGACTGCTACAACGGTTCTCCGACCATAACGAACTGTGTGGTTAGCTACAACAAAACTTTCGATCCTACAGGCGTCGGCGGCGGTATCAATTGCGAAGAAGGCTCGCCTGTAATCTCCAATTGTACTATCAGCTACAACTACGCTGACAACGTTGGAGGCGGTATCGCATGCTACCAATCGGCGGGACAGATCATAAACTGTGTAATCGCCAATAACTCGGCGATGTACGGTGGCGGCGGGATCGATCTGGAGGAGTCTTCTCCGTTGATATTGAGCTGTACGATAGTAGTTGACGACATGAGCGTTATCAGTTCCGGCGGTATTGCTGCATTTGCGGGATCGAATCCCACGATTACGAACTGTATTCTGTGGGGCAATGGCGACGACCTCTTGAACTGCACCGCTTCGTACTCAAGCATTGAGGACGGCGATGCCGGCGCTGGCAATGTGCGTCTTAGGCCGACGTTTGTGACCGGACCTCTGGGTGGTTATTACCTCAGCCATATTGCCGCCGGTCAGTTGACCGACAGCGCGTGCATCGATCTTGGCGATCCGGATACCGATCCGGTGTTCGAAATAGGAACATTAACAACGCGAACGGATGGTGAAGTTGATACTGGCCGTATCGATATGGGTGCTCATTATACGGCCCTGACGGCGAATATGATCGACCTGCAGGTGACGGTAGTGGATCCGAACGGCGACCCGGTCGATGCGAACAACATTCACGGATACGTCGATCCCAATGAAGGGACGTATCGCGAATTTGAGGTTGTGAGTCTTAAGGCATATCCTGAGGAGGGATATCGAGTAAAAGCCTGGACAGGCACTGATGACGATGAGTCAGCAGGCGTCAACAATGTGATTACGATAGTCGGACAGACGAACGTTACGATCGAGTTCGAGGAAGTCCCGCTATATAGGCTTCGCACGAATGTCATAGGCGGCAACGGTGCGATAAATCCGAGCCACAAAAGAGGCGAGCTGTATTATGAGGGTACGGTTGTTCAGCTTGTTGCGATACCGGATAACGGATACATCGTAGACACGTGGACCGGAACGGACAATAATGATCTCTGGACCAATGACAATAC
>CAZYMD010000277.1:0-4310 GCA_964649005.1 uncultured Pirellulales bacterium
GCGAGTTCACCGCTGCTAATCCCAGCCTGAATCTCGCCAATATCGATAGCATCTCACTTGGTTTCGGCACCAGGGGCAATACAACCCAGCCCGGTGGTTCCGGTCTGATGTTCATCGATGACATCGGGCTGTATACGTCGAGATGCGTATACCAGTTGGGCAAGCCCGACAATGACTACAGCAACAACTGTGTCGTTGACTATCCGGACCTTGAGTTACTGACTGATAACTGGCTCGTTAGTGACTATGAAGTTACGCCGACGGCTCCGGGTAATGACGGATTGCTTGCTTACTATAAGTTTGAGAACAATCTGTTGGATAGTTCGGGCAATGCTCGCCATGGCACGACAACAGGTACATCGGCGTACGCGGCAGGTCAGACGGGCAATGCCCTCGATGTCGGCGGAACAGCGGATGACGTTATTGACATCGGCCTGCAACCCTCCGAACTGGGTATTAGTGGCAATACACCAAAGACGGTGACTGCCTGGGTATATACTCGCAGCTTTAACGATGGCGGTATCTTCGACATGGGCGCCAATGTAAACAGCCAGAACTTCTCTCTAAGGACGATGGGGACTGAGAACCTCTGGCGTGCCCAGCGTTATGGGTATCCCACATACGACTTCGATGTCACGTATCCGTCTTCGAACGTATGGGTGCACATGGCCTTGGTCTATGAGGGCGAAGCAGGCGGTCATGCCAGCTACGTTTACGCCGACGGCAGGCGCATTGGTATGCAGGTTGCCGAACTGAACACGACGGATAACCGCACCTTCCAGATTGGTGTCTGGAGTGGCAATTACTTCGATGGTCTGATTGACGAGCTTCGGTTGTACAACCGTGCTCTGACCCAGGCTGAAGTAGCATCACTGGCTGGTGAGACTACACCGTTCACACAGCCGATAGAACGATTGTTGACGCCGCAGGATGCGAACATGGATACGAACAGTGACGGTACGATCGATTTCAAGGATTATGCCGGCCTGATCGATACATGGCTTGATGAGCAGCTCTGGCCGTAATAGGCTAAGGTTGTCTCCAATCTGCGACTTGTATTAAGGTCGCAACTGAACAAAACAGGGCCTGCACGCTACTGTGCAGGCCCTTGTTCTTTTGCCCCGATGGTGTTCGTCTTTTTGTGCGTCGATGACTTGGCTATTGTTGTACAATTTTATTTTTCTCACAGGCTAATTATCGGAATATCGCTGGCAAGTTCTTGCGCTAGGCGCATCTGTGGAGCCTTTCGTAAGGAATTGTAAAAAAAGGCTTTATATGAAATAAGAATAAAATTTTTCCAGTAAAAATGAGATATCTCCATCACTTGTGTTGCAAACAGGCCGATAATCTGCTATTATGGCTGACACTGAGCATTATTTTGGGACGTTGCTATACGCCCTGAAAGATTCTGGTGGTATTTCTGCTCTTAGGAGGAGATGTTATGTCGTATAAGGTGTTGTCTGAGGCCTGTTGTGATACAACTGAAACGGGCCTTATCACTGCGACAGCGCTATTCCCGTATGTATGTAAGTTCTCTGCACTTCGCACGTACAGTTCGCGCATTTTTTGTAGAAAGGAGGTGTAATTAGCTTCTACTGGCCTGCGGTCTCTAAAAAAATATTTGGATGAAGTATACATTTGAAGATCGCCGGTTTCTATTGAAGATTGTTGCACGGGTGTAGAGCATTTGAGTTATGTCGCCACGCTTCAAAATGCTGTAGTACAAGGTTTTACAGGTACATTGGCAGGATAAATGAAGGCATGGTGGTGGTACTATGATCCATTTTTTGAAGGAGGATTATTATGTGTAAAAAGTTGATTTTGTTGTTTACCGCCCTGTTATTCATGGGCCTGGCCACCAGCGCCTCTGGCGCGCTGCCGATCGGGTGGAAGACTCAGGACATCGGCGCTGCTGAAGCAACCAGTGGAGCCTCAGAGAGTGGCGGTACCTGGACCGTAAGCGGCGGCGGGCACGACATCTGGGATGCTTCAGATGATTTCCGCTATGCCTACATCGGTTTGTCGGGAGACGGCTCGATGGTCGCTCGCGTGTTGACCAACGGCACCGGTTCAAATAACTGGAGCAAGGGCGGTGTCATGATTCGTGAAACGCTTGACGGCCCTTCCAAGCATGCTTCTACCACCGTTACTGCCGGTGACGGTAACGGAGCATCCTTTCAATCCCGAAACGCCACGGGCGGTGGCTCCGCAAACTCCGACACATCCGTCGCGGTCGCACCTCCGCATTGGGTAAAGATCGAGCGTCAGGGCAATACGTTCATAGGTTCGTACTCGCCGGACGGTGTTGCCTGGAGGGAGCAGGCAAGGTTGGATATCACCATGACCACCGACGTCTACATCGGCTTGGCTGTCTCATCGCACGTGACCGGAGAAGTGCGTACGTGGACGTTTAGCGACGTTTCGTATACAGGGAATATTATCCTGGCCTTGAAGGCCGACAATCCGAGGCCGGCCGATGACGCATTGAATGCCTCCACGTGGGCAAGCCTGCAATGGGATGCCGGCGCTTCTGCCGCTTCACACGATGTCTATTTCGGTACGGACGCTGACGCAGTGGCCAACGGCACCGGTGGCACATTCCAGAAAAACCAGACCGTAAAGTACTTCGTGGTCGGCTTCTCCCCGTATCCATACCCGGATGGCCTTGTGCCCGGCACTACTTATTACTGGCGAATAGATGAGATCGAGGCCGACGGGGTCACCAAGCACACAGGCAATGTCTGGAGCTTTACTGTACCTCCGAACAAGGCGTACGACCCCGTCCCGTCAGATGGAGGTCACTTTGTCGATCCCGAAAACGCGCAGTTGACCTGGTCTCCTGGTTATCTTGCAATGATGCATACGGTGCATTTCAGCGATGATTACGACACGGTGGCTAATGGTGCGCCTGGTGGTGGTGAATTCGTACCGGATGCGTTATATACTCCCACCGGTCCTCTGGAACCTGAGACGATATATTACTGGCGTGTTGACGAAAATAATCCTAACACACATCAGCTCTACGAGGGCGATGTATGGTCGTTCAAGACCAGTCCAGCGGAAACCGGCTTGCGCGGCGACTATTACCATGGGATGAACTTCGAAACATATGTTCTGACACGCACCGACGATCAGATCAACTTCCAGTGGGGCGATGGGACTCCCGATGCGGCGGTCAATATCGACGCCTTCTCGGTCATATGGACCGGTGAGATCGAGATTCCATACAGCGAAACGTATACGTTTTATACGAGCACCGATGATGGCGCGCGTTTGTATATAGACGGACAGCGAATCATCAATCAGTGGGTGGATCAGGGGACGACAGAAGTCTCCGGCACAATAGATCTGACCGCCGGCAGGCACAGTATTCAGATGGAGTACTATGAGAACGGCGGCGGCGCCGTGGCGGAACTCCGCTGGTCGAGCCCATCTACACCGAAGCAAATTATCCCGGCAGGAGCTTTATCGCCCCCGATAAGGGCCAGCGCTCCCAAACCAGGAAACGGAGCCACAGATGTTAGAACAAGAGACCTTGAGCTGAAATGGAATCCAGGCCAGGAAGCCGTTTCACACAATGTCTACTTTGGCACTGATGAAGCGGCTGTTGCCAACGCAACCAATGCTTCGCCCGAGTTCAAGGGCAACCAAAGCGTCGGCAACGAAGTCTACGTTCCCGCCCCCGGTGGCGAGCTTACCTGGGACACTACCTACTATTGGCGTGTGGACGAGGTTAATAACCTCAATCCGGACAGTCCATGGAAAGGTACTCTTTGGAGCTTTACAACTGCTGATTTCATGACCATCGAAGATTTCGAGGATTACAACGACGAGCCGCCGGATCGTATCTTCGAAACCTGGATCGACGGTTTTGGCGGTTCGACCAACGGCTCGATTGCCGGTTATCCTTATCCGGTCTTCGCAGACGGCGAGCATTTCTGTGAGACATCAATCGTTCATGGCGGCTTGCAGTCGATGCCGATGTTCTACGACAACAACCTCAAGTACTCTGAGGTAACAAAAACACTGCCTACCGGTCTGCGTGACTGGACTCAAAATGGCGTTAAGGCCCTGAATTTATGGTACTACGGCCACATCCAGTCCCAGGGTAGCATTGTCGAAGGTCCTGCTGGCACTTACACCCTCACGGGTGCAGGCGCCGATATCTGGATTGTCGATGGCGTCGAAGCAGACGAATTCCACTATGCCTGGAAGAACCTCGGCGCAGGCACCGCTTCGATTATTACCAAGGTCCAAGCGCCTACGGGCGAGAGCATGAACGATTGGGTCAAGGCTGGCGTTATGATTCG
>CAZYMD010000278.1:0-4292 GCA_964649005.1 uncultured Pirellulales bacterium
TCCTGATGTACGAACGCCGAATCGAAAGAAGCCTATACAAAACAATGGCCGAACTTCGAGATATTCAAAAATCCCGAAAACAAAGCCAATCCAGAACCACCGAAGAAAAGTCCATCGTCCGACAGTCCAAAGAGTTTACCCTGGACTCCGATTCAGGGCCTCAGCAACCTGGAAACGAACCGACTCGCACATATTCACCCGAAACCTCACACACACAAACCCAAAAAGAAAATATGCAAAACAAACCCAATCTGCCTCAATCAAAAGACGACACAACCATAGCTACCACAACGGATTACAATGAAATATCCCGCACTGACGAAACAAAAGAAAATCACCTTGAACCAGCTAATCCCCCACACTCATCTACCAATCTACCAATTCACACTTCCCCTGAAAATCCCCAGACCAATCCCACCCGTCAAGTCCCGCACTTGGTCTAAAGTTCGCATTTTCAGGCCAAATATGATACTATCTCCAATAAGCTGCTCGATGTAGTAACTGAGCGTGCGCCTGTTGGAAAACTCCTGTTGGAAACCAAAGATGTACAAACTATGCAGTAATACCCTGATTTTAATGACTATTTTGGCCGTATCTGTATGCCAGGCTGCTGACTGGCCCCAATTCCGAGGCCCCAACCGAGATGGCAAGTCCGGCGAGACTGGACTGCTCAAAAAGTGGCCCGAACAAGGCCCAAAGCTGCTCTGGTCTGTAGATGGACTGGGAGAGGGTTACTCCTCAGCAGCTATCGCAGATGGTCTAATATACACAACAGGCAAGCTCGGCCCCGATGGTTACGTCTTCTGTTTCGACCTGAACGGCAAACCCCAGTGGAAGGAATCTTATGGCAAAGAGTGGTCGAAGTCATACCCCGCCGCCAGGACCACCCCAACTATCGACTCTGGCAGGCTTTATGTCTTCAGCGGAACAGGCGTAGTATTCTGCTTCGACGCCAAAAACGGAAACACAATCTGGTCGAGAGATGTATTCACTCAATTCGAAGGCCAGACTCCCCGATGGGGTATGTCCGAGTGCCTGCTGGTTGATGGTGATAAGGTAATCGCCACCCCGGGAGGAAAAACCGCCAGCGTCGTCGCCCTCAACAAGATCAGTGGCGAAGTCCTCTGGGCGTGCAAAGACCTAAACGAAGCCTCGGCCTATGGAAACCCCCTTGCTATCGAGTATCAGGGTAATCGAATGATCGTCACGATGCTCCGCGACTCCGTCGTGGGAATCGAGCCTGAGACAGGCAAGCTCTTGTGGCGAGACAGCTTCGACGAGTATCACACCGACCGCGGGAGAATTGTTAATCCGAATGTCCCGCTCTACTCCGATGGACAAGTCTACACAACCAGCGGCTACAATAATGGCGGCGCTATGCTCCAGCTCTTCGCCGATCCGACGAAATTCCAGCGCAAATGGACCGATACGACACTGGACGTCCACCACGGTGGCGTGGTCCTGGTGGACGGATACATCTACGGCGCAAATTTCCAGGCTATGACTCGTGGCGCCTGGACCTGCCTGGAATGGGATACAGGCAAGGTCATGTTCGAAACCCCCTGGCTGGGCGGCAAGGGTTCGACAATCTACGCCGATGGTATGCTGTACTGCTACGGGGAGAACACAGGACAAGTGGGCATCACAAAAGCCGACCCGAAGAACTTCAGTGTAATAAACTCCTTCAAGATCACAGCAGGCTCAGGAAAACACTGGGCCCACCCCTCCATCTCCGATGGCCGTCTATACATCCGCCACGGCGAAACAATGATGGTCTATGACATACACGAGTAATGGAAACGAGAAAGGTCTCGAAGCCATCGGTTACATTGTATGGAATTATCAGCTACTCGAATAAAATCGTCTCTGCCTCTGCTGACTTTCTGAGGTAAACAATCTTCTCATTATCGTCGACTGTCACGCTATGCTTGCCAAAGAACGCAGGGATATGACAATAACCGTCTTTGTCCGCCTTGCCTTCCCAGCGTGTCCACCATTGGTTGAACACCAGATCGCGATAGGCTTTGGCTGCGGGGGTAGCTGTCCAATCGCTTAGATAAAGTGAGGACTGGGGGATCCAATTTGCACGTTCCCAGAAGCCCCACATAAGAATGCCTTTAACAGCGGGGTAGGCAAAGCAGATACGATAATATTCCACCAATGCCTTTGCCTTGGCTTGCTCCTGTTCTTCAGTAAGCTTTACACCTCGGCGTTGGTAAACGCTTGAACGTTGGCCGGGGAAGTTGAATTCAGTGATGCATATCGGCAAACCTTGTTTGGTTAAGGTATCGAGTGCATTGCGTAGTTTAGCCGGATCGAATGAGTCGCTGTGAAGGTGTCCCTGCACGCCGACACCGTCAATGGGGGCTTTTTCATCGAGAAGACCACGGATATGCTTGATATAATCGTTGAGCCGATTACCTGTAAGAATATCGTAGTCATTCAAATACAGGCGAGCTTCGGGATCAACTTCTTTGACCCAGTCGGCCATTTGCTTTGTGATACCTGGCCCTAAGCGATCAGCATAGTAATTGCCATGGATCATCTCGTTATTTAGGTCGTATTCTGCAAATCTGCCTTTGTAACGACGTGCGATTGTTGTCGCTCTGATTTTAAGTGCTTCACGCAATGCTTCGTCATCGAGCTGTTTTAGCCAACCTTGAACTCTGTTGGGAATGCCCCAGAACAGGTTGTGGCCTCGCAAAGGAATGTCGTTATCTTCTGTCCATTTAAGGATTGCATCGACAATAGCATAGTCCACCTGTCCCTTTCGTGGTTCCATGGCGTGCCATTTCAGAGCGTTTTCAGTAACCGCCGCATTGAAATTCGAAAGGAAAACTTCCTTGTATTTGCGCTGATCTTCGGGATTGAGCCTGCCACCAAATGCAGATGAGGATATCGCTGCACCGAACCAGAATTCATGTCTGATCTGTTCAACACGTACAGCGGCCCCGGGTTTGGCTTTGACAGTCAATTCGCCCATGCGATTTTGCCTGATCATTTGATCAATGTCATTACCTGCTGCGTTGACTTGGAGTGTAAAAGCAATACACAGAGCCATAGATATCAGTGCCATCTTCCTGAAACAGTTCATTCCTCATGCTCCTTTCGAAGGCTTGCATTATTTATATGGATTTCCTTGGTATCAGAATCTTAGTAGAAACAGAAGTAATTTCAATGAATCCAATTCATCATAGAGAGAATATGTTTTACTGCTATTTGTGGAGTATATCGTCTGCTCTGGAAACTTCCAGACCGCAGAATACTGGAAGACCGGCTCCAGAGAGGGAACTGTCACTGCCTGGAGCGATTTCAATTTCAAGGTTCCGGCTGACTTCGATGTTATCGAATCGACATACTATGTTCTCGCCGGCTTTATCAAAGTCTGTGGTGACATACTCGCCCTGTAACTTGATATCGAACGTGGGCTTGCTCGCAGCTTCGCCAGAGAAAGGCGCGAAGAGCAGTGCGACGGTGTACCTGGCCGGTGTGTCGTTCTCTCCGAGCAGTGGCAGCGTGCATCGTTTCAGACTGCGCAGGCCGGATGCAAATACCCATGACTTCTCGTCGCTGGCAGTCGAATCTGCGATATTATTCTGCAGGATGTATCCGCCGCCTTCGGCTAATTCGAGTTTCATGTCAAACGAAAATCCCATAGCCGCACGGTCACCAGGTAGTCCGGGTCGTGGGTATGCGAACCACATCTGGCCATCGGTGTCGCGCTTGTCCCCCGGCGCACCGAGGTTCACGGCCATATGCCTCACTGGAGTATTTGAGCCTGTGGCGCTATATATACTCCACCGCTCGTGATCGGGCCGAGGTTCCATTGCTACCGAGCATACAATTGGAAAGAGGCAGACGCAGCCCGCGCTTGCTTCAGGGGCGAGAACCAGACCATCGGCGCAGACTGCGTTGATCCAACAGCCGAGGCGATGACCTGAGAAATGGCGAATACCGGAGTCGTCTTGCAGGTCGTAGTAGCTCGTGTAGCCACTGCGCATGAAGAGCATCTGGGGACAGGCGGAAATCGCGCCGCAGTGATGGCCGGGTCGCAGAAACTGCCAGGTGGTTTCTTCGCCTGTTAGGGGATGCAAGCGGGTTTTTTCACGACCGGTCTTAAGGTTAAACGCCCATGGCTCGGCCACAATCGTATCGCCCGTAATGACTGGACGGTGGCGATAGTTGGCGTCTTTGGCCCAGAGTTTCGCGCCGGTCTGTGCGGAGATAGCGACCAAGCGCCTGCGAGAGAACTCCCCAGAGAGGAACTGCTTCCAATAGTGGCCGTTTGCGTT
>CAZYMD010000279.1:0-4229 GCA_964649005.1 uncultured Pirellulales bacterium
TTTTAGGGATATAAGCTATGAAGACGAAAGCTTTTACCTTGATCGAACTGTTAGTTGTGATCGCGATTATCGCTGTGTTACTGGCGGTTATAATGCCGGCCGTTCAATTGGCGAAGAAAAAAGCGACGTCGGCGGTGTGCCTTAGCAATGTCAAGAACCTTGCCCTGGGGTGGTATATATACATGGGGGATAATGATGGGCGGATTATGAGCGCCAATGACAGCGGGACGGAAAACAACGGCAATTATGTCGGCTGGATCGGGGTTCCTCGCGATATAGACGGCAATACGATGACTAATACCCAGGCGAATCCCGCTGTCACAGACGAAGATGAGATTCGCGGAATAGAGAGAGGGCTCTTATTCCCATACGTTAAGAATTCCAAGGTTTATCACTGCCCCGCCGACAACGTTCGAATAAGCATTTACGACAATACAAAATGCTTCGCTTCTTACACGATTCCCATGTGTCTGTATGATACTACGAAGACGAGCGGTGCCTGGTATAATACCCAGATCAAGAAGTACGACGAGATTACCGCCCCGGTCAAGCGGTATGTATTCGTAGAAACCGCAGAGGTGCGAAATTGGAATTCGAGCCATCATTTTGCGCTTGGGGCGCCTGAATATACAGGAATCGCCAATGAGTGGGCCTGGTGGGGACCGATGGCCATCAATCATGGTGACAGCAGCATTCTGGGATTCTGCGACGGGCATGGGGAAATACGCAAGTGGCGCGATCCCTTCACCAAACAACGTCTGGACAAGTTGCTTGCTCAGGGCGTAACGAACTACGGTACGGAATATCCCCCAGACAACCAGACAGAAGATATTCGTTACGTGGCGCAAGGCTGGGCGTATCGCCATAGGGGCACCAAGTAGGAATATTCGATCAGATTCAGCGTCATTTGTTGGAGAATTCGTTTTTGAACCGGTTTTCTTCCCGTAGTACTTTTTTGTTACAGACGGATTCAGGGTCCCGTGGTGCTGAGTGCATTTCATGGCAGGATATTATCACAAGGATTTGATTCTAAAGAAATACCGACGTGACCGTGTGCTCTAATGCACATCGGGTGAGTTTTTCATACGGGAACGTGCACGATATGACGAACAGGCACAAAGTCATACTAATGATGGAAACGTCGCGCACGTTCGGGCGGTCGATTATACGTGGAATGACGAGATATTCTCGCAGCCGGGGGAATTGGATATACTACAAGAGGGCTCCATTCTACTGGGCAACAGGCGGTGGAGAAGTCGCTCCGAAGCTGATATTGAAGGTGGGTGCGGATGGTTTGGTTTTGCGTGAACAACGTACGCGAGAACAGACAGAGAGGATTCTTTCTGTCAATATCCCGACTGTTGTCTCTCCTTATACCGAGCCTTTTCCTGGCTATCCCAACATAATCACAGACGACGAAGCTATCGGGAAAATGGCTGCGGAGTACCTGTTGCACCGAAGTTTCAAGCAATTTGCCTACTGCGGATTCGGGCAAAAGTATTACTGGTCGCGAGAGCGTGGCAGGAGCTTTAGCCAGAGAGTTTCCGAAGAAGGATACGAAGCGCACAGCTATGAATATGAACGCCCCGGATCGGTGGCACGCCACTCGTGGGAGAAAGAGCAGGATATGCTGGCTGAATGGCTCAAGACCCTGCCAAAACCCGTTGGATTGATGGCCTGTAATGATGATCGAAGTCAATACGTTCTCGAGGCTTGTCTGATCGCAGGTCTCCATGTGCCGGAAGAAGTCGCAGTTATAGGACTTGGAAACGATGAGATGATATGCGACCTGGTCACACCCCCTCTGACCAGCATAGCCCTGGATGCGGAAAAGGCGGGTTATGATGCCGCGGCGACGCTGGATAAGATGATGGCCGGCAAGAAAATCGTGAATCAAACGATCATTGTCCGGCCTACCCATGTCGTGAGCAGGCAATCGACTAATGTCTTTGCCGTAGCCGATCGCGACGTCCTGGCTGCACTGCGGTTTATCCATCGGAGTGCGGGTAAAGAGCCCATTCAGGTCGATGACGTGCTGCGGGTAGTCTCGCTGTCGCGACGAACCTTGTATGAGCGATTTGCCAGCGTACTCGGAAGGTCGGTACACGAGGAAATCAAGCGAGTTCGGGTGGACCAGCTTGCCAGATTGCTGGTGACTTCGAACCTACCTGTCTCTCAGATAGCTTCGATCATGGGATGCTCAGATATCAAGAACATCGCCCGGTACTTCAAACAGCAGAAAGGAGTAACGCCATCGGAATATCGAAAGAACCATTCACTACAGTAGCCAGGCTTGCCGCCTGCACAAAATGACGACTTTTTGTGGAAAAATGAGGTTTCATCGGTTGTGGCTTATATGGTAGAATCAATAGTAAGGTATATGGCCTACTGCTTTCTAAAAGGGAAGGTAATGCACATGTTCCCCTAGAAAGTCGCTCAAGGAGGACGACCGGCAGGCTCATTTGTTTCCTATGAGAACTGGTTGATGTTTCTTTATTTTGGAGGAGTGATTGATGAAAAAGGTATTGATTTGTTTGGTTGTGGCAACCCTGTTGTTGGTGGCAAACTCTGCCTCAGCCGGTCTTGCTTTAAGGGTGGATTTTAACTCAAATCAGGATGGTGGTGGCGATTCAAGCCTTGCTGGTGATCCAGGCCTTTCTGTAGCCGCCCACAATCAAGATGGCTGGTCATCCTATCATGCGAACCATGAAGTGGCTGCTGAATTCGGCACTGCCAATTACGGCGGAATCACAGTAACTCCAGCTTGGCCGAATACCACAGATAACCGCGTTCAGCAGTCAATTGACAGGGGTGCCAGTAATGATGCTACCTGGGATGATACTCAAGGTTATCTCAATCTCGTGACCGACTTTATCGGCATCGATACACGCACTCAAAATGGTGGTAACGGTGACTGGGATGGCACAGTAGGCACACCCACTTATATGACACTCGCACTCGGTGGATTGGCCGCTGGCGATTATGGCTGGACGTCATTCCATCACGACACCGAAAATGTCTGGGGCCCATTTGCAGTCTGGCTTTCAACAGATGGCGGTGCAACTTTCGCTCAATTAGCCGATGGTCTTATGACTGATGGAACCGAAGGCGGCAGCCCCGACTCCGGTGCACTATATAGTGGGCCAGATATATACTCGCTTCCTTCAACTTATCGTACATCCTTTACTGCAAATGGTGTGGATGATGTCGTGCTGCGTTTTGCACCCTACTCAGATCCTGCAGGTGTTCACCGCCAAATCTGGGGTATGGAAGGCTTTGAGGTTGTTCCCGAGCCCACGACAATTGCTTTGCTCGGCCTCGGCTCGCTGGTCTTGAGAAGACGTCGTCGTTCGTAGTATCGTGCTGATAAGGGGTGACTGAGTTGAATCGACTGTTCTGAAGGTCGGTTCGAAACGCAACGGTTGTTATAGTTGCGAGTATATAGTGTGCGCAGTATGCACAGACATACAATCGGATTCTCCGGACGATTGAAGAAGATGGTAGAGGGTGAAGCACACGGCCGAAAAGGTTCGATACGCTTCACCCTTTTTTAATGAAAGGATCTCTGGCAATGCGAATTGCCGCCCGGAAGTCATCCGGGTAGTTGAGGCAGTAAAGCCTTGTAGAAACGTTCGTGTTTCACAACAAGAAGGAGGACACAAAAATGTTCCGAAGACTATTATTAGTAGTAGTGGTCGTTATGATGGCAAGCTCTGCCTCAGCCGATGTCGTTTTAAGGGTGGATTTTAACTCTAACCAGGATGGCGGTGGTGATTCAACCACTGCCGGCGATCCAGGTCTCTCTGCGGCCGCCCACAATCAAGCAGGCTGGTCATCCTATCATGCGAATCATGAGGTGGCTGCTGAATTCAGCACTGCCAATTACGGCGGAATCACGCTAACTCCCGCCTGGCCAAATACTACAGACAACCGTGTTCAGCAGTCAATCGACCGGGGCGCCACTAATGACGATACCTGGAACAACGCTGCAGGTGATCTGAACCTCGTCACCGACTTTATCGGTATCGATACACGCACTGGTAATGGTGGTAACGGCGACTGGGATGGCGCCACAGGCACACCCACTTATATGACACTCACTCTCGGTGGTTTAGGGGCCAGCTTATATGAGTGGACATCATTCCACCACGACACCGAAAATGTTTACGGTCCATTCGCAGTTTGGCTTTCACCAGATGGCGGCGCAACTTTCACTAGATTAGCTGATG
>CAZYMD010000280.1:0-4229 GCA_964649005.1 uncultured Pirellulales bacterium
AAAAGTCCAAACCTCTCCAGTGTGTGGCGCATCTGGAGATGTGGAATTGACCTCATCAACACGCCAATAATAGGTTGTGTCTAATGCCAGCGGTCCTGGATCGAAGCTATTAGCGTCCTGTCCCTGGGCGGGTGTTACGGGCGTGGCATCAGGCCCGACATCGTTTGGGCAGTTGCCGAAATAGACGATGTGTTTTATCGCCGAATCGCCGGGCCACCAGCTAAGCGGCGTATCGAGCGCAACTCGTCTTTCGCCATTCACAGGGATCGGATTACAGGCGGGATAGTCGTTACATTGGGTGCATATCCTCGCTGTAACGCTTTGCAGATCGAAACCCCAACAATCGCCTCCCGTGTCGAGGCCGATTATTCGAATAGCACGAGGCTCGAAAGGCAAGTTGAGACCCGCTATGTCGAGCTGAAGATAGGATGAGAGATTGGTGCCAGTGTCCCAGGCTTCTATCAGAGTATAGAGGTATTCTTTGTCATGCCCGTCTGTGAAAAATACAAGTGCCTGCTCGCTGACTCGTCCCCTTTCGAGTATTTCGATGTCATACCCGGGACCGTCGACGATTGGCCCGCGAAACTGTAGCTCGACCCAGTGGTCCGTCGGCAACGTCACAGCACTTACATCCGATAGAGGCGGTCCAACGAGCCATATATTCGGATCAACAGTGACGAATGGATACCAGCTACCGCTGGCGTTCATGCCGTATAAGCCGTTGCCATCGGGATCGTGGGCGCCGACTACGTAGTAGGGGTATTCGAAGTGTGCTTCTTCGTCCGCGGTCGCTGTCAGGCTCAGCAGTAATACTCCTAACACCGCCAGTACAATCCAATTACCATTCCGCATATTTCACTCTCCTGGTTTTATACACTGCCAGCCGATAGACCTTTGCAGACATACGAAACACATCTTCTATTGGTGTGAAACAGCACTTTGTTACGAATGCCCCGTGGATAAACACTCAGCGCCGGGCATAACCACAGCCCTTCAAAAACATGTATCAAAATTCCATTGGGCGGTACGATAATATTATATCATTTCCACAATCCCTATACAACTGAAAAAAACCACGCAATTACCCTTTTAGCACGATATGTGCATAGTTCCTCCCAGTGTAGATGAAACAGTGATTCTGGTGTGTGTGGTCCCGGAGATAACAAGGAGGTGCAAAAATGTTGCGAAAGATTTCACCTACCGCAAGAAAAAGAATTATTGGGCGGCCTGTTTACGACCAAGGTCAGAATGCTTCGGCCAGGCGTTTTGCCTCAACAATCGCCTCTTTTTTCTTTTGCTGAGCTACCTCAAGCCCGCCGGCAAGAGTAGGCTCCACTACTACTGACTGAATGTCTGTCAGCCCAATAAAGCCGAGAATCTGCTCGACATATCTCTTCTGTAGGTCGAATGCCTCTGCACCGGTTCCCGGTTTGTACTCGCCACCACGTGCGTAGGCCACAAACACGGGCTTGCCGCCAGCGAGTCCCTCATAGGCCCCCTGCTCATTGACGGTGAAGGTTTGGCCTGGCTGGACGATAATGTCTATATACTGCTTGAGCCGATAGGGTATCGAGAAATTCCACATGGCAGCAGCGAGAACGTACTTGTCCGCCGATTTGAACCTCTCGATTACCGCCAAGACGCCCTGCCAGACTTGTTTGTCTTCGGCTGAATGGTCCTTGCCATGCATGATCTTGTACTTGGCTGAGGCGGCGGCGAAGTCGAAGGCGGGCAGCTTATCGGTGAATAAATCGAGAGTATCGATCTGGTCGGTTGGATGTGCTGTTTTATACGCCTCGACGAACGCATCGGCGACGGCGACGGAATAGGACAATTGCCCCATCGGTGAGGCTTTTATGTAAAGTACTTTTGCCATGACAGCCTCCTTGCGTGATTATTCATATTCTTACTCAAGACAATACTGCCTGTGATTACAGGAGGTTCAGTTCTTCATGGATCAGGCATCCCTCGCAGGGGCAGAATGAGCAAATATTTTCTTCAGGCGTCGATGGAGGCACCTCGCAGCCAGGCTGAAGAATGAATCTCTCGCCGGCCGTAGACAGGCATTCCCGTGCAGCCTTCGCCACATCATCAGGCGTACCTTGCAGCAGTACCACCGTGGGATCGAAATTGCCCGCCAAGGTTATGTCAGGCCCTACCGCCTCTCTGGCATGTGTCATCGGAACCATCCAGTCCACGTCGATTATCTCGGCGCCTGTTTTTGCCATTTCGCCAATGATGCGTTTGATATTGCCACAGATATGGAGCTTCACTGTGGCGCCAGCCTCGTGAATGGCGTCGAACAGCTTCTTTTCGAAGGGCAATACGAACTCTTCGAACATCGCAGGCGCTATCAGGCTCGCAGCCGCATCCCCCACGCCGATCATGTCCGCACCTGCTTCGATCTGAGCTAATGCGAAAGCAATCGCGTTCTCAATGATCGTTTCAGCAGCTTCGACGTACATTTCAGGCTTGTCCATCAAGTCCATTAAAGCTGTCTCTACGCCCCGCAAATCGGAATACTCAGCCAACGGCCCCTCGACCCAGCCAAGTACGCTGTGCGTCTGGCCTACTTGCGCAGCCATTTTCTCTACGCTCTCTATCCGCTGCCTCGTCCGCTCGGCTTTGCAGGCATCGAACAGGCGTACTTTCGATATGTCATCCGGTCCCTGTATCAGTAATCCCATGGGCTTGCCAACGCCCTCTTCTGGATAGTCGAACTCCATGCCATACGCCGAAGCTTCCCTCCAGGGATCGCTGATCGCACTGACCTGATCGAGATTGAATGCCTTTGTCACGGCCAATTGCGACTCGACCAACACATCACCATCGAGATAATAATCGCGATATGTCCTGCCGATATAATTAGCAGACCAAGCCATAAAAATAGGCGTCACAGCAGGCCTGTCAAAAGATTCTCCCCTGATAATCGCATAAATCCGTTCTTTAGGCGTCATTCAAATACCCCTCGTGACAATTTAGAAAAATCCAAACCGACTGTCGCGTCAAATTCATGCACTGACAGCCATAAATAGAACAATAACCACACGATTGTATGAGATACTCCAGAAGTGTCTACTTTTTTCCAGCCTCACAACATAGCCTGGTTGATAGCAATATCAGCGACGGCTCCCCCAAATTCAGCGCGAGGTTCCTCCTCCTCCACTGCTTCCTCCACCACTGCCTCCGCCGGTACTGGGTATATATTCAAACTTCCATATCTGACCTTTTGTTTTTCCCTCTGGGCTGATTTCGTCGATCTTCCAGTAATACCATCCGCTTTCCGGTAACACACCTGTTTGGAAGGAAGTAGTAGTCTGGTTACACTTAAAAGGCGGTGGATTTGTATCTCCGAAATACACATCGTGAGAAATTGCTCCATCGCCAGGAATCCAGCTTAGCTTAATGGTGCTTTTGTCAACCCGAGTACCATCTGCAGGATCAAGATTCCGGGCATATCTGGGAATAGGCTCAGTCTTGAAAGTCCACACCTGCCCCTCAACCTTCCCATTGGGACCAACTTCATCGACACGCCAATAATATAATGTGGAATATTGCATCACTCCTGTACTATACATGCAATAGGTCTGGTTTCCCCTATAGGCAGGAGGGTTATTAGGGCCAAAATAAATATCTTGCGAAGCCCCCCATCCGCCCGATTTCCAGATTAAGTAGATTCCTTTACTAATTCCATCGGAACCATCTGCAGGAAATGGATTGCTTGCCTGAAGTATAACTCCAGGATGTGGTGTATTATCCTGGAGCCAGTTCATGCTTAACAACATAAAGTCGGTCCAATTAACCACGCAATCACCATTGATGTCACCTGCTATGATAGAATCACAGGGCATCGTTCTGAAATACGACTTGCTCGCCTGTTCGTTCCCACCGTAATAGCCCATATTAACCAGCCCGCCATTTGGAAATGGCTCTGAACCTACAGGTGTTGACGGACTACCATCATCAATACATGGGCTGGTTACATCATCCAAGACCCAACTGCTCGAGGTCGGATCCCACCGCCCTGCCTGCGACTTGAGATGATAGTCTCCCTCAATCCAAATATCATCGTTCATATCCTCAAGCGTGCCATTAACATCCCAATACCCAGGATGAGCGAAACACGGACCGACATCTATATTTCCCTCTCCAGGCCAGCCTCCATACACATTACTGTAATTGATATTTATCGGAGCGTTACCATCATTGACAAGCCAGTCTTCAGTATC
>CAZYMD010000281.1:0-4129 GCA_964649005.1 uncultured Pirellulales bacterium
CCTTCGTCAGCCCTGTTGCGTCTCTGCCATTGGCGAAGACTGAAGGCCGTTACACATAAAACGACAAGGCCGATAAGCAGAACAGCCGCCAGCTTCCAGTTGAAATGTCTCTCCAGCATGTGTTTATTCCCTTCGTTTTGGGCGTGCAATCAGAATTGGTTAATAAAGTTGTCAACCAATTTTATGAATGTCTTCCAGCATATCCAGAGGTCCGTCTTAAAAGACAGATTCCTGACGTATTCGATATCGTAGTATATCCACTCCTGAAAATCCTGCATTGGCTTGCGGGTTCGGCGAATCTGCCACAATCCCGTAATTCCAGGACGCACCGAGAGTCTGGCGTCTCGCCAATAAGGACACTGAGTATTCTCTTTTTTCGGTGAAGGTCGAGGGCCTATCACACTCATATGGCCAAGCAGCACGTTGATGAATTGCGGTATTTCGTCGATGTAGGTCTCCCGAAGGAATCTTCCGACCCTGCTCACCCTTGGATCGTCCTCCATCTTGAACTGAGGCCCATCCACCTGACTTATGATTCGCAGCTTGTCCTGAATTTCATCCGAGCCGGTATGCATGGACCGGAATTTCAGGCAATAGAACGGTTTACCGTGAAGTCCTTCACGCTTGTGCTTGAAAAGCGCCGGGCCGGGCGAGTTGAGCTTTATGGCCAGAATGATCAGCGGGGCTATCGGAGCGAACAGAATCAGCACTACAAGAGCAATTGCCGAGTCAGCAATTCGTTTGAAGCTCCGAGCATAAGACAACCTTGGCCAGACTCGGAATATGTGGTTGGTGCAGTTGGTTTTACCGGGCTCGTCTTGTAGGTCAGATTTATAGACGGATACTGAACCGGTTCCTTCAACGATATGGTCTGTTTCCGGCTGTTCCTTCCCCAACAGAAGGGACTTCTGTTGGAATTGATCTTGGTTTATGTGGACGTCTGAGCCTATCACAGACGCCTCTATAGTGGCCCTGTCTCCAATAACGGTGTTGTCGCAGATGATGGTTGGTCCTACAACTACTACGTCATTTCCAAAATCGACATTGTTGCCGATTAGGACCCGGCCCATTAGTCTGGGCGTTGCCGAATGATTATTTCCAAACGTGCACATGGCCGCATCCGGAACCATCCGTTTTACATGAGTATGGGGCGTGTGATTGATAATTGCTGTACAAAAGCTCAGCAGACCCTCTGCGGTTTCCAGGTCTGTTACGGTGCCGCCCACGTTCACCGCGCAGAGGCTCAGTCCATGTTCCTCGCATATTTTTCGGAAAGAGGAGAATGATTCCGGCAGTTCACTGTCCGACAGTATCCCGTTCACAGCATTGGCCCTGGCAAAAAGATGGTGCGGCCAGTCCGGCGGGATCGGCGTCAGCTCGGCGGAATCCTCGTACACTCGGCGGAAGCCCGCCATCTTGTCTTCAGCAGTCAACAGTATTCTCTCCTGCGATGCCTGCAAAGACGGTTCTGCTGTTACGGCCACAACATCCGCCTCAGTGTGCCCGAGGATACTACCAAGCACCTTCTCGTTGATATGTGACACGAATCGTCCATTGGAGATCACATGCCATTTAGATTTGGTTTTTCTACCAAGCGTCTCCGGACTGATTGGAATTGTCTGATTATAGAACAAAACATTTTGTGAGGCGCTTCCCAGCAGATGCTCATATTCCTCTGGAACTGCGAATCGGACCTCGTGCGCATTGTTGAGAGGCAGACTCTCCACTAATCCGCTCAGAATCAAGCTGCCAATCGGCTTGCTGGCAAGGGCCCGATGTAAGAGCGCACCACCAGCAGTTTGTTCCGATGGCTTCTTTTTATGTACGACGAGAATTTTCATTTGAAGTACCGTGACAAGAGAAATCAGTTGGCAAGGCTTGAGGGATTGAAGGCTGATGCTGTTATCTGTTGGCCATGCCGATTGCGAGCCTCGAAAGTAAGTCTATTCCTTTACTTTCGCGGCCAGAAGCATTTTCTTGCGCGTACGATTTCGCCTTGCCTGGTCACGGTAACTGTGACCGTAACGAAGTTGATCTGGTTCGACGTTACTCAAAACAGTGCCAAGTATCGCAACGTTTATTCGCGTCAGCCGATCTTTTGCTTCCTTAAGCTCCTGTACTTTTGTCTGACGCGCAAAACTCGTTAAAACAACAGCCCCGGCGATTTTTGCCCATGCCAAAGCATCTGGAAAGGCAAGAACCGGAGGCGTGTCAATAATTATATGGTCGTACCTCTGACAGATTGCATCGATGTACTGGGCCGCTTTTGGTGAGACGATCAGTTCGAAAATATCTGGTGTTCCCTCTGAATCAGGGGCCAATACATGCAATCGTGTGGAAGGTATCAAATAGGCCGAGTTGCCGATTTCTTTGCCTCTCAGGACATCATAGAGTTTTCTTTCTTCCGCCGGAACGCCCAGTAATTGTCCGATGTCAGGTTTTCTTAAGTCGCCGTCTATTAGCAGAACCGATTTGCCCGACCATGCTATGCTTGTTGCCAGATTGATCGCGAACGTGGTCTTGCCCTCTTTCATCGCAGGGCTTACCACCGCTAATTTTCTGGGCAGGCCGCCGCCTGTGAGCAATCCTAAATTGGCGCGAATGGTCTGATAATCCTCTACGACGAGATCCTGAAGACTGGCTGCTTTGACTGTGTGAGAGCTTGTCGTGGTCCCTATGATCTTGAGTCCGATGCGCTTGGTTATATCTTCCGCTGTCCACAGACTATGGTCCGCCTTGTCCTTGAGGAAAGCCAGGAATGCCCCGAATGCCAGTGAGCCGAAAATCGCCGCGAGTGATAGCTTGATTCGTTTGTCGCTAATTTCAGTGACCTGGGCCGAACTGCCTTTCTGGATTCTACCGGGGCGTTTGCTTTCCAGTACTATAATTTGTATTCGCCGGTTTATCGTTGCATACAATTCCTTCATATTGGCCAGCTCTTCCTCCATCCGTTGGATTGCCAATTGTTTCTGCCCGATCTCAATGGTTTCGTTATCTTCTGTGTGATACTCTATCTTGAGGCGTTCTATATACTTCTCAATTTCATCCCTCTCTTTTTCTGCATTGGCAAGCTCAACATCTTTCATCCTGGCTTTCTGCTCTTTTATCATGTTGTCGAAACTCTCACCAGCCTCCTTCTTTTGTTCAACCAAACGATCCTTCAAGTCCGTTAACAATGTGTTTTTACGGTCGATTTCAGTATATGCCTGATGAGGCTCTAAAAGAGAATTTTCCAGCTCTGCGATGTTTGACAGGGACATGCGAACGTTCTGATCGTTGTTTACATACTCTTGGCGCATCCTTACTAATTCAGACGAATTGACTGGAACCTCATTTGAGTCTTTCAGAAGCGTGATACGCATATCCAGGTTCTCTTTTTTTGTTTCAAGGTCTGTAAGTTCTGCACGAAGACTGGCTACTCGCTGCAGCTTTATCATTTGTCGTTCGGTGAGATTCTTTGAGCCGTATACATCCGCAGCCGCCTTGATCTTATTCTGCTTTGCAACTATTAAGTCGTTACTGTCATCCAGTTCTTTTTGTAAGGTTTCCAAATTTGTTGTAATTGAACTATCATAAAATGTTTTTTCCTGCATAAAGAAGGCGTCGATAAATAAATTTACTATCTTTTGAGCCTCAGTTTCATTCTTGTATTTCATGGTTACTTCGATAAACTGGCTCCGACGAGCTGTAGTCGAAGTAATAATCCCATCGCGGATGGCTTGCTTCAATACTTCGAGAATATCATATATTGGTGTGTAGATATTAAGTTTCTGTTTCAATTTAGTGATCAAAGGACTTGTCTGATACTCCCTGTAAAAAACCATATTGTTTGAGAGTCCGTCGGCCACTTTCTGTACGATTTGATTATTCAAGACCATCTGCGCTTCCGTGTTTATGAAGCTTTCATATACCTGCGTACCCCCGAGGCTCTCTGCATCGCCTGAGAGCACCTCGTTCATGATGGGTTCAACCTTGATCGTGCCTCTGACAGTGTAAACCGGCTCCATCAACAGCCAGATTGCAGGCAGGCTGGGCAGGCATATCAGGATAAACACGGCAAGCAGGATATACCAACGACGAAAAACGCCCTTGACCATGTCAATTGCAGAAGGTCCATCCGAATCGTCTT
>CAZYMD010000282.1:0-4113 GCA_964649005.1 uncultured Pirellulales bacterium
CTACCAGCGTGTATTGGCCGGGAGCGAGTTCTACATCGCCGAACGTGAAGTCGATTCCGTTGGTAAATTTGACAAGGTTTAGGTTAATAGTCTCAGAGCCTATGTTAGTCAACTCGATGAACTCTTCATTGGGATCGTTGGGATCAGAAAGATCGACTGGATGGTACATAATCTCAGTAATCCGCAGATTTTCCTTAACAGGCCCAACCGCAAAAACCGCCTCATTCAAAGCGCTCCAGGCGCTACCGCTCAATGCGCGGGCTTTGACCATAGCGCTGTCAGTAAGCGTGAAGGGTGAAGTGTACTTAATCGCGGTTTCCGCCACGCCACCACCCGCTGCGGAATTCATCTCACCAACCACCAATTCGGCGGAAATTATGAAGTCCGTGCTTGTGCTGTTGACATTAAGACCATGGACAGCAAGAATGTTGGCGCCTGGTTGAAGCAGATCGAGCGACTCCGACACATAGAAGGATTCGAAACCACTGTCTTCATGGTTTCCGTCAGCTCTTGAATTCCACTGCGGTGTCCCTGTGAATAAAGCTCGCTTGATTTCCTCACCGTTAAGGTATACTACAAATCCGTCGTCATAGCGCATCTTGAGGGTCATAAAATCAAACTGATTCGGATCGCCACTCAGTGTAAACGGTATGCGCACGTAGCAGCCGGTTTGTTTGTCATACATCTGATTGGATACATTCAGGCTGATCAAGCTCTGATAGCCTGAACCTCTTTCATATCCGATACCTCCCGGGCTGCCATTGACAGAGGCCCACCCTGAATCGTCGAACGCCGCTCCGCCCTTCCATGCCTCGTTAATCGAACTCGTCGGCACAAGGGCCCTCTTTGCAGTATTGGCGGCCACGAGCGTTGTCGTTGCGGCACCGCCGGCCGGCTTCTCGGGCAATCGCGGGTCCGAGCCGTCAAGCGTGTAGTAGATGGCTCCAGATGGCGCCTCCATAGAGATCGTAACGCCAATTGGGAAATCTCCACCTTGAGGACTCAAAGATGGCGCCGTTATACCGGGGTACCAGCCCTTTGCCTTGAATTGGCCAAGTACTATGTTCGTACGCGTGGGCAGATAATCATCGAGCAACATGTTGATCTCGGGCCACCAGTGATCGTCTTTATTAAATGGTGAGCTACGTTTCGAATCGCCCCAGCGAGCGGATTCTGCGATGATCGCAGTCTCGATCTGACTGGCCCTATTGAGAATTCGAGCCTGTGACAGCTCGGGAGTAAAGACTCCTGCGTTGAAGAAGTGCTTCTGCACGCGGTCCGCGAAGCGCATTCGATATTCCGGATGTTCAGCCAATTGCTGGTGCAGCCACTGCGGATTGAAATGCTTGAACTCTCTCCCGGCCTGATATGGTCCGGTTCGGTCATAGTTACGTGAATCACTCGGCATCAACGAATGCTCGGCATCGTGCCTGAAATACTTGAAGCCATCCGGATTGACCCGATTGTAAAGACTGAAGAAGTTGTTTGGAACGCTGTTACTTATGAAGCCCGAAATAGGTGAATCGAAATCTCCCACGTAGAACGTGCAGATCATGTAGTCAATAAGGTTGTCGAGGTCGACGAGCTTTTCATACGAACTATTGCGTGTGCCGTCATTGTTCAGGCCCTGGACTCGATAGAAAGGTTCATCGGTATCGAATCCAGTAGAGGCAATTTCCCACAGTCGTCGAAATGCGCCGAGAGAGCCATCCGTAGCCTCAATCGTATATCCCACCCAGTCTGGATTTCCACCTGTTGTCTTGACAGCATCATAGTCATCTGCATTGCCCCCGAAGTAGGCTTCCCCAAAGGATGACTTCACTCGTTCCTGTGTCTGAAACAAACCCCAGTAGTGTCCGTTGAGATAGAGATGATAATATCTGCTTCGCGTGTACGGCTGGCCCATCTCCTTCTGAGCATCGCGCGAGAACACTTCGCGAACCATCGTATTGCGGTCATCCCCGCCGTAGCTCCACGAATAGTTCTGGCTCGTTCTCAAGTCAACGTTCTCGAATTCGGCCACCCCCTCGTCGCCGAACAACGGAAATCTAAGTTTGGATGCCCCATAAGCAGCACGAAAGAACAACCTGAAAGCGTGCTTGGGATTGCTGCTGGCGCGGCTGTAACCTCCCCGAATCCTGATACCCGCATCGATCTGAAAACTATTGCTGTCATTGGCGTCGTTCGGATCGAGAAGCTCCACCGACGCCGGTCGTTCCCAGTCACGGCCTGCTGATTTTGCATTTACGTATATACCCTTCGATGAATCGAACAGGTTCTCAAGATCGGTTGTGATCGAGAAGCTCGGCACCGCCAGCAATGCGTCATCAATGAGATTTCTGTATCGCGAACTGTTAACAATGTCCGGATCCATACCGTAGTTGATAGTCTGCCCATTGACGCTTCCACCCGGCCATCCTGTCCCTGGCCTCTGACCGCTTGGCGATTGGTTCTTAACGTCATCAACGAAGATGTACGTATGAGTGACGACCTTCGACGAGTTCCATCTATCCTTGATGGCCCCGACTCTCAAACACGTTGTCCCGCTAATGTTAATCGGCGATGTATAAATATAGCCTCTAACAGACGAATCGCTATCATAGGGCTTGCTACCGTCGAGCGTATAGTAGATCGTGGCGCCGTCTGTTTCCGTGGCCAAAGAAAGCTGGAACGGCTCGTTATAGAATCCTCGTTTGTGGCTTAGCTGCGGGTCTCCTACGACACCTTCATAGAAGTGAACGTTCGGGCCGTTCGGAGTCGGCAGAACCATCTCGAACCACGCATCGTTGCCGTCGGGAAATCGACCGTAGGAAATATCCGTCGTCTGGTCGCCGAAAGACACCTTGTCGATCAACACTGTGCCTGTGCTGTCGTACAGTGCAACCTCATCCCCGCCCGCATCGAGGCTAAAACCCGCGTGCAGGCCGGAATCGCCAACATCACCATCCGCCCACACGAACAGATAGGCGCCCGCTTTGATTGTAGTCAGATTGGGAGTATCGAGAGGGAATCGCCATTTTGTGGGATCGCCGAAACTATCGGTAAGATACATCCCCCCCATATCGATATCTTCGTCGCCGTAGTTGTATATCTCGATCCAGTCGCCGAACTCACCGTGTTCGTCCCAGATAGTCCTGCCGTTCGATGCCATAACCTCGTTGATCGCCAGAGGTAATCCCTGAGCATACCACTGGCGAGCCAGGATAGTGAAGTCGAACATATTGACCCACTCATCGCTGTTGAAATCAGCCAACTGGTCCGGCGGCGCAAGCCACTGCTCGGCGAAGATGCTCACATCCACTATGTCCACGACGCAGTCCCCGCTCAGATCCGTATCGGGACAATCCGCAGCCGCAAACTGGGCCGCCAGAATGAGGATAGTTAACAGGCGGATTATAAACGAAAATCCTACACTTCTATGCATCTTCCATTTCCTTCCAGACAGGGGAGGATCACGCCGTTATCGGCCGTGTATAAAATACGCTCAGACCCCAGGCAAATCGCCAGGGCTATGTTTCCGTGCAACCGTCGGATACCTTCAAGACACCGCCCCAAAGAGGCAGTTAGCATCAAAAGAGCGGCACATCAGGCAAACCGCTCCAATCCACCGGTGCGCACTGAGCAAACAGTATTATACACACATAGGCGGACCGAATCAACATCCTTTTCCGCCATAAATCCTTGTTGGCAATACCTGTTATATCGACCAACATCATGCGAGGCAGAAGTGACTACAAAAGAAACCTGACCCTTTTCTACAGTCTGCATCACTCAGGATAAGCACAACCATCACCTCACGATAGAGCCTGCCATGGACTTTACCCCCACATGTCGTAGAGTCTGCCCCGAGCGGAGCTGAAATGGCTGCGACATATTTCCCCTTTACCCTCGTCTATATTGAATAATCCGCAATTGACAACCACGTGAGTTTTGCTAAGCTTGCCTAACCAACCTCGGCGGTACAATCATTGCTCTGTGTAAAATGATCGGAATAGAAATGTTCGAAGAGCTTGAAAATATTAATACGAGACCTAAGCCGTTTGAATTTTACACAGCCCGCGACCTGTGGACGGATGAGCATACATCGGAGAAAATGCTTTCGTTCCACCTGAA
>CAZYMD010000283.1:0-4082 GCA_964649005.1 uncultured Pirellulales bacterium
AGGCTAAGCCAGCGGATCTCGCCGTAGCCTTTATGGGATGTCGATAGTGTCGCAGTGCTGGCGACAACGATCTCGGTCTCGGTGAATCCTACCTTTTTGCTCAGAACCATCTTCAGCGGTTCTTTAAGTCCTTTGATCATGACGGTGCCTGGGTCTTCAAATGGGCTGAAACTGAGAGACAGGTGGTACGTGCCGGGCTCAACACGGAATTGAAACTGCATATCTTCGCTAAGTCGGCAGCCGTCGCGGTCGAGTTTCGAGCTTATCCATGCGCGGTTCTCGTCGGACATCGCCTTTTTGTTAAAACCATAGCTCTTGGCCTCGTCCCAGACGTCGGCGGCTTTGACAGGCATAAAGGGAAATTTGATCCCTTCGAGTAGGTAATCACCCACATGGTCGGCTGTCCCAAAGTCATAGAGGTATTTGCGGCACGCTCTGGCTCGCTCGCGGCGCTTCTTCAACTCAAGTTGCTGCGTATCATAGTCATCAATCAGCTTTTGCCATCCGGCGCTGGTGTCCATATTGCGAATGTAAATCGGATAAGGCGTTATCTCCAATTTAGCCGTATCCTCAATCTCGATCTTGGCGCCAAAGGCATCGGTAATCGTACAAATCCCCAGATTTATGCCGAGTTGAGCCTTCCCGTTAACCGTCCAGGCCGTTAGCAGCGATTTTCCGCCCTCGTCCCATTTCAACAGCCAGACATTCTCATCCGGGTGTGGCAATCGCTCAGCCTTACCCTTGACATCCTTGAACTGCCGCACCAGTGTGCCAAATGTAAACCACGATGGCTTTTCGCTGAAGTCATCGCGCAACACACCCGAACATGCATGCATTGATGGAGTCGAACCCGATTCGCGATAAACAAACACCTTATCGACACCAAAAGCAAGGCACAACATCACCACACGAGGCAGCCTGGCCGCCTGGATGGCTTCGGTTGTGCCGAAGGGTCCCGCCGAATCGTAGCCGGTTTCGGTCATCCAGATCGGCATTTTCGGTGCATATTTATCTCTCCAGGCCGTCAGTTCCTCAAGGTTCTGCGTAAACGTCGTGCTGCTGCTGAGCCTGGCATTTCCATCTTCCCTGGCCGTTTCCGGTGGGACTAGGCCGGAGTAGTAATGCACGTTGATCAACTCGACGAAATCGAGCGGACACTTCTCATCGGGATATTTGTAAGTCCGCAGGAGGTTGAGAATCTCCGGCCTCATGCTCGCGTAGCCGGCCGTGGTGACCGTGGCGGTGGGATCGGCCTTCTTAACCGCTTCAGCGCCGTAGCGCATCATCTCATAGTACTCGTCCACTGGCGCCGACCAGCCACCCCACGTGGCATCGGCCTTGGGATTAAGGTCGGGCTCGTTCCACATTTCGTAGTAATGCACCATCCCCAAACCCGTCTTCTTATCGTTGCTGAGCAAAACATCATCTGGCTGCTTCGTATTACCGTAACGCGCCGCGACCTGAAAACAGAACTCGCCGAACAGCGACAGATCTTTCGGAGGAAACGTAAGGATTCGATCATCCTTTGTCCCCGCCGGCGCGCTGGAGATCCACTTGGGCGTCAGGAACATATAACTCAGGATGTTCAAACCGTTTCGGCGATAGTTCTGGAATATCGCGTCTGTATTGACATACCAGGGCCCCTCCGATCCGTCGAAGAAATACTTATGCGGCTCAGGCGAGACAAAAGGCCACTTCATATTCTCGAAACGAACCCACCCGATACCTAACTCTCGCAACTTCGGCGCCAGTGGCTGGTGTGCGGTATTGAGCCCAATACGCGAGTCTTCCGAAACCAGTGATGGATCGGTCTTCAATGTTGTAAAAATGTGCCTATAGGACATGTTCCGTTGGCCCGACCATACCGCCTCAATGCCGAACAAACATGCCCCAGCCTTCAATTTCGCTCTGGTGGGCAGATCCAATAACTTGAACGACCTCGCTGGAACAGTAACCTTGACGCTGCCTTTATCCATGACCAGCCCCACGTTCGGCAGCTCAACCTTTTCATCACCCACACCATCGTAAATCCCTAACTCACAGGGGAATCGGATCGCATGAACCTTCTTCTGCGGGTCTCCGGTATGATATCGAAAACGAATCACCTTAGCCTCGAAAGGTTCCTGTATCGGATAATCCAGCCAGCCCCACTTCTTATAATGATCGATGTTTTGAAGGCCCTTGACCGCCGTGAATTCTTCGCTATCCAGCGATGCGTCAACGTCCACGAACCACGTATGATTTGCATCGCCCGACAGCCAGTTCATCTTCGTAATCCGCCGAACCTTGTCTAACTCCACATATTGATATGCCTCAGTGAAGTGATTGCTCTTGTAGTCTGTCCCGGCGTCGGTCCATGACTGCCCGTCGGTCAGCGAGCCGTTATCGATGATTTCACCGTCAGCGACAATCCAGCTCCTTAGCACCGATGCGTGATTGGACCCGAACACCGGATCGGGCAGGGGATTCGAGTAAAACGCAGAGTCCCTCTGAAAAGAGTATGCTAGCTCGACCGCAATTGGTTTGTTGGTGTAATTGACCGCCAGAACGCTAACTGTCGGCGCCTGGCCAGGCTCGACGATTTCAGGAGCAAGGGTAGTGACTGCAAGTTCCTGCCCGTCGGAGATTTCGCTGCGATCAACAAGGGCCACCATACCATCGACTATAATTCGCGTGGCTCCCGGAGCCTTGGCGAACCAGACCACATGCTGACTGTTCAGAGGCTGATCGATCACTCCGTTTTTATCCGCCTGCGCGTAAGCCTGCTGCACGTGCTTGCCGGCAATCTCGAACTCGACCCACTTCCAACCTCTCCAGTCTGCCGGGATCAACATCATCAGCGCCTCGCTCTGCGCATCGTACACTTGAATCCCAACCTTTTCGACGTTGGCGTTCTCTTCCAGATAAATCCAGACTCCCAGTGCCTCCGTCTTGCCCGTTAAAGCTCCATGTATGCTGAAATCACCTTTCGCCCCGGCAACCTCCGCCTTGGCCTCTAAAATCATGGCCTTTCTCCCGATCTTTACCTGCACGCCTTCCGCAGCCTTAATCTGATAGTTCTTCATCCGCCAGCCGCCACTATCAATATTATCCCCAGGTTCCATCGGACCGATCAAAATCCGTTGGAGGTTCTTATCGCTCTTGTAGCTATCAAAAAAAGCAGGCCCCGCAACTCGCGATTCGGCAAAACTAACAGCAGAACCGACTGCCAGCACGGCAAGCAAAAACATCCAAAACGTAATCGATTTGTGCATAAGGCCTGTTCTACGCTTTAATTTCATGCTGATACACCCTTTCTTGTTGATGTTTCAATTACTGGCTTTCCAGAAGAAAATTGTCTCCATGGACTATAGTAGATCACATCGATTATTCCAAATTCCTGTACTATGAGCTTCTAACAAAATGAATCGTCGCACCGAGAACAAGCTGTTCGAATGCAGAAGCATTTTATTAGACGCTCTAATTCTTACTCAATTGATTACCACTCCTGACAGGGACATTCATAACTCTATTCTATCACCCAATGCGATTTCCTTCCACTGTCCATCAGCCGGCAATAAGGCTTGTTGTTGCTACCGAGCAAATAACGTAGAAATCTCATAAACTGCGTGATAGGATATTACTTCGGATGGATTGGTTGTGTTGAAGTGGCGATCTCTGTTGGGAATCTTGATTTATGTCCAAACCGATGGCTCGATCAATCAACAATGCTGTGATGTTAAACGCGGCGACTTTATTTTTTGCCTGCACAGTAGCCATCGCAGCGGAGTCTCCACAATGGTGGGCTCAGACACGTTCTATCTATGCCTCTTTCGATTTGTCTGGGGCAGGGGGGCCGCTGATGAAATTCCCCAGCGACGACATCAATAAGAAGCTGGGCACATTTCGCAATCTACCTGTCCTGCTTGAAGAAGCCCGTCAATTAGGCTGCAATTGCGTCTATATCGTAAGCTGGTGGCATCCCAACTACGCCGACAACAAAGGCGACTATGAAATACGTGAGGACCTTGGTGGCCCCGAAGCATTCAAGAAAGGTATCCAAAAAGTCCACGACCTTGGCGGTCGTATCATTCTGTACTTGG
>CAZYMD010000284.1:0-4046 GCA_964649005.1 uncultured Pirellulales bacterium
GGCCCCTGATGTGATACTCAGTATGGGCTATTCTCGATGCAAGCATCTGTGATAGTCCTGCCCTTCGATCACCGCTGCATGGAGGCCATGCAACCAACGCCTGAAAGGACATAAGCTTACGATAAATTGGCAAAAAGTTGTCAGCTTTCGGGTATCCTATACGTCAGTGTTACGGAAGCAAAGAATGAGAACTCTCATTGAAAACTGATTCGGAGAAGCAATTGGCTGAGCCGCACCTTTCAGACAGAGCATTGGTGTACAGGCGATTGGCGAAAGACTATGGCAATCGCGTGTTCGCGGTCTGTTTCGGCATGCTTGGCAATAGCCACGACGCTGAGGATGTTGCGCAACAAACCCTGCTTAAGGGATTTGCCAACATTGAACAGCTTGAGGACGAGCAGAAGTTCGGAGCATGGATATGCAAGATTGCGCGAAACCTTTGCGTTGACTTCATCCGAAAGCAGCGTCGTGAAAAGACTATCGATCCTGCCTGTGTGGTCCAGCGGCAGAATGGCCGGAAGGATTATACGGAATTGCACAGTGCATTGACAAAGCTGTCTGAGGAGTATCGGGTCGCATTGATGCTGTACTACTTCGACGGCCAGAGCACGAGAAGCGTGGCCGAGGCGATGGGCATAAGTGAAGCCGCTGCACAGACGCGGCTCAGCAGAGCCAGGAAGCAGTTACGCGAAGTATTGGAAGCTAATAGAGGCATATAATGCAAGAGCATTGCATAAAAATACGCGAAAGAATGTTGCTGTTGGTTGTAGGTGAGTCTTGCGAATCAGACACAATCGAGATTCAGGCTCATGTCAAGACATGTCAGGCATGCAACACATACTTTGAAGGACTTAAAGCGGACCACAGGGCGTTGATCGATTTGGCCGAATCAATGCAGACGCGCGTGGACTGGGTCGAGCAGCAGGCTCTACAGCAGATCATTGAATCCAGCCACTCGCAAAACAGAACATGGATTGCTGGACTCAAGGAACAGATGGCGAATTCTCCTTTTCGAATCGCGGTGGCTGCTGTGATTGTAGTGGCGCTTATTCTTGGCTCTGTGCTGGTGATTGTCTTCACTGAAGATCAGCCCGAAATCGTGGATGCCAACGGTGGAGCAGAGCAGCCTACAGTGCCGCTACAGGCAGATACAACGCAAGATGCACAGGCGGTTCTGGCCCGTGAGATGGAAGATATCCGCCGGATGTTTGAGGCCGTCGACGTTGATGGCTTGATTGGTATGCTGAATGAGGGGCAGTGGGAAAGTAAGCTGACCGCGGCAGGCTGTCTCGCTGAAGTGGGAGATCAGCGAGCCATTGAATCGCTTCAAAAGCTTGCTTCGGCCTGGGATGGAGATCCAGAGGACAATCCATTTCTTCAGGCCATTGAAGCGATTAACAAACGCCTGTCGCAGCAGACCGATGCAAATGAGGCCAATGGAATAGCACCACCGAAGAACACGAGTTCCACAGTCATGGCAACGGCTGTTGCTATTGAGCCTACATGCACAGGTTTCATCGTCAATGAAAGCTTCCAACCTATATCGGATGCGAAGGTCATTTTGTACTTCAACCACAGCGAATGGGGATGGAAGAATCGAATTGCTGCTGAAACGCTCTCTGATGCGAACGGCCTGTTCGCTTTTACAGAACCACTCGAATTCCAGCGCAAGGTCAGTAGCTCCAGCACTAAGAACTCCTATATTATCCTTGCAGTGCATAAGGACTACGCATTGGGCTGGCAGTCAATGTCACGAATCGCTGAGCAGCCCAGCTATGAAATCGTTTTGACAAAGCCTACTACAAAGTCAATAACTGTAACGGATCATAATGATAATCCTCTTTCAGATGTGCGAGTGTGGCTGTTCAACACAGGTGATAGCAAGAGTTCGAATCCACACCTTCAGAGTGACCTGAATCTGCCCACTGACGTTGGTCTAATTGGTGCAACTACAGATAGTAACGGCGTGGCGAGAATAACGAATTTGCCAAGATGCGGCACCAGTTTCTGGACAACATATAAGGGCTACGCATTCGGTTTTGCATTTTACGGACAGCAGCGAATTCGCTTAAGCAAAGGTGCGAGCGTATCTGGTTATGTTTTAGACGAAGATAACAATCCAGTTCCCGATGCGACAGTAATGTTTCATGCCAACTATATGCACCATTATTTCCTCACGTCGACTGACGAGCAAGGTCATTTTCATATCCATGATCTACCTGCCGATGGTTGGGATAAAAGTCCCTGGGGAACGTCTGAAAATGGGGACGGTACATACGGGATAACTGTTAAGCATGATCTATATATGGCACCACAGAAATTCATTCGTTTATTTCCTGGTAGTATAAAGGATGATCTTGTTATCCAGTGCGTCAAGAGTATCATCTTAAAATGTTACGTTTTAACCGTAGACACAAATGAGCCTATGGTTGGCGCACTAATTCAAGGCTCCAGCGAGGGTGGACGGCTAGGTGGATATTCAGACAGCAAAGGCATCGTTACGTTACACGTGTTACCTGGAGCCGTTTCACTACACTTTACTTCGCCACCTAAAGGGGTGTATCTGCCCAGTAGGAGTTATCCCGGATCAACAGTGAAGCTTACGGCCAGCGGAAAAGAGATGGAGGTCGTACTTAAGGCACCGCCTATTGTAGGAGGGCTAACGAACGTTCACGGTGTTGTCCTGGGGCCGGATGGGCGACCACACGGAGGAGTAACGGTTCATGCCAATGCAGGCATTTTTATAACAGCTACTTCCGGCAGCCACATAAGCCCCACAGGCGCAAATGATGATGGCCAATTCGAGTTAAAAGATGTTCCTTTGGGACGCAAATTGCATCTCTATACGGAGGCAAAGGATCATTCGCTGGCGTGCATGATGGCATTCGACATTCCCACCAAAACGGACGAGTCCTTCGGTATAGAACTTAAGCTGGAGGCCACACAGAAACCATCTATGATCATAAAGGACGAAGACGGAATTCCAGCGGTCGACACAACCCTGACCATCTGCCCTGCGGTGGGAGAAAGAACGTACTGGGAGGCTAAACGTACAGCCCACACCGACAGCAAGGGCAGACTGCAAATCGATGGCATTCTGCCAAGAATCGAATATCAAATACGCGAAACACAATCCGAAAAAGATCCTCAAAAACAACCCAATAATCATCACAAGAAAATATCGCAGACGCTGATCCTAATACCAGATTAAGAAGGATAGAGCCGATCCCTTAGTCGCCTTCAGCAAATATCATCCGCGAACGCCTACGCAAAGTTCTTGCGTTTTTCTCTATCAGTCTTAGTATTTTGGGTAGTGAAGATGGTATTGACTAAGGATAAACATAGGTATTCTACATTTATGATTTCTGGATTCCCGCCTCCGCGGGAATGACAATAAAAGCGCGGGAACGAAGGTAAAGGTATGGAGTGATATAAGATGCGAAATGGGATTGGATTGGTATTAGTGGTGGCGGTTGTTTGCGGTGGTTGTATGTTTGACGGGGCGGTTATGGGTAATGAGGCGCAGAAAAGTACGATGGGTGTAACAGGTGAGGAATTTGGGAAGACGGCGGATGGTAAGGTTGTGGAGATTTATACGCTGGTCAATGGTAATGGGATGCGCGTTAGGGTAATGACGTACGGGGCGATTATTGTTTCTGTGGAGGTTCCCGACAGGGATGGGAAGGTTGGGGATGTTTTGTTGGGGTGCGATACTTTGGAGGATTATACAGGTAAGGCTAGTGCTCCGGCGGCGGTTATTGGGCGGTATGCGAATCGGATTGGGGGGGCTAAGTTCGTGCTCGATGGGGTTACGTACAAGCTTGCGGCTAATAGCGCGGGCAATCATATACATGGGGGGCGCAAGGGTTTTAACAGCAAGGTGTGGGATGGGAGGAAGGTCAGCGAGAAGAACGGGGTCGGGGTGAAGATGGAGTACCTTAGCGTTGATGGCGAGGAGGGGTATCCGGGGAATTTGAGGGTGAGCGTGACTTACGTGCTGAACAATGAGAACGAATTGCTGTTGCGGTACGAGGCGACGACGGACA
>CAZYMD010000285.1:0-3991 GCA_964649005.1 uncultured Pirellulales bacterium
GAAAGCCCCGCGGCTTGGCAAAGGAAGAACGAGGCAGCCAGGCCGCTGCAATATTATCCTCTTGTCGATACAGGATGGGATAGTCGGCCCTGGCATGGCAACAGGTCGATGGTTATTGAGGGGCGAACGACTGTGCTGTTCGAAAAGCTAATGCGCCAGGCTAAATCTTTTAGCCAGCAGAACGATAAGCATACGATTATCCTCGGTCCTGTAAATGAATGGGGAGAGGGCAGCTATATCGAGCCTTGTACTGAATTCGAATTCGAGATGCTCGAAGCAATCAGGAAAGTCTTCGCCAAAGGCTCAGATGGCGATTGGCCAATCAATTTGTCGCCTTTGGATGTTGGGCTGGGGCCTTATGATTTTCCCGTTCAGCCTGCTCTTACGGATTGGACGTTCGATAACGGAACTCAAGGCTGGCAGGCGATGATGAACATTGACGGGTTTCGTTGTGAGGGTGGCGAGTTAAGATTCAGCACAGCAACGGGCGATGCGGCTCTTATTGTCAACCTTAACAATGTGAAGGCCTCATCTTTTCATAAGGCCATCGTTTGCATGAAATATGAGGGGAAGTCTTCTGGTAATGCGTTGGGGCAACTATTTTGGTCCCAGGGCGGTGCGGCTATTACCGAGGCAAGCAGTGTTAGGTTTACAGTGCCGATAGACGGCAAGATGCACACTTGTGAAATCAATTTGGCTGATAATCCGCGCTGGCGCGGGCGGATTACGACGCTTCGCTTCGATCCATGCTCGTTAAGTGACGTTGAAGTTGCTATAGATCAATTCAAGCTTGGCGAATAAAAGCCGGCATGTCGTTTATTATGGTTCTGCATTTTTAGCAGTTGCCTGTTCGACGTGAGGCTTGCTTTTGCTGCTTAGGAGAATTAGTATTCGCTATGAAACGTGCGTGCTTGGCGCATCTATGATGATTTTACTTGTCACATTAAAAGGGAGGAAAGAATGCTATGAAATCAAGCCGGAGGTTCCTGTTATCTGTAGTTCTTATTACTGTCGGTTCGGTTATTGCATATTCGAGTGAATCAGGCAATAACGAGAGATACATCAATGGTAAGAGGAATTATCAATTTGACAAAACAATCTCTCGTGGTGTTCTTGAGAATTATCTGTCACGGGCTATCACAGTTAGCGAGATACTGCATGGGATCGGTAATCCTGATGACAATATACGTATGATGAAGGACACGGGTGTCAAGTTTGCGGGCCGGGCGGTTTATCGCTGGGGAGGGGAGGCGGCCCTGGAGAGTATACTTGGAACAGCTAAGCAGATGGCCGCCAAGGTGCATGGGGCTGATCCTGATATCATTCTTCAGGCAGCGGCGTTCGAGATAGTGACTGAGCAGGTAGATCGGATTGCTGTTCCAGAACGGCTATTGAAAGAGTTTGGTCTGGTTGTAGAACAGCGCAACTTCCGCTATAAATCCATGCTCTATTCAGACGGCAACCGTGTGAATCAGTGGGGCCGTGGCTCGTCGGTGCCTGATATGAGCCAGGTGGAGACGAGGATGTGGTTTACGTATTTGTGCGAGAGATATATCGATATCGGTATCGAAGCGATACACTTCGGCCAGGTCGAGATCATGGACGACCGCGATTCCGACCACGTACACTGGCGAGATATGATGGATCGGGTGAGGCGGTATGCGAGTGAGCACGCCAGACGGCATATGGTAATCTGTGATGCGCATGTACCGAGTGGCGGGATTGTGCACGATGGCAAGCTGATGTTTGATGTTCACAGCTTTCCTTTACGGATTGACGAGGTAGTGGAGAAACCTGAGCATGGAGTTTTGAAAATGGGGTATCTCGACAGTATTTTTGGGAGGAGCAAGGGAGGTATTACGCCGAGCGGGTGGGAATGTGAGAGCCTGCCCTTTATAGTCGAGTTGGACAACTTTGGGCGCAGCGGGCGGGAAGGACAGAATATCGGCGCGCATTGGATTTGGGGCTATGACGAAATATGCTGGTTCGCTCATCAGAGCGAGGAATATCGCAACGACTGGCTGCGTTATGCGTGGAAATGGGTGCGTCAGCACGATCCCAATGGTTATCTGCAAATGCCAGGCAGCCGGACTTTAGCGGCGCCGGTTGGTAACATACATTGGTACTGGGCCAACACAGCGAGCAGTGCTGTGCCGGATGGATTTAATCAGGAAGAGACCATTAAGGAGATATGGAGCCATGACAAATAGAGCCGAACAGTTATCCTTTCTTCGTAGTTGGATAATTTTATTGTGTATAGTCAGCCTTGTTTCAATTGGTATTTCAGCGGAAAATGTGCAAACCGATTGGGGAGAGCCCAATATCCAGGTGTTAGAGGAAAATGGTAAATGGATCATTAAGGGCGAGCGAAACAAGGTAGAGTTGAATCCAGCCGACCTGCAAATGACCATGCATACGGCAGGCGCTAAATGGTCATTTGTACCTTCGTTTGCAAGCGATCTTGCCGTTGAGGCTTCAGGTAAGATGTATGGGCTTCGCCTGGCTGATGCAGGCAAACGCGAAATTACGCCATATAAAACAGGCTTCAAAACGGGGCTGAAAATAGAGCTGTCAGGTTTTAAGGCGGATGGCACAGACATCGATCTTGGTCTTAGTTTATTTGTTTGTCTGGAAGGACGAAACAATCAAGAGCTTGTCTGCGAATTGATCGCGAAGGAAGATCGTGCGAAAGTGTTGGAGTGTTTCTGGCCCGGCGGACTGGCTGAGGACAGCTTCGATACAACGATAGTTCCGTTTATGCAGGGGATGTTTCTTCCCAAAGATTGGGCACAGAAGGTCTGGCTCTATGACACATTATCCTACGGCAGAGGTTTGTATATGCCCTGGTGGGGACATCAGAAGGGCAAAGCTGCGATGCTCGTGGTTCTTGAGACTCCTGAGGATGGGGGGTGCAGATTCGAGCATCCGGCGGGCGGGCCAACAAAAATGCAGCTTAGATGGGTGCATTCGCTGGGGAAGCTGCAATATCCGCGAAGGGTAAGGTTTTGCTTTTTCGATAAGGGCAACTACGTTGATATGACCAAGCGCTATCGCAGGTATGTGCGAGAGATTGGGCAGTTCGTTTCTCTCAAGGAAAAAATCGCAAGAACTCCGCTGGTTGACAAGCTTATTGGCAGTCCTGTCGTTCACACCGGCATTTTGATTCACATACAGCCTGAATCTCAATTCTACAATAAGGATGATCCAGCGAAAAATCATCAATTTGCAAGCTTCGATGAGCGTGCAAGGCAGCTTCGCGCACTCTCCAAAAAGGGCGTCGGCAAAGCCTACGTTCACCTGGATGGCTGGGGCTTTAGGGGGTACGACAATTTGCACCCCGATATTATACCGCCCTGTCCTGACGCGGGTGGCTGGGATGGTATGAAGCGTCTGGCTGATGCTTGTGATGAACTGGGTTATGTATTCGCCATTCACGACCAATATAGAGATTACTATCTCGACGCCAAGTCGTACGATCCTCGTCATACGGTTCTTGATCGAGAGGGCAATCGTTTCTATGTAAGTTTATGGTACGGGGGCAAGCAGTCGTTACTCTGCTCAAGGCTGGCGCTGGGACACGTCAAAAAGAATTACACCGCGCTGCTGGAGCATGGCGTTAAAGTGCGAGGGGCCTACCTCGACGTGTTCGCGGTGATTCCTCCTGATGAGTGTTACAATCCTGAGCATCCGGCCACGCGGGCAGACTGCCTGAAATATCGTGGGATGTGTATGGACTTTATTCGCTCGACAGGCGGTGTTGTCAGTTCGGAGGAGCCAGCCGACTGGTCGATTCCGCATCTCGACCTGGTGCATCACGCCCCATTCGCTACAGGACCTGAGATAGGAACTGGAAAGGCTTTTGGGATTCCTATTCCGCTCTTTAGTTTGGTTTATCACGATGCTTTGCTGATTCCCTGGTCCATGGGCAAAGGAAACTGGGGAATACCTGAAACTGATCTTGGCTATTTGTACGGGCTAGCCAATGCAGGTA
>CAZYMD010000286.1:0-3835 GCA_964649005.1 uncultured Pirellulales bacterium
GCGCTGCTCAAAAAGAGACTTGCCTATGGAGATCGCCAAAGCCCTGGCCGAGCGCGGAATCCGCCTTATGTTGTACCTGCCTTCTCGTTCGCCCCAGGCCGACAAACAGGCCATGACCGGCCTCCACGATGTCCACGAGCAACAGCCAGCCCCACAGCAATTCACTCAACGCTGGTCAGAGGTTATCCGCGAGTGGTCGCTACGCTACGGCGATAAAGTCTCAGGCTGGTGGTTCGATGGCTCCTACAACACCGCAGGCTGGGACGATCTCTCAAAGCCCTATAACTGGAGCACCTGGGCGACTGCCTGCCGGGCGGGCAATCCCCAAAGCATTCTGGCCTTCAATCCAGGAACCAGGCTGGACAAAGCTTTCCTCGCCCTAACCGATCAGCAGGACTACACAGCGGGCGAACAGAACACCTTCGAAGTGACACCAACAACCCATCCCTGCCCCACAGCCATACAGTGGCAAATCCTTTCATTCCTGGGCACACATTGGGCCGCCCCGGATGGCCCGACCAACAGCAACGAATACATGATCGACTACATCCGCAAGGTCAACAACCTCGGTGGCGTAGTCTCAATCGATGTCAACGTCTCCCCAGACGGCTCTATTTACCAACCGCATCTCAAACAGCTCATCGCAATAGGAAAAGCCATCAATAAATAACACGCTGTTCTATTACGAACGGGTGGCTCTTATAGCTATCCACACTTTAGGCTTGCAGTTCAGTCTTCGAACTCTACAATTACATCCACTTGGGTGGGTGGCTGAAACACAACTGTCAGTGAAGCTCGGATGATTCACAGCTTTGTTCCGATTCTTCACCTGTAAGAGATTGTCTATAATAAGGAACAAGAAATGAAGCGGTTAATTGTGTTATGTCTCGTGGTAATTTTCCTGTTAAATACTGCTCTTGCCGACAACCAGGCCGGATTGCTGCGCTTTCCAGCCATTCATGAGGGCAGGATTGTATTCACCTATGCAGGAGACCTCTACACAGTCGAAACCACAGGAGGCATAGCAAGAAGACTCACCAGTCACGAAGGCTTCGAAATGTTCGCCCGCTTCTCCCCCGATGGCGAACATATCGCATTCACAGGTCAATACGATGGCAATACCGAAGTCTACGTGATCCCCGCCGGAGGAGGCGAGCCCCGGCGCATAACATATACCCCCACACTCGGACGCGACGATGTCTCCGACCGGATGGGACCAAACAACATTGTCATGACATGGAGCAACGATGGCAAGCGAATCATATTCCGCTCGCGAATGCGCTCTTTCAACAGCTTCAATGGCAGGCTCTACTCCGTCCCAGTCTCAGGTGGCCTGCCCGAAGAGCTACCTCTCCCGCGTGCCGGTTTCTGCTCGTTCTCTCCCGATGGAGGTCGATTGGCCTACAACCGTATCTTCCGCGAATTTCGCACATGGAAGCGCTATCGTGGCGGCATGGCCGACGACATCTGGATTTACAATTTCGAAAGCAAAGCAGTCGAAAACATCACAAACAACGATGCCCAGGACATAATTCCCATGTGGCGTGGTGACAAGGTCTTCTTTCTGTCGGATCGCGACGAGAACAAAAGAATGAATCTCTTCGTCTACGACAGTAGTTCGAAGAAAACGAAACAACTCACAGACTTCGCTGACTTCGATATCAAGTTCCCATCGCTCGGCAAGAACGCTATTGTATTCGAAAATGGAGGGGACATATATCGCTTCGATATCGAAAGTGGCGATTATGCTAAGGTGAATATATCAATTCAGGAAGATTTCCCCGAAGCCAGAGAAAATCTGGTAAACGTCTCAAATAACATTAGCAACTACGAAATCGCTCCTGATGGCAAGCGAGCACTCTTCGGCGCCAGAGGCGACGTTTTCACCGTCCCGGCCAAGAATGGGTCCATACGCAACCTCACCAATTCACCAGGCATCCACGAACGAAACTCCAAATGGTCGCCCGATGGACGATGGATCGCGTACATTTCCGATGCCTCAGGCGAAGATGAGATTTACATTGTCCCCCAGGATGGCAGCGCCCCCGCCAGACAGCTCACAAAGGATGCTGAAACGTACAAATACAACATCGAATGGTCGCCCGACAGTAAGAAAATCCTCTGGGCCGACAGACGCCAGCGATTGCGTTTCGTGAGAGTCGGCAGTGGAAAGATCGTCGAAGTGGATAAGTCGCAGCGATGGGAATTTCACGACTACACATGGTCCCCCGACAGCAGGTGGATAGCCTACACAAAGCCCGACAAAGACCCCATGAGCAAGATATATATCTACCACCTCAGAAAAAAGAAGTCCTATGAGCTAACCGATGGATGGTACGCCTCATCGAATCCAACGTTCAGCTCTAATGGAAAATACATATTCTTCGTATCTAACCGTGATTTCAACCCGATCTACAGCAGTACCGAATGGAATCATGCCTACAGAGAAATGTCTCGCATCTATTTCTTAACGCTTGCGAAATCGACCAAATCTCCCTTCGAACCAAAGAGCGACGAGGTCCAAATCGAAGAAAAACCTAAAACCAAAAAGAAGGACGACAAAGCCGACGAAGCAAAGAAGGAAACTCCCGCCGAACCTGAAGCGAAAGAGAAGGCCAAAAAACAAAAGGACAACCCACCAGTAAAGATAGACATCGAAGGAATCAAAGACAGGATCGCCGTATTGCCTATATCCACGTCGAACTACTACAACCTTAGCTCCGTTGGCGATTCTCTCTATTACAAACGTAATGGCTCCCTCTTACTCTACGACTTGAAAGATCAAAAAGAAACCGAACTCGGTGACATAGGCGGCTACGAGATATCAGCCAACAAAAAGAAAATGCTGACTTCATCGGGTGGCAGGTACGCCATTATAGACCTGCCCAAGGGCAAAGTGCAAATCAAGGACACCCTGAATCTGTCGGAGATGGAAGTCCGCCTGGACCGAAGGGCCGAGTGGAACCAGATATTCAACGAATGCTGGCGTCAGATGCGCGAGTTTTTCTACGCCCCGAACATGCACGGCGTCGATTGGCAAGCGATGCGCAAGCGATACGAACCGCTCGTTTCATTCGTCAACCACCGCGCAGACCTGACCTACATCATCGGAGAAATGATCGGCGAACTCAGCACAGGCCACACATACGTAGGTGGCGGCGAGTCCCCCAAACCCGCGAGAATAAACCTGGGCCTGCTCGGAGCCGAACTCGCACGCGACACCCAGTCGGGATATTTTAGAATCGAGAAAATCCTGCAAGGCCAGAACTGGGACAGTGCCACACGCTCGCCCCTGACCGAAATCGGTGTCGATGTAAACAATGGAGACTACATCCTCGCCGTCGATGGCAAATCCACCTCGCAGGTGCACGACATCTATGAGCTGCTGATCAACAAAGCGGGCCGACAAGTAAACCTGAAACTAAGCTCCGAACCATCAGGACAAAACGCTCGAAACATAATAGTCATCCCAACCGATAGCGAAGAGAACCTGTACTACTACCAATGGGTCCGAACGAATATCGACAAAGTAAGCCAGGCCACCGATGGAAAAGTTGGCTACATCCACGTCCCCGACATGGGACGTCGCGGGCTCAATGAATTCGTCAAATATTTCTACCCGCAGATCCGCAAGAAAGCTCTCATCATAGACGTTCGAGGCAATGGCGGTGGCAACGTCTCGCCAATGTTGATCGAACGCTTGAGACGAGAGATAGTAATGGTCGACGTCGCCCGCAATACTATCCCCGAAACCGATCCCGACGCAATGATCTACGGCCCGATGGTCTGTCTCGCCGATGAATTCTCCGCCTCGGATGGCGACCTGTTCACCTAC
>CAZYMD010000287.1:0-3833 GCA_964649005.1 uncultured Pirellulales bacterium
CGATGATTACCCTGACGCGGGCGGCGGTGCCTGCTTTGGCGTTGACGACGCGGACCTTGTAGTCGATAAGGTGGACTTCTCTTATGCCGGGGTAGAAGTGCTCCAGCGTTTTGCGGAGAGCGGCGTCCAGAGCGTTTACGGGGCCATCGCCCTCGCCCACCATGTGCACAGTCTCCCCACCAACGTCCAGTTTGACGGTTGCTTCTGTTACTATCTCGCCGGTGTTGCGCTTTTCCACAGTGACGTGGTACTTGTGCAGTGTGAAGAACGGCTTGTAAGTGCCCATGACCCTCTTGACGAGAAGATCGAAACTCCCATCGGCCACTTCAAACTGGTAGCCTTCGCTTTCAAGCTCCTGGACGCGCATCAGTATCTTCTTCGCCAGGTCCTTGTCCTGGGCGATTTTGGCTTTTTCCAGCTCGGCGAGGACGGTGGATTTGCCGCTCAGCTCTGAAATCAAGAATCGCCTTTCGTTGCCGACGAGGCCCGGCGCAATATGCTCGTACGTTTTCTTGCTCTTGCGAAGGGCGTCGATGTGCAGGCCTCCTTTGTGAGCGAAGGCGCTGTCGCCAACGTATGGCATGCTCATAACGGGGGCGAGGTTGCCTACTTCGTAGACGAAACGCGAGACTTCCGTTAGCGTTTTGATCTTGTCGGGGCTCATGACCTTGTAGCCCATCTTGAGTGTGAGGTTGGGGATGATTACGCAGAGATTGGCGTTGCCACAGCGCTCGCCGAGGCCGTTGATTGTGCCCTGGACGTGGGCGGCTCCGGCCTCAATCGCCGCCAAGGAATTAGCCGTAGCGCAATCGGTGTCGTTGTGGGTGTGGATGCCGATGGTTAGAGAGCCAAACTGATCGCAGACCTGCTTTGCTATCTCGAATACATCTTTGGGGATGCAGCCTCCGTTTGTTTCGCAGAGGACGAGCTTGTCGGCTCCGCCCTCGGCGGCGGCGGTCAGGACCTTGATTGCGTATTCGGGATTTGCCTTGTAGCCATCAAAAAAGTGCTCGGCGTCGAAAATCACCTCAAGGCCTTTTTGCTTGAGATAGCGCACGGAGTCGGAGCAGATTCTAAGGTTCTCGTCCAGCGAGCAGCCAAGAACGTCGGTAACATGCAGGTCCCAGCTCTTGCCTACCAGCGTGGCGGCGTGCATCTTGCACTTTAGTATTGCTGAGAGGGAGACATCTTCCTCGGGGGTGCGGTCGGCCCGGCGGGTGCTGCCGAAAGCGACGACTTTCGAGTTCTTGAGCCCCATCTTCGCTGCTTCATGGAAGAACTGCATTTCCTTTGCATTGGAAGCGGCGTAGCCACCCTCGATATAGGTCAGACCCAGATTATCGAGGCATTTGGTGATAGCAAGCTTGTCTTCGAGCGAGAAGCTGACGCCTTCTGCCTGCATTCCATCACGAAGAGTTGTGTCGTATAGTTCAATTGTTCTCGTTTGTTCGTACATCTTTCCCGGCCAAATATATAACGAAATTCAACACAATCCGAACACTCGTTCGGGATTGCGAGAGATGATTTTATCGGCTCGGCAGGGCTCTGTAAAGACCAAAAGAGCGGCGGCAATGCGTCAGAAACAGCGAAAATGCTGCCCTGAGCAATCTCAAAGGACAAGCGACATACAATCATTTCATTTTCATGCACCCCCCATCCGAAGTTAGATTCATGATGGAGCCTTCTCTGCGGAGCCACAGCACTCTTTGCTTGAATCCGCCAAGGCGCGTCTTCAACATCGACCAAGACCAAAAACGGGCATTTCAAATAAGAAGTTGAATGGATATAATGACAGGAAGAAATTAGAAGAAAGGGATTCACGAAGTTGTGATAGAAGGGGCATTTATGAAGGCTCGTGAATTAGACAAGCGGTTCGATAGCGGAGAGGATGTCTCCAAGTATCTTGATATGACAAAGGCGAGAAGGCCCGAACAGGAGCATAAGAGGGTCAATGTTGATTTCCCCCTGTGGATGATCCAACGGCTGGATAAGGAGGCGAGAAGACTGGGTGTGCCTCGACAGTCGATCATCAAAGTCTGGGTGGCGGATCGACTGGAAGGCGCATCTTGAAGGTAGCGGGAATGAAGTCGAAACAGGCCGGGGGTTTGGTTTTAAGATGATGTAGGTGGAGTAGCGGCCGGGTATAAATAGAGCCGCGGAACTTTAATTCTCCCAATCCTCACGTGATTGTTTGACTACTGGTCAAACGGTCTTTGGGGTACGGTTCAAGGGATTGTAGCTTTTTCACTATTCTGTTTCCGAGGTTATGAATGCTTTGTTCATAGTTTCTTATTCATTGTGAATCAGGCGGTTCTGGGGGGCTATCATCTGAGGCTGCATCCACAGCCTCTTCCCCTGTTTGTTGGGAACCATCTTTCTTAGCTTCGTCTTTCTGATCTGCTATCGCTTTGATCTGGATAAGCTGGTTGCGTCGCTCTTCGCGCATGACATACCACTCTTTCAGTAGGATTTCTATTAGGTTGAGAAGCAGCTTAGCCTCTTTTGGATCGACATCAATTATAAGGTCGATATCCTTTTCCATGTGAGCGCCGATGTTCCCAACTTTGCGCACTGAATCAATTGCTTCCCACGTGAGAGTGTCGGTCTTTTCTTTTATTTGGTCGATCTCATTGGCAAGGTTACCAGGCTTCACTTTCCAGAAGTCTCGTAGGATCCCCTGTAAGCATCGTCGAGCGAGGGTAGCAGATGCCTTCGGGCTAAGATCAGCGATTATGCAGGCTTCGTTGTAATCGTCCAAGATCGCTTTCGGGATATAATCAGGAAATACCATGGCCTTTGAAGGCGGTACAAGATCCCATTTGCGAATGAAGGCTGTTCGCATATAGCGCCCTTGGTATATCTTGTAGTCATAAAGAAATACGCTGAGGCTGAACTTGCGACAGTCAGGATTTTGGCAAACGACATAATACCATACAAGGCATTTGTGTCCTTCGACAGGTTCTTGAATCATGAAAGTCTTTTCGTCTAGAATGTAGTCATCGCCTTCCTCCCGCAGGGTAACGTGATGGTTACAGTATGGACATAAGTAATGACGTGGGTTTGACATTATCCTTTTCCTTTTTTATTCCGAACTATCGATTAAGCAACTCCCTCTTGGTTACATTGGGGCATCACTATTAACCTAAAGACATCTTTTCGCAGTCTCTTTCCACAATATGGACACATGGATGAACTCTCCTTCTGCTTCGTTATCTCCTCTGTAACTATGGACAGCTACTTATTTCTGAATACACACAGGAATTATTAACGACTATCTCGTTCGACCCAGCACACGCTTCCATTTTTCATCTCATTATTTCGCCTTTCTCCACTCCAAGAAAAAAACATTTTTATCTATGCCGAATAGTTTATTATATCAGCCTTTCTCATTCCATATAATATTTTTCAGGAAATATTTTACAATCTCATCAAAGGCCTGTGAATACTGCCTGTTTTTGGCTACAATCCAGAATTATCCCCACATATTTTTCATCCTTGGAATATGCAGCGTCTCAGATTTATCGCCTGTGAGGTGCTAAACGAATAACGGACACTCGGTGAGTAGGTATAATGCCTATTAAATGGGAAAAATCAGTTGAGGTTTTGGGGGGGATCGGGTATTTATTGCGGGTCGTTTGGCTCCTTGTGGGGGGCTGTTGTTTTTGGGGGCGTTTTCTTAGATGTTGTTGACACAGATACTGCAGCCTGGTTGCATTAAGATACCGCTGGAAAGTAAGGACAAGGAGGGGGTGATCGGCGAGTTGGTCAAGCTGTTGGACTCTAATGGGATGCTTCTGGATAAGGGGCGAGTGCTTGAGGCGGTGATGGAGCGT
>CAZYMD010000288.1:0-3807 GCA_964649005.1 uncultured Pirellulales bacterium
TGGCTTGGCTATATTTCCCTTAAATTGTATGATAGTAGAAAGTACGCAAGCTATATGCTTGGGAGGTTTGATGAGAATTGTGTTACAACCACAATCAGATACCTTTTTCCCCTCTTGCTTACATTCTATCCGTTTTTGTGCGCATCAGTGTCTGTCGGGAGACAATCCATGAGAAATATTCTTCAACTCATTCTTGTGCTCCTGGTTGGCTCTACCGCCTTAGGAGAGATGGGGATAACTGTGTACCTATCCGAGCCGAACCTTGTCCTGGAGCCGATAAGCGTCACCGAAACCTTGGTCGAATACCCGGAAGTCATGGTAGGAACCAAGCTTGCAATTGTTTTAGACTCAAATGAAGGTGGAAGATGGCATGGTGGGCTCTTTATCGAAGGAGATTCTCGTGGATATGGAGTTCTTTCCGGCCGTGACTACAATGACCTAACACTTGATTGGGAAGGTTCGCATTATCCCGAGGCTGGCAGTTTCAGTGCACTTGTTTCCGATGGATCTGACATAAAAAGAAATGGATTTTATTTGTACTCAGATATCAGCGCGATTCCAGGCGATTGGTTTGTAATCGACTACACTGCCATAAAATCAGGTTCATGCAGGGTGAGTCTCATCTATTACGACTACGAACATCCTGGGCCGGGGCAGGATCCCCAAGATATGCCTGATGAACTCCTGATTCACGAATTGGCCTTCTTTAACGTTGCCACGCGGGACTTCGATAACGATCATTCGGTCGGATTGAGTGATTGTGCATACATGGCGGACTGTTGGCTGTGGACTATAACTGGTGATGAGGATTCATGCGCAATAGTCGACCTGAACAGCGATACCTATATTAACTTTACGGATCTGGCAATGTTTGCGGACTTCTGGCTCGAAATGACAAAATATTAATACTTTCCAATCATTTCCTGTTAATTGCCTATAGAGACCTCAAATTTTTAACCGCAATCTCCAATATGCTCCATTACTGGCCATAAACCGGAATTTCCAGCCTCGTTTTAAACTTGCAGACAGCCTTCAATCAACCAGCAGCTAAAGGTTTTTTGTCCTTCCTTGAAAAAAATGTCGAAAAGTAATCAGCATTTTCGTTTCTCAGGTTACTTATATAAGGTGGTGTAGTGCCTGTAGATGAATGGGTGCCACTATGGTTAGTAGATAAAGTTTTTTTTGAGGAGGATGAATCTATGAAAGACAGCCATCTCGCCTTATTTGGCATTTTCTTATTGTCACAGTTTATCGTTGGCGGTACTGCTTTTGCAGACAAGATTCTTGAGAGAGCTGAGACGCTGAGTATTCTCGAGCAGATTACGAATTCACCCCGAAATGCCTGGATCTCCACTGGTACGATCGAAGCCGCCCGCGAGAAATACAGGGCGCCGAGAGTAACCGATCCACATGAAATCAAAAAACAAATCAAAGAAAGAATAGAAGCATACAACAGAGGTGAAAACAGACCTGAAGTGACGGATGAGTTGCGCAAGATGCGCCTTGACGCAATCCCATTCAATATCAGATATCGCCTATCGAATGAAGAGATATCAAAATCAACAATCCTTATACGCTGTGATGGAGAAAAGCGCTATACCGAAATCAACGTGGATTCACGTACTGATTCTATCCAGCCGAGTCCTAACCTGAAAGGTAATATTAAGACGAGACAATTTAATATGGACTGGAACGCAAGGCAGATTTTCGCCTATGATGGCTGGAAACACACTACATACCTTCTTCCCGTCAACAATGCCATTATAGATTCGAAAGCCATAATCCCTAATGGCGTCAGTAGTACTCTCACCGCGGGATTGATCCCATGGGGCGTTGGTGTTTATTCGTACGATAATCTCACAGCCTCTAACCCGACCATCGTCGAAAAATATATTGATGGCCGAACTGAATTGCATCTAACCATCGAACTGGCCAACGGACTAAGGGTGATTGCAGTCTTGGATCCTAAAAAAGACTACGCCTTGCTCTCATCCACAACGATCAATCCCGATGGTTCCCAGACGTTCCATTACAATTCCGATTATCAATTAATTGCAGGCGATTGGATTCCGAAAACAATACTGAGAGAGCAGTATGAATCGGCATCGGGCAGACTGTTATCAAGAGACCTCTGGAACTTCAAAAATGTGAGTGCGGAACAGCCCTCAGAGGGTGATTTCAAAGTCACTTTTATCGATGGAGCGCTTGTTCAGTTTAGCTCGGAGATGGGATCCCGACCATTGACATATCGATATTCCGAGTCGGCTGATATTCACTCGCTCCTCTCGGAGAAGCTGGCTTTCGAGGCCTCGCGTGAAGTTGCAACTCAAAATTGCGCAACGGTCGCAATGAAACTGGCCATCAGGCGTCTGGAAAAATCAATTCCGGACCAGATGTTAACGGCAGTAGTGAACGAGTCTGATGGCCAAACGAACCTATATGATATGAGGCAGCTTGCACGTGCTGTCGGACTTTATGCTTACGCTCTCAAGACCGATCTGACGACGCTGAAATCACTTGCAGGTTGTGAGATAATCCTCCATATTCCAGGCGTAGGTCACTTCGTTACGCTTGACAGAATCGATGATAAGTACGTCTGGCTTATTGATCTGTCAGGCAATAATTTCTACTATCGAGTCTCTGTTGACTTTTTTGATATGGACTGGCCCGATGGCATTGCCTTGGTGCTCTCAACGAATCCAGTCTGGTTTCAAGAACAGATTGCCGAACTTAGTGATCTTGAACTTGTTAATATTAGAGGAAAGTCGGGCTACGAATGTACGAGGATTATCCAGGTGTGCGATGAAATATTATGCATGCCGACGTGTATGGGGTTTTATGCAGCCTACGCTCCTCTTATGGGTTGTGAAGCTGCGGAAACAGGTGCCTGTGTTTTCGATTGGTTTTATGGCGGTGTGGAGGCGCCTTGTATTGTAAGTCACACTCCCCCCGATTGCACTATCTTAGACGACGAGAAAATCTTTTATTTTATGCGGGCTTGCGCTTATGGAGATTGCGATCTTTGGTATTAATATTAACCCTCTTGAAAGTAGTGGGCGAGCGGCTGCGGTGGACGCTTGTCCATCTATACTAAAGGACGTGATTGAAGTACGAATATTCGTGTTTTTGCTAAATACAATTAAACCACTCTTTCGCATACATGTTTGATGTACATCTCTGCTGTTGATTTGTACCCGCCTGATGTATATGATATTCGTTAATGAAAAAACCGGCTTTTACACTTATGGAATTGCTTGTAGTTATCGCTTTGATTGCGATACTGTTGGCAATTTCCATGCCTTTATTGCGAATTGCAAGACAACAGGCACGAAACGTTAGATGCTCTTCCAACATCAGGCAGTTGCTTATCGGTATAAAGCTGTACGATAATACAAGTGGAAGCCTGCCTCCTGGCTTTGTGGATATCTTTTCAACCTCTCCCCCGGCGGATGGTTTTGCGGGGACCACAGCGTATGATTCTCCCGGTCGATGGTGGTTCAATTATACGACGGAATATTCAAAATTAAATCCACGTGGTATCTCGGTATTATGGTGCCCCTCCCGCCGGATTGATGAGCCTTTGCTGGAAAATGATGTTTTGTGTGGTAACTATGGTGTGAACAAGTCTGTTTGCAGAGTTTCCAAAAACATTATGTGGGGCGGCTCAAACACTGAGTTCTCAGGCGCACCGTTGAGTCTTGATGAGATCCTGCATCCCAGTCGGACTCTCCTTCTTGTCGATAGCGGATACGCAACTATATGCTGGTGGAATGTAACAGAGGAACCGCCGAGAAAACCGGGCAATAG
>CAZYMD010000289.1:0-3792 GCA_964649005.1 uncultured Pirellulales bacterium
TCGAGTGGCTCGATGCGATGCCGATAGGCAACGGCATTATGGCCGCGATGGTTTTTGGTGGCATTCAGCAGGAGCGCATCGCGCTTAACGAATCGAGCTTCTGGTCCGGCCGTCCTCACGACTACGACGATCCCAATGCAGGTAAGTATTTCTCACAGATTCGCGATCTGGTTTTCGCAGGGAAATTTCAGGAAGCCGAAAAGATGGCCGACGAGCATTTTTATGGCATCCCCACCGCCCAACAGGCGTATCAGCCCATTGGTGACCTGCTGCTCTCCTTCGAAGGCGTGGACCAGGTTAAAGATTACCGCAGGGAGCTGGACATGGAGACAGGGATCACCACCGTCAGCTATCGTGCAGGTGCCACTCTCTACACGCGCGAGGTCTTTATCTCTTACCCGGATCGTGTAATGGTTGTGCGAGTGAGCGCGGACAAGCCAGCTCGAATCAATGTCAACGCCCAGTTCCAAAGCCCCTACCTGGATAGTGCGATCGCAAAGTCAGGCACATTGGTCATGGACGGCTGCTGGAAAGGCCCGATGGGGGAAAACTGGCTGATAGCACAGGTCAAAGGCAAAGGCATACGCTTTCAAACAGTTCTAAAGGCTCAAACCGAAGGCGGACGTTCCGAAGCTGTGGGTGACAAGGTGCGCATCGAAGGGGCTAATGCTGTGACGTTTGTCGTTTCCATTGGCACCAGTCATGTCAACTACAAGGACATTAGCGGCATTCCTGCGGCTGTGTGCGAGAAGAGTCTTGCCGGCGTTGAGGGGAAAGACTATGCCACGTTGCGTCAACGACATGTGGCCGACTTTAACAAACTCATGGGCCGGGTGCACCTGAAGGTCGGTGATAACTCGATGAACGATAAGCCTACAGACGAGCGGCTCAAGTCGATGCGCGCAGGTGCCTACGATGCCGATCTGGAAGCCCTGTGCTTTCAATTCGGTAGGTACATCCTCGCTTCAAGCAGCCGGGCGGGAGGCCAGCCTGCGAATCTCCAGGGAATCTGGAACCAGGATGTGCTTCCTAACTGGGGCAGCAAGTACACAATCAACATCAACACCGAGATGAACTACTGGCCCACAGAGGTCTGCAACCTGTCCGAATGTCACCAGCCTTTGTTTGACATGCTCAAGGATGTCTCCGTTACCGGTGCCAAAACCGCCAAAGTATACTACGATTGCGGCGGATGGGTCACGCACCACAACATCGACCTCTGGCGAGGAACCGCCCCCGTCGACGCCGCCAGATATGGCATGTGGCCCATGGGTGGCGCCTGGCTCACCCTCAACATCTGGCAGCACTACGAATACACCGGTGATAAAGCCTTTCTCAAGGAATACTACCCCATAATCAAAGGCTCCGCCCAATTCTTCCTGGACCTGCTGATCGAGCATCCCACGCATGGCTGGCTGGTGACTCCCTTCTCGATGTCACCTGAGCATGGGTATCTCGACAGCGACGGCAATCTGGCCTTTCTGTCACCCGCTCCGACTATGGATGTCGCAATTTTAAGAGAGCTTTTCCCCCAATGCATCGAGGCGAGCAAAATTCTGGGCGTGGATGAAAAACTGCGTGCCCAACTGCAGGACGTCTTAGCCAAACTCCCGCCATACCAGATCAGCAAACGAGGCACGTTGCAGGAATGGATCGAAGACTGGCAGCCGGGCGGCCAGGGCCATAACTGCTCGATCAATTTTCCCTTCTTCCCGGGCAGCACCATTCGTATGCGGCGCGATCCGCTATTGGCGGATGCCATATTCAAGTGGGTGAACTCTCGCCGCGCGCGCGGAGGCTGGATCTCCGCCTGGTACATTTCCATGTGGGCTCGTTTGGAACGGGGTGACAAGGTGGCCGAGTTTATGAACGGATTTATGCGAGGCGCACTAGCCAACAATCTGCACAACCGGGGCTCCAATCAGTCTGACGCCACTTTCGGATTCACTGCCGGTGTTGCCGAGTCACTGATCCAGAGCCATGCCGATGAAATCAGTTTGCTGCCTGCGTTGCCTGCCGGATGGCGAGATGGCTCCGTCACTGGATTATGTGCGCGAGGTGGATATCAGGTTGATATGCAGTGGAAGAATGGAAAACTCCAGACCGCTACAATCCACAGCAAAAATACAGGCCCATGCAACGTTCGATATGGAGACAAAACAGCCACCGTCCAGGTCAAGGCCGGCCAGCCTGTTTCTTTGAATGCTCAACTGGCAATTGCAGGCGGCGCCACCCCGGCAGTAAAAAAGCTCGACTATCATTTCGACGGGACCATCTCGCGAGAGGTCCTGGAGAATTACCTGGATCGCTCCGTGACTATGGCTTTTTTCCTGGTCACAGGCGTAGCAGAACGCGGCCGCGCAGAATATTCCTACAGAGAAGACGACATTCGCATGATCCGAAACATGGGAGCCAAGTTCATAGGCCGTGCGATCTACCGATGGGGAGGCGAGAGTCGATTGAACGAGCCTGAATTCTGGTCCGATGCGAAATCTATAATAGACCGTGTCCATGCCTCCGATCCCGACGTCATCTTCCAGGGTTGCCTGTTCGAGATGATAAGTAGCGACGTCGATAACGTGAAAATCCCCGCCTGGGTCTTCGAGGAGTTCGGCCTGCCCGTTGAAGATCGAACGTTTTCATGCCAGGCCATGCTGAATCCCAATGGCAGAAACGCCCGACGCTGGGGCCGCAGCGGCGTACCCGATATCACCCAACTGGAAACGCAGATGTGGTTCTTATATCTGGCGGGATCATACATCGATATAGGATGCGAAGCCCTGCACCTTGGCCAGGTCGGTCTCATCGGCGCCGCTGACAAAGGCCTGATCCAGTGGTCGAAGCTGCTCAAGAGAATCCGTGCCTACGCCAAGACCCATGCGCGTCGTCACATTGTCCTGCTCGATGCCCACGTACCGACCTGGGGCATGATCGTCGACGGCGTCAGCCTGCTGGATTTCAACTCGTTCCCATTACGCATCAAAGAGGTTCCCGACAAGCCTCACCAGGGTATATTGGAGGTGGGCCATCTGGATGCCATGTTCAGGAAAAGCAAAGGATGTATCTCGCCCAGCGGCTGGCGATGCGACAGCCTGCCCTATCTGGTCGAACTCGACAACTACGGCAGGAGCAGAAACGCCAACGTAGCAGACCTCAAGTCCATTTTCGTATGGGGATGGGATGAAATCTCATGGTTTTCCCTCCAGGATGAGGCCTACAGAAACCAGTGGCTCGAATACGCCTACAACTGGATCAAGAAAACCGATCCCAACGGCCACTTACAAATGCCCGTCAGCCGTATGATCTCATGTCCCAACGAAACACGAGGCAGCTACCGAGCCAACACCAAAAGCCCCGCCTGCCCAATCGGATACTCTCAGGAAGAGACGATAAAGAGAATATGGAATAGCTCACTGAAGTAGAGAATTTCGAAAGCCATGAATTTATCCTGAGACCTGATCGGCTTTCGCTCTGATCTTGAAAATGCTTGATTTAGCCTTCTATGTGAGGTATAATCAAAACCAGGATCGGAGGATATTATGACCAGGTGGATCTGGCTTGCTACTCTTGGTGTGTTGTTGACAATCACTTGCGCTGGGAAGTGTGCGCTGGTAGAGATGGAATTTAGCGGTAAAGTTGATCTTGTGGCTGATAGTGCGTATCTTAGAGGCGAATTGCCTATCGAAGGTATAGTTGATGTAGGTGATTTGTTCAGAGGTATACTATGTTATGATACCTCGGCTGAAGATCAGAGACCTGAGAACTACTCAGGATATTATAACTATGATACAA
>CAZYMD010000290.1:0-3727 GCA_964649005.1 uncultured Pirellulales bacterium
CAGGGGTTGTGCTGGATGCGTAGGTGGTTTGTCATTCGGAGGGGGATATCTCTCCGTTACGGCCTTCGGCCTCCAGTCGAGATGACAGTAAATGAGGTTCAGGATAAATTCCGGCTGAATGCGCGGGTGTCGGTTCTATTCGGAGGATGTTGGGTTCCTGAGACTTGATTTCCGGGTCCCCGCTTCAGGCATGCGGGGCAGCCAGTACTGTTGCAGTGCTTACATTGCGAAGCTTAGGAGTCATGGTTTGCGTATCAGTATGACCGAGTAGAATCATTGCTATGAGAACAGTTAGGCTGAGCGTCTCAATGGTATTCTTAAACAAAAGTATGGCCTTGGCGGTCGTTTTCGTAGCAAGAGTGATGTTCGCAGGTTGGTTCGTGAGGCAGTAATGCTTTATAACTATCATCGTCCCGGCCAGTCTCTCGGTTACCGATGTCCGATGGATGTACATCTGGCGGCGTAATGCCGCCCTCCTTCGCTCCGCTCAGTCGGACAGCTTTAGCTTAAACAAGATTGAATATGAAACTGAAAAGTGACAACTTTAAACCAGGACTTGACAGTGAAACAGGCCGGGGGGATGGTAGTCAATACGCGGATGGGCGACAGCTTGCAGACGAGCAGAGCAAAATAATCCGCTTGATCTGCTGGTTTGGCTTCTAATGCCCGATTGGTACTTGCCTCACGCATTAGCCATAGATTCGCACCCGCTACGCCGGGCAGATCAATGTAATTGAGATACCACCTTCATTAGGCCGGCGAGCGTCCAAACTATAAGCACAAGAACAGCCACGACGGTTGAGGTGCACCTCAGCCAGCTCCTAAAAGCGAGGTAAGAGCCGACGATGGAAAGTGCGAGCACCAACGTCAGGCAGTGGGTGAACAGGGTGTATTTTGGTGACCACACGCTTGTGGGATGCGAATTGGGCGGTAGTGTCTGGCTCCAGGGGCCGAGAAAAGGGGCGATGAAGGCATTAGATTGCGTGATTCCGCCGGGCTGGGCAGTATAGGATAGGAGTACTCCGAAGGAAGCGGGGAGAAGGCAGAGCAGTATATACACGGTCGATAGAATAAAAATCCTACGTATTATGATGGAGGGCGACTGGTCCATGTCACTCGCAACCTATATTCTAAACCGAGATTTTCTATATGTAATTGCTCGCATGGCGGGTCAGTCGAGCTTTTTGTAGACCCTTACGTAGTCGATGTAGTACTTCTGCGGGAAGATCGAATCGTCGATTCCTTTTTGTCCGCCCCATGAGCCGCCTATCGCGGCGTTGAGGATCAGGTAGTGCGGCTTGTCATAAGGCCAGACGTCGTTGCCTGTGCCTTCGTTTTCAAATGTGAAGTACTTCTTTTTGTCCAGGAAGAAGTCCATATGGTCGGGGAACCACTCAATTGCATAAACGTGAAAACTATCCCATGGTTTTTCGATCTTGATTTTCGATCCCTTGTTCGTGCCCTTGACGTGATTGTATTTCCCTGTGTGGATGTTGGCGTGGATTGTGTCGGGATCGAAGCCGACGTTTTCCATTATGTCAATCTCACCACATGCAGGCCAGCGGCGATTTTCCGGATTGTTGCCAAGCATCCAGATTGCGGGCCACATGCCTTTGCCTGTCGGCAGTTTGGCGCGGACTTCAATCCGGCCGCAAACCCACTCAGCCTTCCCACGAGTTCTTATGCTGGCGGAAGTATAATCAGCGTTTTTGTACTTCTCCTTGCGCGATTCGATGATCAGGTTACCGTTTTCTATACGTGCGTTTTCAGAGCGTTCTTTTGTGTAGTATTGTTTCTCGCGGTTGCGTATGAATCCCTGCTCGTAACTCCATTTGTTCGGATCGGGCAGGCCGTCTTTATTGAATTCGTCATTCCAGAGGAGCTTCCAGCCCTTGATTTTTGGTGGGCCGCTCTCGGACGCACAGCAGCATAGGGATATTGTGGCTACGATTGATAATGTGAGCGCGACGGATAGTAAAGGCCTCATTTCAATGCTCCTTTTCAAACTTTTTTCTGCCGTTGAAAAACAGGAACAGCAGATGGCTCTGTCGTACGATCAAAAAACTCTATCAATTCTTTTTGTTATCTACGATTTCCTATATGATAGAAATACATTATTTAATTTTATAGCTGATTGACATGCCATCGCCTTTTTCCATCGAGGCCCTGATGATGACGGTGTCGTAGTCGGGGCTGTTCTGCATGTAGTCGAGGAAATCTTTCATCGCCCGCTCGCTCCTGATTACATTGTCGCCGACAACCACGGCGCCTTTTTTGAGCTTGGGCTCGATCAGCTTGAAGTACTTGAAGTAGTCCTGCTTGAGAGCATCTATAAAAACGAAGTCAAACTCACCTTCCAGTTCAGGCAGCGTCTTCAGGGCGTCACCTTGTATACACGTGACAACATTTTCAAGCCCGACCTTTTCGAGATTCGCGCGCGTTTTCGCCACCATGCCCGGGTCGATGTCGAGTGTATAGAGATGCCCGCCCGTTCTTTCGAAGGCGATTCCCATGTTAATTGCGCCGAAGCCCGAGGCGGAACCCACTTCCACGCCTCGCTTAGCTCCTGAACTCTCGACGAGGATTCTCAGCATCATTGCATCGCCTGGAGTGGTGTTGAGTCCGGTTCGCTGGAAGTTTTTAACGAACTGGTCCCGAAATTCCTTGCTGGTTTTGTCCTGCTCGGCTGCATAGGCCATAATTACTCCTGCAAACGCTATACACAGACATGCGGCTGCGATCATTGCTTTGTCTTTTCTCACGATAGTCTCCTTTGAATCGAATAAGTATCATTTCAGCATTTCTTTAGCTCTATCGAATAAACCTTCGGTCACTATAACCTGCGCCAGGCAGGATTATTCACCGGTTCGATAGTGAAGTCTCCTCCAATTGGCGGCCATTCACTTTAAGCTGCAATTATTATACCGAGCCACCCTCATGCGGCAAGCTCGGTTTTGGGCGATGTGATTCTGTAATAATACCAGCGGCGTTTTATCGTGTGTGTTACTCAGTGCAGGGAGAACAGCCAAAACAACGAGATCGGCAAATGCCGCACCGAGAGGCACGAAATATTCTTGCTAAATGTTGCCCTTTGTGGTATTATCATTATGGAATTGAGTTGAAGGGCAGGCAAAGCAGGTTCTTCATCATATATTGTGCAGCTATCATAAGTCATACCCATATTCATATCCGCCTGCCCCACTAAGTCTCTTTGTTTGCGCGCCGAGCCCGTATCGCCCGCTGACGCCTCTTCGTGACGCCCGGCTTTTTACCGCAAAGTGAACGCCGGAGGTTTTGGCATTATATTGATATAGTGATTAGAGGAATTTCGTGAGAGACGAAATGCGAAAGGAGAAAACAATGAAGCGTGGAATGGTATTATCGATCATTACTATCGTACTTGCAGTAGCAGTTAATGGGTTTGCGGATCGGGTTATTTATGTCGATGTCGATGCGCCGGGGGCGAATGATGGGTCGAGCTGGGTGAATGCTTATAATTTCCTGCAGGATGCGCTGGCGGATGCGGAATCCGTCGAGAAACCTGCTGAGATTCGGGTGGCTCAGGGGGTGTATAAGCCTGACAGAAGCACAGCGGAGCCTAATGGAACGGGAGACAGGTATGCAACATTTCATTTGATCAACAATGTTGCTATCAAAGGCGGATTTGCGGGCTACGGACAGGCGGATCCGAATGCGCGGGATATTGAGGCGTACGAGAGTGTACTGA
>CAZYMD010000291.1:0-3725 GCA_964649005.1 uncultured Pirellulales bacterium
CGGCCGCATAAATCCCCTTGCGAACGTACTCGCCAAGGAACTTACCCGCATCATCACGCGAAAAGCCCATCGTCATCTGCGTCAGATCATTCGTCCCGAAGCTAAAGAACTGAGCCTCAGTCGCAATCTCATCCGCCGTCAAAGCCGCTCTCGGCACCTCGATCATCGTCCCAACCATATACTCCAGCCGGGCCTTCTTCTCCTTCAGCACCGCATTGATCTCATCAACGACATCATCCTTAACTAACTTCAGTTCGCTAAGAGCGCCCGCCAAAGGAATCATAATCTCAGGCAAAACCTTCTTACCCGACTTCTTAACCTTCAAAGCCGCCTCGATAATCGCCCGAGTCTGCATCCGGTAGATCGCCGGATAAGTCACAGCCAGCCGGCACCCGCGATGCCCAAGCATAGGATTGAACTCGTGCAACTGCTCAACCTTAGCCTTAACCTCAGCAGGCTTAACCTTCAGCCGCTTGGCCATCTCAGCCTGATTGGCTGCATCCTGAGGCAGGAACTCATGCAAAGGCGGATCCAGCAAACGAATCGTAACAGGCAGCCCGGCCATCGCCTTGAAGATACCCTCGAAATCGCTCCGCTGATAAGGTAGCAGCGTCTTGAGCGCGCCCTCGAACTGCTTCTTGGCCGTCGCGTATTCCTTCTCTATAGCCTTCTTATCCTTATCCGTCCCGGCTGCTTCGACCGCAACAAGCATCGTAGCGTAATCATCAGCCGCCAAAATCATCTGACGAACAGCCCAGATTCTCTCGCCCTCGAAGAACATATGCTCGGTCCTGCAAAGCCCGATCCCCTCGGCCCCGAAATCTCTCGCCCGCTTGGCGTCTTCCGGCGTGTCAGCATTCGTTCGAACACCAAGCCGCCGAACCTGGTCGCATATCTTCATAAACCGACCGAAGTCACCGCTCATCTTCGGCTCGACCGTAGCAAGCTGACCGTTCATGACCTCGCCGCTCGTGCCGTCAAGGCTGATCCAGTCGCCCTCTTTCAGAGAAACCTTACCTGCTTTCAGCTTCTTGCTCTTATAATCTATATTCAAATCACTAACACCGGCAACGCAGCACTTGCCCATCCCGCGTGCAACCACCGCCGCATGACTGGTCATACCACCGCGCGCTGTCAGAATGCCCTGCGCAGCATCCATACCACCGATATCTTCAGGGCTGGTCTCAATCCTGACCAGAATCACCTTCTTTTTCTTATCCCGCCATGCCTCTGCCGTCGCGGCGTCGAACACCACTTGCCCGACCGCAGCCCCAGGCGATGCCGGAAGACCCTTGGCGATAACACTGCGCTTGGCCTTCGGATCGAAGCTGGGATGCAAAAGCCGATCTATCTGCTCCGGCGTAACCCGCATCACTGCCTCTTTCTTCGGGATCAACCGCTCACCAACCATATCGACAGCAGTCCTAACCGCCGCTGCCGCCGTCCGCTTGCCAGTTCGAGTCTGAAGGATATAAAGCTTCTTCTCCTGAATCGTGAATTCCATATCCTGCATATCTTTGTAATGCTTCTCAAGACGATTCATCAGCTTGGTCAACTGCCCGTAAGCCGACGGCATTACCTTGGCCAGCTTCTTCAGCTCGATCGGAGTCCTTATACCCGCAACAACATCCTCGCCCTGAGCGTTCATAAGAAACTCGCCATAGAATTCCTTTGCCCCCGTGCTCGGATTCCGAGTAAAGCAAACACCCGTGCCGCAGTCGCTGCCCATATTCCCGAACACCATCGCCTGAACGTTCACAGCAGTCCCCAACAGCCCCGTGATATTGTTCAACTGACGGTACTTCACCGCCCGATCAATCATCCACGAGCTGAACACCGCATTAATGGCGTGCGTCAACTGAGTCTTCCCATCCTGCGGAAACATCTTACCGACATGCTTCTTGTAAACGCTCTTATACTCTGCAACCACACCCTTCAATTGCTCAGCGTTCAGTTCACTGTCAACTTCAACCCCGGCCTTCTTCTTCGCCGCATCGATCTTCGCCTCGAAATACTCATGGTGACACCCCATCACAACGTCACCGAACATATCGATAAACCGCCTGTAAATGTCATAGGCAAACCGAGGATTCTTCGTTTTCGCAATGATCCCCTCAATAACCTCATCGTTGAGACCCAGATTCAAGACAGTATCCATCATTCCAGGCATCGATACGGCTGCTCCGCTACGGACGCTTACGAGTAGCGGTTTGTTGGGATCGCCGAGCTTGGCGTTCATGGCTTTTTCCAGCTTTGCGAGGTTCTTTTCGATTTCCTCATCGAGATCCTTGGGCCATTTTCCGCCGGAAGAATAATATTCACTGCAAACATTTGTGGCGATCGTGAAGCCGGGTGGGACGGGCACGCCGAGATTCGTCATCTCTGCAAGGTTGGCCCCTTTGCCGCCCAGAAGCTGCTTCATTTTCGCGTTGCCCTCGGCCTTTCCGCCGCCGAAGAAATACACCCTTTTTTCTGCCATTCTAAATGTCTCCTTTTTTAGTAATATTGCGTACTGTCATGCCCCCGAAGCTATCGGACAGCACCGTTATTCGCGTGTATCGTCGTACTAACAAACCCCAGATAGACAATCAAAGTTACAGAGTATATGAGTCCACATCCCGTCTGTCAACGATTAAAAAGCAGTTATTGGCAAGTTTTGGCTCGCAAATCGAGAATGGGGCAGTGGAAAATGGGTGGCCGTCGGTGGTTCTAAGCGACCTTAAGATGGAGCAATTCCGTGAACTGCCGGCAATGGTCAAGGTTTGGGGCGTATTAGCTGGTGAATCGGCTTGAGAAGCATTACAAAGACATGCAGGATATGGAGTTCAGGATTGAAGGAAAAGGCGATTTATATCCATCAGAGGCGCACGGGCAAGCGGATGGCGGAGGCGGTGGTTCTAAGCTACCTTAAGATTGAGCAATTCCGTGGGCTGCCGGCAATGGTCAAGGTCTGCGTGGTTAAGCTGATGATGGAAAAGGTTCCAGGTGTTAAAGTGTGAGTATTTGGCGTTTTCTTACGGCCATAGAATGGAATAATTCAGGAGTAGCGGGAATGGTCAACGCCTGGAATCGCCACAATAATAAGGATTAAGATTTCAAGCGTTGAGGCTTGAGTATCTTGTAGTGGTTTCTTATGGCCTTCAAATTGGAGATTCGGGGATAGGGGGCAATGTTCAAGGGTTGGGACGGATTAGTTGGTGAAGGCAATGATTTTTGGAGCGAATATTATAATACTCCCCCAAAATAGACCAGTAGCTAAGGTGGATTCGTCGCCTTTATCGATGTAAGATTGATGTAAGATTTAGGAGACGAATTATGCAGGGCAAACGTGAGAAGTTTAGTGCTGCTTTCATGGCAAAGGTGGCATCTGCGGCGGGCCATCGGGTGGATATGGATTATGTTTCGTGTTCGCCGTTCAGAGTGCCGATTGCGAGGTTAGCGGCGACTCAGGCGGCTGTTGTAAACAGATAAGAGATTGTTCGGCAAGAACGGCCTTTGAATTGAATTCAAGGTGCGTCGGATTAGCGTTCGGCGCGCCTTTTCTATGCGCTTTAATATAGCCATCGAGGAATACATAAACTGATAAAAGAAGTGAAATTGCCACAGAGAGAACATCGAGTGCATCGAGAAGGTAAAATAGCGATGTAAATATTTTTTAAATTATTTTTCATAATTAGGGCTTGGTGAATAATCTATTCGAGTCTATACCTTCTGATAGGCTGTAA
>CAZYMD010000292.1:0-3526 GCA_964649005.1 uncultured Pirellulales bacterium
ATTGAACTGGATCACGAGTACGAGTGTGACGAGTAGCAGGGCAATTCCGAAAGCCTTGCTCAGGAAGGCTTTCGATTCGTCTTCCGTTTCCTTTTCCCCGGCGTAGCGAAGCTCGTAGCCCATCGTTAGCTCTATCTCTGACAGTTGTTGCTGCACGTCAGCGAGCACTTCGGAGCCGAGACGCCCTTCGGCGTCCGCTGTCAAGGTTACCACTCGCTTCTGGTTGACTCGATTGATCGTGCCGAATCCGCCTCGGTAGTCGAAATGGCCGAGGGAGCTGAGCGGAACGGCCTGCCCGGAGGTGTTTGGGATCTGTAGCGCGTTAAGATCGTCGATGGTGGCGCGGTCCGCAAGCGGGAGCCGCACGGTGATATCGTACTCGTCATTGTACTGACGGTACGTCCCGACTTTGGTTCCGAAGACGGCCATTTTCAGGAAGTTGCCGATGGTGGCTGTATTGACACCGAGCAGCATGGCGACCCGGCGGTTAACTGTGAACGCCAGTTCAGGCCTGGTGGCCTCGAGGTCGCTGCGAAGGTTTACGATGTTTGGCACGTTTGCGATTTTACGACGGGCCTCTTTACTGAGACGCTCGAGTGTCTTGAAGTCCTCTCCTGTGATGCGCACGGTAACCGGTGCGCCGGTAGGGGGGCCTTCCTCCTCTTTCTCCACTTTGATCTCGGCGCCTGCTATATCGGCGATGGCGTGACGAATCTCTGTGATGACCTCCGTGGAAGGCCGCTCACGCTCGGCGAAGTCGTAAAAGATAAGCGAGATGTTGGCAAGGTGTGGGCCACCAGCGCTGGCCATGATGTCCGTTCCGCCGCTGGATGATCCGACGTTTGTCACTACATGTTCGAGCCACTGGCTGTAAGGTTTGAGGCGCTGCTCGATCATGTGCGCTATGCGGTTGGTCTCGTGAATATTGGTTCCCTGCGGGCAGCGTACGTCTACGATTGCCCGTTCGGGGTCTCCCTCCGGGAAGAACTCCGTGCCCTTGCCGATTTTGCCATACAGCATTCCGATGCCCACCAGCAGACACATGGCCAGGAACAGTGTTATGACCGGGTGAGCAAGTCCCAGCCGCTGAAATCGACTGTAAGCATTCAGGAACCAGTGGTTCGTCTGCCTTGGCTTGTGTGACTGGGCGGCCCAGACCGAGCAGATCACGGGGTTGAACACGAGTCCCACGAAAAGCGATGCAAGGAGTCCGAGTGACAGGGTGATCGGAAGGTACTTCATGAAGTCGCCCATAATTCCGGGCCAGAACATCAGTGGCAGAAAGGCGCCGACCGTTGTGAAGGTGGAAGTTATCACGGGCCAGGCCACCTCGCTCGCTCCGAGCCTTGCGGCTTCTAACTTTGAGTAACCGAGCTGCAGGTGACGGTAGATGTTCTCCACGATGACGATTGCATTGTCAACGAGCATGCCCAGGACCAGCACGAGGCTGAAGAGCACGACCATGTTCAGCGTGTAGCCGAGCATTTGAATCATGAAGAACGTGATGAGCATGCTCAGGGGGATAATCATCGCTACGATCGTGCTTGGACGCCAGCCGAGGAAGAGCAGGAGGACTCCTGTCACCAGGATCAGGGCCGAGAGAATGTTGTTCTCCAGATCGGCGACCATGTTGCGGATATACTTCGACATGTCGAAGGTAATGTCGAACTTCACTGCGCCGTGAACCTGCTCTTGCGCTTTGTCGAGAGCGGTTTTGATGTAGTCGGAGACGTGGACCACGTTGGCGCCGACGCGCTTTTGGATGCTGAGCGTGACATTTGCGGCGCCGTCGAGCCGGGAATAGCTGGTTCGGTCTTTGAAAGTGGCACGCACGTTCGCAACGTCCGAGAGATAAATGGGCTTGCCATCGCGGACTGTCAGCAGCAGGTGATCGACGTCTTCGGCAGTGACCAGTTCGGCGGGGATGCGAACGTTGAATTTTGTCCCTTCGGTCTCCGGCCCGCCTGCGGAGATGTTCACGTTCTCGGAGGGAATCAGGGCGAGAATCTCCGGGATCATCAGATTGTACGTAGCCAGACGCTCGGGATCGAACTCCAGCCTGATTTCAGGCTCCAGGGCTCCGAGGACGTCGACCTTGAGCACGCCGCGGATTGTTTCGAGCGCATCCTGCAGTTCGTCGGCGATTTCCTTAAGCTGGACTGGAGAGACGTCGCCGGAGATGCTGATCAGCATGATCGGAAACTCCGCGAAGTTGATCTCCTTGATCACGGGTTCCTCGGTGTCTATGGGGAGCTCGCCCTTGGCCAGGTCCACGCGGTCCCGAACTCGTTGGAGAGCCACCTCGGTCGCCACGTCGGGCATGAACTCAACGTCGATCATCGACATGCCTTCGGCGCTGCTCGAACGAATTTCCTTGACGCCTCGGATGCCGTTAAGCTCCTTTTCGATCTTCATCGTCACGGATGTCTCGATGTCTTCGGGAGAGACGCCCTCGTAAATCGTGGTGACCATGATGTGAGGGATGGGGATATCGGGAAACGCCTCTCGGGGCAGCGACATGTAGCTGTATCCGCCCATCAGGATGATGATTAGGCCGAGGATGGCGACAGTGGTTCGGTTGCGAATGGAAAGGTCGGTGATCAGCATGGCGACTACTTATTCTCCGATACGACGCTCACCTTCTGCCCCGGCGCGAGGAACCTGTGGCCGGCCGTGATCAACCGGTCACCTGGCGAGAGGCCGCTGATGATCTGAACGCGATCGACTTTCATAATGCCGAGTTCCACGTCATGCCGCTGAGCCTTCGATGAATTGACCACATATACCGCCTTGCTGTTCTCCATGGGGATTACGGATAGAAGCGGGACCATGATTGCGTCCTTTAGTATCCGGCGCACGAGCTGTGCGTATACGATTTGCCCGCTTCGCAGGAGCCGATCCTTATTCTCCAGCGTGATCTCAATCCGAGTGGAGCGGGTTCGTGAATCGGCCAGTTCGCTGATGAACGTAATCGGTCCCGTGAACGTGAGGGACTTACGCTTACCCTTATTATCGACCAATACCTCCACCATCCGGCCGGTAGACAGAAACGAAATATCAAGCTCCGGCACATCGACGGCCACCTTGACCGAACTGGTGTCCACTAACTCCGCTACAGGCGTGCCGGGCTGGACGTATTCGCCTTGCTCGACGGGAAGGTCGTTCAATACTCCGGCGGCCGGGGCCATGATTTTCGTGCGGTCCAGCCTGGCGCGAACCTCTTCTAACTTTGCCTTGCTGACGGTTAACTGGGTGGTCGCGTTATCCAGATCGCTCTGGCTGGTGGCTTCGATATCCACCAGGTCCGCCATGCGTTTGTACTCGATCTCGTCTCGCGCCACCTGCGCCTTGGCGCTGGCGAACTCCGGCAGCACCATATCTGTATTGAGCTGAATCAGCAATTGTCCGGCGCGTACCAGGTCACCTTCTTTGGGGACTATCCGTTCGATCCTGCCTGCAACCTCGGCAGAGACGGTTACGATCTGGTTTGGCTCGACCACCGCAGGCAGCTCGAATGAGTCCGCAA
>CAZYMD010000293.1:0-3453 GCA_964649005.1 uncultured Pirellulales bacterium
CATTTTTCGAGCGTTGAAAAAGAGCCGATTTTGATCATAGTCTAAGCCACAGAGTTCGCAGAGGACACCGAGAAAGTTAGGTTGATAAGACCCTCGATGGATCGGGATCTTCGACATATTGGTTAAGATTGGCATGAGCGAGAATCAGCGATTTATTAGTTGCTATTTTGTAATGACTATTCGGTTGTAGGGGATTCGATATGTTACGGTCATGTTCTATGTTAGGTAGGTATTATACAAAACTGAGAGGCGAAAGTCAAGAAGAATCTATTTTTTGACAGGATTTACATGATTAACAAGATGAAGAGGATTGACGGCGTTGAGGCCTGTGGGTTCTGATGTGATTCTCAGTGTGGGCTATTCTCGATGCAAGCATCTGTGATACCCCTGCACTTCGATCACTGCTACATGGGGACCATGTAGCCAACGCCAGAGAAGACAATGACAGGATTCATCCTGGATCAATACACAATCAAGTTGAGTACATGGTCCAGGAAAGGCAAGATGTACAAGATTTCAAAATAAGAATAGCGGTCGGCCGGGTGTTCGGCATTTCAGGTCCCGTTTCGATGCGAGCATCTGGACGGTTCCTTGAGCGAGTACTGTGTTGCTGCGCACCACGGATAAGGCCGACCCTGGCTGTTTTCGGATGATGACCTGAGACCTGAGGAGATTGACAGGATCTTAAAAAGGGGGGATATTTTTCTGGGTCCCCGCTTCAGGCATGCGGGGATGACAGGGTTGTGCTGAATGCGAGCCGTTGTGTGTGTTCAGATGGTCGTGGGAGGTTCTTGAAGAAAAGTGTTTGAAGTGGGGTGAGATGGAGGTAGAATTGTAAGGTTGATTTAGTGTTTGTCGCGGGCGTTTGTATTTACCGGCTGCGGGTTTTGTGTCGTATTGGCGATGCTTTTCGAAAACTGGGGGGAGAAGGGCGGAAAGATGAGAGCGGAAACAGTGGCGAGGGCTGGGGCGAATGAGGTAGGCAAAAAGAATCCCTGTGCATGTTCAGGAATCGGGGGCTGTTGCTTGTCTCGATTAGGAGAGCTGTAGAATGAGTGTAGACAGAGATCAAGGCGCACATTTCTACCGAACCGATTTCCAAATCCATAGTCCAAGAGATTTGAATTGGACGGGATGTAAGCCCGTGTCTCCAGAAGGCCGATTGGATTACTCGCGCAAGTTTATCGCAAAATGCAGAGAATTAGGGATTCAGGCTGTTGGTATCACAGATCATAATGATGTTTGCTTCGTCAAGTATTTCCAGGTGGCTGCCCAAGAAAGACCTGATGTCTCAGGTGTTCCATCGTGGGATAGTATTGTGCCTCACCCGCAAGATCAGGATCCTATAGTATTTCCGGGAATAGAAGTCAATATCCAGCGATTATGTCAAGCTATTATTCTTCTGGACGCTCACGCAGATCCAACCATGCATTCGTTACTCTTAGAAGCCCTCAATATAGGGAACACACACCCTGATGAAGAACAATCAGGTCCTATAGTGAAACAGATAGATTTCAAGAGCTTTGAGGACCTTGAAAATAGTCTCAACACATATTCGAGTGGTGCATTACAGGGTAAATTTATAATCCTCCCACATGTTGGGAAAGATGGAAGTTACCTCACACTGCTGAGGCATGGTTTCTACAAAGAATACGCACGGATGCCATGTGTTGGGGGATACATAGAACATGATCTGAGTGAACACAACAAGATGTCTGTGCTAAATGGGAAAGCGCGGGAATATGGGTATAAAGCAATTGCCGTTTTTCAGACGACTGACTTACGACGTGACGATTTCACTGATTTAGGCAAGAGAAGTACTTGGGTCAAGATTGCCGCTCCAACAGCAGAAGCATTGAGGCAGGCGTGTTTGGCAAGAGCATCAAGAGTTACCCAAGAGCAGCCCAAGCTTCCGCAGATGTACATACACAAGATCGAAGTCTCTGATAGCAAGTTCCTTGGACCTATCGATCTGGATTTGAATCCACAATACAATGCTCTCATAGGGGGCAGAGGTACAGGGAAGACGACGGTGCTGGAGTATATTCGCCATGCTATGCAAGACCAGCCTGTAGCTGATACGTCGTACGATGAGTTTAATCTGAAAAGAAAACACATCATTGAGACTGTGACTGATTGTAGAGGTACGATCAAAGTACATTGGCTCAAGAACAGTGTACGGCACATCGTATGCTTGAACACCGCAGATAGCAGACTCACTCTGTCAATAGATGAAGGGGAATATCAAGAGATAGATCCGGATGAACTGCGGAAGATATTGCCCATACAAGCATATAGCCAGAAGCAACTCTCAGGAGTGGGAACAAGAATACAAGAACTGCAGAGATTCATTGAGCAACCTATCAGAGAGAAGCTTGATGAGTGCAATCACACAATAGAAAACAAACGGCAGGAGATGAGAAATGTCTATTCAGTCTTGTGCGAGCATAACACGAAACTGAAACAACTCAGAGGTACGGAGACACGGTTGGCCTCGATGAACAGACAAGCTGATTCCGTTAGAAAGACGTTGACGCAGGTAACTCCTGAGCTTGCGACCGCGCTAAACGAACACCCTCTGAGACTTGCAGAAAAGGAGCAAATTGCATCGATCCGCGCAGATTTGAGAGAGGCTACCGATTCGCTGGCAGGTGTCATTCGAATACTAAACTCTCTGCCAAGAGACATCTCCGTGGAGGAGGATCTTCCACAGAAAGCCTCGATCGAACATATCTATTCGAAAACACAAAACCTTGTCGCCCAGACGAAACACAAGCTGGAGACGATTAATAGTGAATGGCACAGTAGCCAAACTGATATTGAGAAAGATATTGGTGACTGGAGTTCCGAGGACGGAAGGCATTCTGCAGAATACTCAAAGGCCCAGGAAGAAGCGCAAGAGTCAAAAAAGAAGCTGGAAAAGCTGAAGGAACTGCACACTCAGGCAGCGACACTACAGAAGAATATAGCCCAGTTGAAGGGAGATATAGAGAAGCACAACAAGGCTAAGGCGGAGTTTGATCGTGCGTGGGGCGCATGGATAGAAGAGCATACTAAACGCGGTGATCTACTTGAAGATGTGTGCAACGATCTGGCCAGAAAATCTGAAGGAGAGATCAAAGCGAAACTATTCAGAGGAGCAGACATCGAAGGGCCGATGGAAAAACTCAAGAGCGCATTGCATGGGTGCAACATAACTCAGGATCGGTGGGAAGACATACAACTACGTCTTGAAGGTCATGCCAAGTCCCCGGCAAAGGGGTGGATGGAGGTCATGGAAAAGCTTAAGACGCTAGCCGAGATGGAGGAGAACGACATTACACAGGGGGCGAGTTTGCCTGAGATCACTGATTGGGATTTAACTGAGAATATGCGAAGGCGTATAATACAAAGATTCAAGAGTGTGTGAAAAGAACTGTGTAAATGGTCATAGAATTGATAAGCTTTCAAGCA
>CAZYMD010000294.1:0-3433 GCA_964649005.1 uncultured Pirellulales bacterium
CCGGGTTCGAATCCCGGCCTCTCCGTTTTACATCCCAGAAACGCCGTTTTCGGCGTTTCTATGGCCGCTTTTCCGCATGTCATCATGTCCTTGCTAAAACTGCTTTTGTGCCCATTCAAGTTCGTCAAATGACATTCTGGGGCGCGGTCTTGGCAAGTATATGGCAAGTCATTTTTATCGGCTACGTCACACGTACCTGTCTTAACGGCCTGGGCATCCTGGAAATCCATCGAAGGCAGTCTGTCAACCACTACCCGCTTATCGTAAATCCCAATGTGGCTATAAATACCAACCGTCATCTCTGAAAGCGTACCGGTTGTCAAGCTGGAGTGGTTCGTGTCCGGTCTAAGTCTGTCATAACGAACCTTGCCACCACTTTTGTGAACCAGTTGCAGGACAATTCCGTGCTGTTCGATCTCATAAACGATCCAGTATCAGTTGTAGATAGTCTCAATAGCCACCGGACAGCCGAATTCGAGCGGGATTGCAGCATTTATTGCACACTTATCAAATGTTTCGACAAGACATACGGGTCAAAAAAATGGGTATTCCATCTCCAATGACACATACGGCAGGCACTGCCCTTAAATAGTGGCAGTTCTGGTTCTTACCAACGTCCCAGGAACCTATGAGCTCCCAGCATTCGAAAGTGGATTCGTGCATCCATACAGTGGTTTAACTATCGGAGCCGCAAGAGCCATACAGGTCATTATGACGCGCGTTAGGTTCCGCACTGCTTCCAACATACCAGCAGAACCAGTAAGATATTTTAGGGGGGATTAGTAAGAATGGCTGACACTACGAACCACCAGTCTGCCGGCAAGTGGGGAACACTAAGCATCTGTCCAAATAGTTGTGTTCGCCGCTTCGATGTTCACAATAGTGTTCTCGGTATAGGATCGCAAGCTTCTTTGCAGAATTCAACAAGTTCCTCAGGTAACTGCTATTCCTGTCGACCATGTTTGATATTTTTCTTCACAGTTAACAAGAAAGAAACATCTTCCTCATGTCCCTTTAATTTTCCTCCGCAATTCTACGGGTTTTAACCCGTAGATGAAGTTATCCGCCGAAGGCGGACGGGCGGAGCTCGAAGCGGTCATGCCACGGGTTTCAACCCGTGGTTGTTGACTGTCCATTTAGCACTATAGGTATGAATGTATCAGTACAGTTACAACGCCTATGAAGATAAATGGAAAATGCCTGGAATCAGAAATGATGTGCGGTTACTGCGCCGTGACAAGCCGGGCCGTTCATTTTGCGAGAGGAAATGTTTATGTCCGCCCTATTCTATTCAATGCAGGAAGCTGCTCGTAAGTTAAACAAGACAGAAGACGAGGTCAGGACAATTGCTGAAAAAGGTGTGTTGCGCGAGTTTCGGCACGAAGCAAAGGTGCTCTTCAAAAGAGAGGAAGTCGAAGCCATGACTCCGTATCTGGTTGATATTGCCATTGAAAGAGCACTATTGACCGAAACCCCAGGACAGGCTACGTTAGAACCTGAACTGTTAGATGTTGAGGTTGCTTTTGAGGTGGTGCCGCCGAAGGCTGAAGAAACAGAACTCACCGTACTTGAGCAGAAAGAAGCGAACACAGATACACCTGCTCCCGAAGTCGCCGGCCGATCAGACATGCTTAATGGCATAGAGCGCGCATTAGCGCAAACATCTCGTGACACTAACTCTACAACAGAAACGCCATCTACCGGAGATCCTTACAGGGTGGAACGCATTAAGCCCCAGCAGTCGATGTTGTCTAAATCGCCTGCCAGGCCTGTCTCAACGGTAAATGCGCGATCCGCATCGCACAGATTGACCCCGTGGCAGTGGTTTGTAACCGGTCTTGCATATGATCGGCCCGGTCCGGTTTTACTCCTATTCCTGGCTTTGCATGATAACATTTGGCGCTCCGCCGTCTTGATTTATATCGTATGCAAGCTCTTCTAATTAATTCGTTGCATACGAAAACTCATCTCTGGGCCGTATCAAGCTAAGATAATAGACACGATCTTCTCTGGCAATCTGGAATTGCCGAGTCTCCTAATGAAACAGTACATTAATCCGCTTGATTCAATGGGAATTGCGGGCCGAAAGGGCAACCAGCGCGCCGGCATTGTGAACACGTCTCATAAAATCATGGGTCTCCCGGCTCTTACTTTCAGGTCGGTTATACGGTTAGCAGAACATGCTTCCATTGACGTTCACAACTCATTTTTCAGCTACCGCCACAATAGTAATAGGACAAAGTTTGGCTTCGCGTGTACTATATTGGTCTATCCTTCGTCCGCAGGGCAACCATAAGTAATTATTTGGCCACATAGACATTTTGACAAAAAGGCTGAAAAAGCTTCAAATTGACCTTGCAAATTGGCTCGGATCCATCGTCTATTTCTATAGTGAACACAAGAGCCGGCCAGATGAATGAACAGACAGGTACAAAGAGTCCTTCAACAACAGCTCGTGCGAGCATAGCGCCGCCGGATGCAGGTGATTTAATGGCTGTCGTAACGAGTTACCAAAGCTCGCTGTTGCGCTATGTTGGCCAGACGCTTGGCCAAACCGATCACGAGGCAGAGGACATCGTTCAGGAAGTCTTCGTCCGGCTGCACCGCCAGGTCGCTAAATATGGTTCGGGCAGCATCAAGCATCTCACAACCTGGCTGTTCCGTGTAGCTCACAACCAGACAGTTGACCTGCTGCGTCGTAGATCCAGGCGAAAACAGACATCGGAGACTGGTTGCGAACATACAATACCGCCAGTAGAACAAGCTTCAGATGAGCTGGACGCTCTGGGTGAAGTGCTTCGTCGAGAGGCAAGGCAGGCAGCATTGCAAGAACTGGCACAGCTCGACGAGCAAAAGCGACAGGTAGTTCTGCTGAAAATTATCCAGGGAATGTCGTTGCGAGAGGTGGCAGAGGTGGTCGGTGTTTCGGTTTCTCTGGTGAACTATCGACTTAATCAGGGCCTGGCAGAACTGGCCCAACGCCTGCGGAAAGCTGGGGTTGTATAGATGAGACTTTGTGCATTACGTCAAACTACTCTAATAAAACGTGCCTTAAACATTTTGTCATTCCCGCGAAAGCGGAAACCAGGATGTTTTGTTAGAGCACATAAGAATGACCTTTCCGTCCCAGAACCGGGTTAGGAGTTGGATATGCATCGCGAACAAGCTGAAAAATTATTGGCCGCGTTGATCTTCGACGATCTCGATGAGGCGTCAAAGGCTGAACTGGTGGCTTATTTGCAGAACGATGATGAACTTCGCGAACGATTAGCTGATATGCGCATGGCTGTTAAAGTGGCCTGCGATACCGTTGGGCAGGAGCCGGACCCAGTACTTAGCCCAAAGCGTATGAAGAAGCTGGCCAGACTCGCTGGGCGACAGAGCAGACCAAGGATATTTAAGCTTCGCTATCTTGTCGCTGCAGCGGCGGTTT
>CAZYMD010000295.1:0-1512 GCA_964649005.1 uncultured Pirellulales bacterium
CGGCGGTTTTTCTGCCTTCATCGGAGCGATTCTTTGGTGTGGGATTGTCATTTGTCCCGAGCTTGTCTGGTCGCGGCGAAGTTAATCTGTTCTCGATGTCGGATTGCTGGCGGTTTTGGGAGCCTGGTTTGAGTATGACTGAAGAATCGATAAGGGCAAACGCACAAGCCAGCTCATCAACGACGCGGGGTGGTCAGTCAGTTTCGCTCGGCCAGGATCGAACGATTCTGAAAGATGCAGGCTATGTGGTCATTCTCAACTGCAAAGAGATCGTGGATAAAGAGCAGTTGAAGCATTCACGTTTCTCGATCTATCAATACAAGGGCGAGCAGTTGCAACGAACGAACGTAGCGTTGCCACAGTTGATGTCGGTAGGAGTGGAGTTGAACCTGGGAGAAGAAGCGCAGGAGCGGTGACACTCGGGGGGATTGATTTGCGGAAGCGTTGACAAAAGCTCCGAGTTATGAATAATGCCCAGTGTGTTCGTAGCCTAACCGCAGAAGAGTGTGTGCCCGGAGGATAGTGTGTATTTATACTGTCGAAATTTGCTGTTCCTTTTGATTGTATGCCTTTGTCTTGTGTCGGGGTGCAGCTACAAGCCCGTCAACGCGTCCAGCGTGCTGAAAGATCCGGGCGTTAGGCGTATCGATCCGAATAATGGGCCTTTTGAGGTTACTGTGGAACACCGACCTGCGGATGGCAATGAGCCGGAGACTATACATGTCATCGAGTGGAAGACGACCAGGATTGGCGGGCAGATGGGCGCAAGTCGTACGTTTTCCGCAAAATATCGAAATTTCTATTTTCGCATGTTCAGTCAGCCTTTCGTCGAAGTTGAGATGCCTGGGGGCCACAAATGTATAGCGCTGTTAGATACGGGCTATTCGGATACGGTATATGTCGATGACCTAATAGTGCGGCAGTGTGATCTGGCCGTGTTTCCATTGGGAGAACATTCGGGGACTGGCTGCGCTCAGGGATACTGCGAGATTCCTTCAATGAAGATAGGGCCTATTACGATTGAGAATCCGGCTTGCTGGTATGAGCAGCGACACTGGCAATTGAGAATTCTTGGGGTGCCTGTTTATAAGCATAAGATTATGTTGTTAGGTCTGGACATGATCAGCAAGTTTAAGTACGTCGTGTTTGATAATGTGCAGAGGCAAGCAACGTTCAGCCCATTCGATGCGTTCGAGCCCAATGATCCATCCCAGTGGGTCAGTCATCCCTTTGTGCTCGAAGAGGTCAATAACCAAACGCGCATAATGACTGATATCTCGTTGGGGCCGAATAGCGTTCGTGTCGAATTCGACACCGGCGGCGCCAAGCCAGGCCTGATACTGCGCCAGGATGTGTGGCGGCGTGTGGCCGGCGGCGTGCAGGCTCGCGGAGGCGGCAAGGCCCTGCACCCATCGTTTCAATTCGGCTGGCATTGGTGCAGGCGATATACATTACCCGAATTGCAGATCGGGCCGATGACTATGAAGAATATGAAGGTGGATATTCTGCCCG
>CAZYMD010000295.1:1612-3422 GCA_964649005.1 uncultured Pirellulales bacterium
TGTTTGACGATCCAGGGTTTGTGTGCGAAGGTTTTGTCCCACGGTTCCGATGGTTCGATCAGGTCGGGGCCCGTCCACTTGGTCCAGTGAACCAGATCGTACGAGCATGCGAACGTATCGAATGCATTGGGACGCCAGAAGGCGCCGAAGTAGAACATGACCCAGACGTCGCCAATGCGCGTGATCTGGGGGTCGCCTGAGATGCCCTTGCCATTGTCGACTACGGGCTCGGCGCCATACCGAAGCCAGTGCTTCATATCTTTCGAGACGGCCATGCCAATGCGTTCGTGGCTTCTGGGTGGTTTGCCGTTATAGAACATCACGAAGGGATAGCCGAGCGTCTTGTTTTTGTTGTAGATGATATTGCTTTTGTATTGCGTCAGTGTTTCGAAGTATCTGGCATCCGGCTGATCCCTCGACAGAACAGGCTCATCCAGCCTGGTCCATTCGATCGGCCTGGTTGGATCGTCCGTCCAGGCAATACCGATCGAGAGCGGATCGGTTTCGTATCCCTTGAGAGCCCCGCCTATGTAGGACAGCCAGTACTTGCCATCGTATTTCTGCAGCTCGTAGGAGCCGCCCCATGTGTAATCCTGAAGGGCGATATAGCCCGCGGTTTGCATTGCGTCCCATCGGCCTGGCGTAAAGCTCATAATTTTACCAAGCCGCTCCCAGTTGAGCAGGTCGCTGCTTTGGGCAAGGAACGTTTCATAGCCGGCGCCATCGAAGATGATGTATGTCATGTACCACTTATCCCCATGACGAAAAACGCTGGGGCAGTCGAGCTTTTTGCCGCCTTCTCCTTTGAGTATGACGCCGTATTTGAACGGAGTTCTCACCTGCTCGTAGATGCGGCTCATGGTTTCCGAATCGACGTCTTTTTGCTGCGATTTGGCGGGTATGACCTGCCGGTTCGAGTCATCGGCGGCACAGCAGAGTGTCGGGAATCCGGAAACAAGAGATATGATGAATGCTGCACAAAGCTTATTCATTTGGCCAATACTCCTATGTGTAGCTGACATTTGCGTATGCTCATTTGCGTATTTCACTATCGTACTGTGTAGGAGGCGTGATTCAAAGATGAAATGTCGCTCTTTCAGGGCCGGATTTTGATTGAAATTCGGCCCGCGAGCGGGTAAATAGAATAGTCGCCGCGAGCGTGGCGGAATTGGCAGACGCGCAAGGTTTAGGTCCTTGTGTCCTTAGGGATGTGGAGGTTCGACTCCTCTCGCTCGCAATTAGCACTTACAAGATGGAGAGAAGTATTCCGATCCGGATGGGGTGGGTTATCCGATTATTTTCTCAGTGTCCCTTTGTATGTTCTGTTTGCCTTATTAAAAGAATCCTCGACCTCGACAGAAACTTCATCGCCCTTGAAGCTGCACTTGATGGTTTCGGTGTGTGGGCTTTCGATATATCGAAGTGTTAATTCCAATGTTGTTTCGTCTTTCCAGGTATAGCTTGCCGCCACCTTGAATGGTGGCAATCCCACTCTGTTTCCCTGGGCTCTTGACACGAGATAAGGACCATATTTTGTTGTTTCGCCTTGCTCCCATTTGCCTGCGCCGAAGTTGATTTTGTAAGCGCCTTGTTTTGTGTTCAAGGTCAGTTGACAAACGCCTTTGCCAAATTCGAAGTTTGCGCTCTCAAGGCTTTTTTCGTTCGATGCGAAATCGAAGGTTTTACCTGAAATATTCGATTCAAGCGCCGAGCTTCGACTCTCAGGTACAGGCAACGCCAATGAAGCCAATTTTCCTTTCAATTTTTGCAACGCTTCAGGATTGGCGGGCAGCGTTTCAGGCTTGATCGA
>CAZYMD010000296.1:0-3413 GCA_964649005.1 uncultured Pirellulales bacterium
TTTGTCAGCCTCCGACTCCGCCTCGGATTCCCACATATTTCCCCGTACTCCGACCTTCTTTCTTCTTCTTAAGTCCTTCTAAACAAAGACCTTCTCAGACTCCGCCTTATCCAAAGTCCGACACACCCCTTTCAACGCATATTTCCGACACATACCCGACCATCTCACCCTGCAGCGGGTGCTCTCACTGATCAGGCATGACCGCAATATCAATGCCTGAGCCGTCATCTCGCTGTGCCCCTTCCACCTTTTCTACCGGGGCACGACATCCCATCTGCACCTGCTCAATTGTTAATCTGGGCGCTCTGTGGGTTTCACTTTTCTGTGCATTTACTACAACATCCCTACTGATTCCCAACACTTTTCCACCACCTAATTCCTTATTAATGCTACACTTCTGGGACTCACCACGCCCCCGATTCCCACAGACCCCAAACCATGCCTCAAACGCCCGTTACACGCACCTATTACTCACCCTCAATTTACTCTGAATATCTCTTCGATCTCTGCTTTTCTTTTTCCGGGGACGCGCAGCGGCCCCGGACGGGGGACTGGAGCGAAGCGGAAGTCCACCATAGTGCCGCAGGCACTACAACGCACCCAAGCCTGAACCTTTCCCCGCCCTTTCCACAGACTTTCCACGTCCTTTCAACACCCTCAAAATGTACCACCTACATCACGCATCACCTCCATAAAATGAAATGAAAATGAATAAAAAAAGAACCGAATCTGCCGAGGCTAAGCCTTTAGCCAGGCCTGGAGTTTTTTGTCCTTCTTCTTTCTGCTGCGCTCCTGCAAATCCTGAATATCCTGCTTAAGATGCAATGCTCGAAGGTAGTGTAGTGCGAGTTGCCACGTGTCCCAATCCTGGATGTCGTCCGCATCGATAACACCCTCTCGTACTAGCTTTAGGATTTTGTACTTGGTCCTGCCGGGAATCCTTTCGTTGATAATCTGAACCATGATTACCAGGTTCCTCAGCTCCTCCTTGAGCTTGTCAGCCTTGTACCGAGCCTTGTCGAACTTACCCGAGTATCTCTCAAAGTCAACAGTTGCAAATGCACCGAAGTCAACCCTGCCATCTTCATCAACGCTCCTACGGAATCCACTCTTGCTGCCCTTCACAGGTAAAGCCAGAATCGGGCCCCACTCCTGCCTATAGACCATCCTTTCAAGCTCATCCACACCTGCCAACTCCTCATCCGGCAAATCCGGAATCGTACCGTATCTACTACCTGGTTTATCCCATGCAGGCGGCGCCACTTCGGCACCATCCTCGATATAAAAGATTTCATATGTCATTACAGACACCTCCGCCTTTTCGGCAAACTCGGCGAAAAGGCGGAGTGCCAGAGCTTCGCAGCAATATCTTCACGAATTGATGTGCACAGAGAGCAACTCATTGAACGGATGGTCATTTTTGAATTTTCGCCATTAGCGAGCTTGCCTTTTATGGGTTTCGGCAAGCCAATAGATAATGGCCAAGGCCTTGGCCAGAATAATCTTGCCGAAAGCCTTAAATTGGCAAGATTGCGCGGTGAAAATTCCCGATTGGAGGCACCGCAGAGGGGCCTTCAATCTATCGCAGCGAAGCTGCGACACGGTGGCGCCAGTCAAACAGGACAACATCCCCCATGCCTATCCAACCAACTCGTATCCTTCCACACTCTCTTTGTTCCTGCGCCAAACGGAATCACTTTCCTGCCGCCAGCTGCTCATCAAATTGGAGCCCACGTGCATGAACGTACGGCAGCTATCGCAAGCAATAAAATGGTCTCTGCCGATGTTGAAAAGCCTCGTTTTGTGGCCGTGCCGGCACCTGACATCGCAGAAGGACTCGCCCATAAGGAAGTTACCGACTGCACCGCTCACAACTTCGCCGGCCATATCACGGCCAGGACTCTGTGGATTGTTCTTGCTCACTTGCATCGCCTCCAGTTGAACCACTCTTATGGCGGTTCGTCCGGAGAAACGAACCGCCATAAGTAAGGACAAATTCGGCGGAAGTGGCTCCTAACGCACATGGCCCACTCGCTCGTCAGGTGATGAGAGTTCCCGCCCCAGCCTATAGCGCCACCGCGTAGAACAAGTGCCCCCCGCATCTGCAATCAGAAGAGCCAAAGCCTGGCACAGCCAGCTTGTATATTTGGCTCAGCTCTTGAGCCAGCTCGCACTCCCGTGTGCGCTTGCCCGGCACCATAATCGCCCCCATCATGTCAGCTCTGACTGACAGGTAGTCGATGTGCCAGCGCAGTGGTTTGTCCTTTCGACTGTGCCGTGCCAGACGTGCACTCCAGTTCCGCTGAGCACTCCCGACATAAAAGTAAATCCCTGATTGAAACCATAACCTGCCCAGTTGGCCTACAGAAATGTATTGCCCTTGGGCTAAATAAAAGACCGCGATGTACACGCTGCCTTGAGTCATCTTTAAGCACCAGTCAATAGAATATAGTATTTCTCGTCTTGTCAAAAAGGAAGTTTACGAAAAAGCTGGCAGAATGCTCCGACTTTTAGTCGGAGATGAATGCCATAAAAAATAATCTTCCTTTTAAGAAGCCCCGACCTTTGGTCGGGGAGCTTCACTGTAATCACCTCAATTGGGAAATAGCCGCTGTGCTTTTATGTTTTTCGATAGCAGAGTCGTCAACCTTCTTAAACACAACACAATACTCGTGCTTAATCGGCACATCTTCCATCTTGCCGTACCGCTTGTGGTCGCTCGTGCAGTTGTGCTGCAACTTTATGATGATGCTCTGTACTTCACCGTGCGGGAAGTTCAAGACATCTTTGACAATGGGCGTGTACTGGCCACGTCGACGAACATCCCCAATCAGAACTGCAAGCCTGCCGCCCATTTCCAGTGCATCATAGCACCGCTTCAAGCAGACCATCAGCATCTCCCGAAAACGCTCATAACTCTCACAGTTGCTCAGGTCATTTACGCCACTTCTGTACTGCACGATGTTCCAATACGGTGGATGTATCCAGACAAAATCAAACCTTCCCGGCAAGTTTTGTTTGGTCAGGTCGAAACCTTGCCGAAGGTCACCGCCCCAGTAACTAATGCCCCTGTTGTTGTACTTGTTGAGGCCCGCAACAACATCTCTGCTCGTGCCTGAGCCTTCCATCGGGTCAGCAACTCTATGTGCACCATACCGCAGAATAAGGTCCTTGATAAGCCGCCCGTCGCAATTCCCTCTGTACCTGCTATCACCGAAGAGCTGGCAACGGTTCGGGTAAGAAACCACCGACGTCATGTTTTCATCTTCGGCATAGACATCGTAGAATCCATCACCGAGTCTATCCAGCAAGCCTTCCGAAACAGCCTCCGACAGTCTCGCACGTATTGTGTGCTCCGGTGTATCCGGCTTCTGACGAAGTATCTCTATATGCATCTGGCGTATGTGGCTTGC
>CAZYMD010000297.1:0-3389 GCA_964649005.1 uncultured Pirellulales bacterium
TATGGCTACACGCTGCCGACCGTCTGGCAAATGTTCACCTGGGGTACGCATATATACCCGCTCGACCGCAAGAACGATTATGGGCTTACATATAAGCAAGTGCTCACGCCCGCTATCGTCGAGATAGCGAGATGCCTTGCGAATAACATAAGCTACGACGTAATCCCGGCGGGCGATAAATTCGATCCCAGTGGATATGACAGGGTATTCAAAGTTGCTGAGGATGGAACCGTTTCTGTTTCATCCCGCTAACGCGTCGGTTGTTTGGAATCCAGTGTGTGTGAAAATATCCTGGCAAGTGCGGATTCCGGCCTATGACGGCGACTCTGTCATCCCTGCGAAGGCAGGGATCCAGGAACTCATCGAAGCAGTCTGCATTCCTACCTGCGCGGCAATGGCAGGGGCATACACTATCCAATGCATAGTATGAGACCGAAGGCAATGCCCGAATATCTGCACAGACACAGAATCCCAAGTCAGGAGAAAAACTCTTGACACCAGCGAGTTTTGGGCTTAATATAGATTGAAATTTCTGGCGATGCTGAAACGCTCAATCGGTTTGGTTTAGCCTGGATCGATTAGCAAGTCTTCAACCGCATCAGAGCGGCAATGAGCCAGGGCATTCAGGCTATACCAGAAAGACGCGTGGTAACATTGTTTGACAAAGGCTCTTTTGTTTTGCCATAAGCCTTTTTTTGCCATGCCACTCAGTCATGGCAGAAGGGAGGAGAATACGGAACGGGAGCGGTTTTTCAAGTGATTATTTCATGTAGACGTTAGAATCTGCGCATATCCACTTTTTTGAAATGGAGGATACAGACATGTATAAGACACTAATCTGTTCAATTGCTCTTGCCATGCTGCTAAGTATAGCAAGTGGAGCTTTGGCACTGACGATCACGACTGAAAACGGCAATGGGGCTGACGCGTATCTTTCAAACGACAGCCAACAAAGCCCGAATACGAACACGGGCGCAGAAGTAAGGATAAGGGCGTTCCGACAATTAGCTGATACACGCTCTAAAACCGGTTACATCAGGTTTGACCTTAGTGAGGTAGCAGGGGATATGAGCGACGCTATATTGACATTTGAGGCAACCTATCTTAAGGGTTCGGCAAAAACAGTGGAAGTCTATGGATTGATGGATGGAGACGGTGATTTGTGGGATGAAGGTACGGTTACGTACAATACCGCCCCAGGTATGCTCTCGGCCACTCTCGGCAACTCTGCCCTCGACACCACCATGGTGACATTGTTGGGAACGATTACCGTTCCCGCCGTCGGCGATGCGTATCCTGTCAGGTTCAGCTCGAATCCAACGGATCTTCCCCTCGCGGACTTTCTCGGCTCGGATACGAACGGTCTGGTGACATTTATCTTTATTGGCACCAATAATGAGGGCGAGATCGCTTCGAAAGAGCACGAAACGTTCATAGCGCCAACTCTGACTTTGCCGAACGCAAGTTTAGGTGCATCTACCAATCCGAATCCGGCTAATGGAGCGGTAAATGTTCCGCTCGACGTGGTTTTTAGCTGGAATACAGGTGTGGATCCGTGCGATCCGAACGTTACCAATCAGGCGATTACAGGGCATTATCTCTGGCTTAGCCCTCCATATAATCCTCTTAGTCCCCCAAGTGGCGCCGGCTGGTGGGGCGATCCGCTCGTCCAGACTATCTTCATTAGCTCCGACACGAATCCCGCCGACGGACAGGTAGACGAAACAGGCAGCTACACACCGGCAGGTGGGGTGCAGAAAGACGCCTTCTATTACTGGGCGGTGGATGAAAGCCTCGGAGCCGCCAGTGAGAACGATGTCAACAATTTGATTCTGGGCAAAACATGGTCGTTCCGGACTGTTACATCCGCACCTGTTGTGGATGCAGGTGAGAGTATAGTAACATGGCTGAAGGATGGTGCAACAACAGTCAGTTTGAATGGAACGGTTACTGATGTGACTGGTGACGTGACCGCCACGACGTGGTCTGTGGTCTCATTGCCTGACGCCACCACCGTTAATATAGCCAACATGTTGGCTGCAGCGACTACAGCAACCCTGACTGCAACTGGCCAGTACACACTGGAACTCTACGCTAAAGATGCGGCGCAGAACGAAGACTCTGACCAGATGGTAATCAATGTGTACACCGACAGTTGCGAAGCGGCCAAGAACAATCCCAATGGCTATACCGCTCCGTCGTATGATTTCAATGACGATTGTAAGGTGGACTTCATGGACTTTGCGGTGTTTGCAGCTATGTGGATGCAGGATGAGTCTTTGATGGAGGATGCCCTCTACGACCCAGATACAATTCCCTAATCAACGGACGTATAGTCTGTAACAATCGAATGTTGACACGGCGGCAAAAAGTCGAAGGTCTTCGTGTCGTGGATTTAGAGCATCGCCATTGGTCGCGGTCTGGGTAATTGTGAGCGATTTACTTTCTGTTTTTTCTCTTTTGTGATTATGGTAAAGCTTCACATCCTCGGGTTCGCCTTATCCCCATCTGGGGAAAATCTGAGACCGGACTATCACATTTGAATGAAGTAGGAAAATACAGCATAATTCGATAAGCCAATGTCCTTACACATTCTTTAATCTAAACCTTAATGATTAATCGTGTTATGAAGCAGAAAACAACACCAGCTATCGGGATTGTGCTCGGCATGGTACTGCTTTTAACCGGTTCGATACACGCACAGCGGTATATGGAGAAGCTCGGTCGTGCGATGGTCGCGATCAATCAGGGCGATGGAAAGATCTATGTCGGATGGCGTATGCTTGGAACCGATTCGAACGACATCGCTTTCAACCTATATCGTTCCACCGGTGGAGCAAGCCCGGTCAAGCTGAACGATCAACTCATTACGCAAAGCACGAACTGGATTGATAACGCTGTTGACCTGGGCCAGACAAATTCCTATTTCGTTCGGCCTGTTCGCAATGGTATCGAGCAGGGGGCAAGTGCACCTTTTACACTACAGGCAAATGCATCTGTAAAACAATACATCTCAATTCCTCTTCAGGCGCCATCCGGCGGGACCACACCTGATGGAGTCACATATACATATAGTGCGAATGATTGCAGCGTTGGGGACCTCGATGGTGATGGCCAGTATGAGATTGTACTAAAATGGGATCCATCCAATTCGAAGGATAATGCAACCAACGGATACACCGGCAACGTATTTATTGATGCCTATAGACTGAATGGCGCCTTGATGTGGAGGATTGATTTAGGAATAAATATCCGGGCTGGCGCACACTATACGCAGTTTATGGTTTACGATCTTGATAGTGATGGCAAGGCTGAGCTTGCCTGTAAAACGGCGGATGGTACTGTTGACGGGCTCGGTAATGTCATAGGTGATCCCAATGCGGATTATC
>CAZYMD010000298.1:0-3291 GCA_964649005.1 uncultured Pirellulales bacterium
ACCGGCTCGCGATAAGGCTTACCCGCCTTATAAAGCTCTAATCGGGACTCAAGTGTCGTAGTAGAGGCATTGGGATTCTTTTGTACAATCCCTATAGCCTTTAGCGTGCTGCTGATTGCTTGCTCGAATTGACCTGCTTCAGCATAGGCGGCCGAAAGTGTAGCCAGCAATGGAGGCGACTTGTACGTCGTAGCCTTACACGCCCACTCAGCCAGGCGCACTGCTCGTACACCATTGCGATGCTTCGCTTCAGGGGAAGTAGCCAGAACCCATGCCAGATTGCTTGCGACCGCCACATCTCCCGGAGTTGTGGCATAAGCGGCTTCGAGGTACACCAGAGCCTGGCCGTACTGGCCTGTGCTGCTGAACAACGCCCCCAACAAGCCATTGATAGTGGGGCTTTTTGGCACAAGCTCAGCAGCTTTGAGTCCGTAAGGTATAGCCTGCTTCTCCCGGCCGGTTCGTGCCAGACACGATGACAATAAATACAGTGACTCAACGTGATCCGCTCTCTCGCTAAGAGCCTTCTGGAGCTCCTCGATGGCCTGGACATACTTATGACGCCGCTCGTAAAAAACACCTGCCCGGTAGTGCGTGTAGTAGTCCGCGAATTCCTGCCTGATCTCGGCAAATTGCCCCGCTTGTATATTCACGAATTCCGGAATATTCGCTGCACGGTCCGCTGCGGTAAAATGCTCCAGGAGCACCGAGGGCGTATCGTTGCCATTGTCATCGATATGAGTCAACCAAAGCTGCGTAAACGGACCGTTCGCCTTCGAGGAGAAGACCAGCCATTTGCCGTTAGGCGACCAGCTATGCCAGGAATTCATCTTGTCGCTAAAGTTACATCGCATCTCTCTCGGCGCCCCGCCCGCCGAAGGCATAATATAGAGCTTGCTGTCTGGCCTCAGCAGCATAAAAGAATCGCTCTGACAAAACACAATCCACTTGCCGTCCGGGGAATATCGCGGAAAATAATTACTCTTCCCATTCCCCGATGCCCCTGTCAAAGGAGTAGCCTCTCCCCCTTTTCCATCGTTGAAAGGAACACGATAAATATCGTACTGAAACTTCTTCCCGCCTTCGAAAAAATCAACAGCTTCAGCTCTCGTTATCAACGCAGAGGATGGATCCTTAAGATCGGGCAGTTTATAACACTTACTGCGCGCAAAGAGAATCGTCTTACCGTCGGGGCTCCATACTGGATTGCTCTGCACGTATTTGCGATCGTCAGCCCCTCTGAGAGAAAAGAATTTTTTCGTCTCTCTATCGTAGACCACAAGAATCCCCGTAATCGGGAAGAACCGCTGGGAATAGTGCAGATCCTCTACTGGCAAGAAAACGGATCGATCCTTGACCGTACTGATCACATAACGCCCATCGGGCGATATCTGCGACAGCAATCCGAATGTTGGCTCCCTGTCTTCGCGACGATAGTCACTCCAGGAAATCACATTGTCCTTTGCCAGAACAGTCTCCGGCTCGATATCTGCAATAACATACGAACCTTTGTCGCTTCCATAATCAACGTCCATCGCCAGGGTTTTACCATCGGCAGTAAACGAATGACAATTGCCACAAACCTTCATATCCGTTAACAACGTAGGCGGAGCCCCATCCGAAGAAACATCTCCCAGACGCCAGCGTATAGTCTTCAAGTGCGTCAACACATACCCGAATGGCAATGGCACATCGCGATAGAAAATCGGCGCCCCAACAGAATATTCAGAAGTGCTTAACCTGATGTGCCCGCTTGACAACACTCGGCCTGGCTCTGCACTATGAAATCCGAAGAAAGTAACCGTCGCCGCCTGCCCTCGCGATAGCCCCTTGATCCGTTCCCAAATCTCCCTGTCCGGCTTCCATCGCCTCAGCGGAAAACGCCTTGCCGGCGGTTTATAGGCTGCCGCCGCTTTAGATGCAGTCGCTGGATCGCTATCTCGCGCCATCGGAGGCGTCGCCCCCTGTGTCAGAACACGTATATGCTCGCTCCCATCGCCCGAAACGACATCCACCAGCCAGGTATCCACCTTACCCGCTGGATCGCTCCAAACGAATGTCGGAGCCGCCATATCAGCGGGAAACACCGCCTCATCGAGAGGGTACTCAACGATCAGTGGTAGCAGGTTATCATCCTTGGAAACCGTCTCCAGAGCTTGAGCCATAACCGCTATGAGCCTCTCGTCGGATTCCGATAACACTGAAGCCAACGTTGTAAAAGCTATCGCATTCCTCTCGCCAGGTAACGCATGGTCCACAGGCGGAGCCGGACTCGCAACTGCCCCAAATCCTGTCAGCATAAGGATAACGAAAATACTTCGCATAACTAATTTCCCAGCCAATCCTACTGCAAAGGAAGCTATGGAACTTTTCGGTTCAAGCCCATGCAAACTTGAGCGGTTCAACGAGCAACCCGACAGTTCCTACAGGATAACGGAAAAGCTCAGTCTGAACCAAAAGAATAGGGCTGGAAGCTTTCGCCTACAGCCCTTTTCGTAACTTGATTCTTCAAAAGTCTTTATATCGCTCTGCGTCTACGCAGCCAACCGACAATCCCTACTCCCAGACCACCCAGAAGCACCGCACTCGGCACAGGCACAACAGCGCCGCCAAAGTTGCCAATATCGCCTACTGTGATCGGCGAGCCTGCTCTACTCTCATACGCCCATCCGTCAAACGTAACGGAATGACTGCTCCAACCTATGTTCGACTGGCTTTGCATATGCAGCCATGCGTAATAGCCTGATTCTGTTCTCAGTCCAATATATCCACCCATCGTGTCGAATTCTCCATAAGTCTGCATACCATCGACACCTCCGGATAAATCCCCGGACGGTCCAAAGGTAGACAATGGACCGATCGTATCGCCATAATTCATGTTGTTGGCATTGTGGTTAAAGCTTAAGTCTGTTAAAACCACACCTGCAGTGCCCATGCCCATACCAGTATAACCGATATACGCGTTTGAACTATTTGGATACGAAGAACCTACATAGACGATGAAATCATCCCATGCATCAGTTGAACCGGCAATGTCAATTATCGCCTGTCCATTTGGATCTGTAATCATTACATCCTGTGATCCTGAAAAGATAACATCGCCGAACGCCAAGCCTGAGACCACAAGAACAATCGTTAAAAACAAGGACAGGTTTTTTCTCATCACAATCTCCTCTTAAATAATTGCCCACATATCACCCTCGTTATCATCCTTGGTCGAAAAACACACCCAAGAGTAACTATATTATGGGACATACATAGCAATTTGTCAAGAGGAAAATGTCCCATCCT
>CAZYMD010000299.1:0-3078 GCA_964649005.1 uncultured Pirellulales bacterium
GCAAAGGAAGGCAACTGAGAATGATTGTGCCATTTTTGCTATTCTGGATTCTCATCTTCATTGGCCGCGATGAATTGGGACTAAAGGGCGCCGCCATCAGCATTGCCATTTGGCTGGCCCTCTTGCTGGGCTGCTCTCTCACAGGCTTGTCCCCATACATCTTCGTGGCAATGCAGGCATTGATTGATATCGTGTTGCTGATTATCATATTCGGAAAAGACATCAGAATACGCTGACCGGGACTGCGTTTTCGACATTCCGCACCGGATGCCGAATGAGGAAAGCAAACAGCCTATACGATCGGAGAACCGCCGAAGTGGCAACTGAAGACTGACGTTAAAAGGACATCGATGTCGACAATCCCGAAAGGCAAGAAGTACGTTGGCAAGATTGTCCCATCTGGATCACACATGGTGAATCTATGTACCGCGATAGACTCTTCAAGATATTGACAGCACTGAAGCAGACTCTGAGCTTAGGTTCTTACGACAGGGTAGATGCTTTCAGATATGCTGCATCGTGTGCCAAGCAGGGAGACTACCGAACAGCCCTCAGATACTTCGACAGGGCTGAACGCTGGGGTTACTCGGACACTTTTCGTCTCTATACCGCAAAAGCAATCTGTCTGTTTCGTCTCGACAAGCCGAAAGAGGCTATGGAGTACGCAAAAAGAATATCAGAACACGAACCGGACAACTGCTATATTGGAGAGGTGCGGAATGAATGCAGGAAATACGTTTTCCCTTTATTTGGGGACAGGAAACTAAAAGAAGCGTATTCGATTGTGCAATCCGCTTTGGAAATATGGCCATCAGACAGCACACTTCTGGCGGTTATGGCGAATCTTGAAATGACCCATAGGCACGATCCTGAATCCAGCAAGCATTATTTACAGGAAGCACATCGCTGCAGTGATGAAGAATCAGGCTTCGTGTATCAGATTGAGGGGGCATTGCTCTATGACCATCTCAACAAAAGGCAGGAGGGATTGGCTTGTCTGGAGAAAACCGTTTCGCTCAACAAAAGCAAGTTCAATCTGATCTCACTTGGATACCGACTCATCGATGTGGACATCGAACGGGCAAAGAGTATCTACGAGGGGCTCTACGCCCAGGAGCCTGAGGATACTGAGGTAATCTACGGCCTGGCTGAAATCACCATGAAGGAGGGAAACATCGACAGAGGACTGGAGATAGCCCGGAAAGGCCTCTTGTTGATGACGGATAATGACAATCTGAACGCACTGGTGGGTTTCGCATATTATCAGTTGGAGCAGTACAAGAAATCGTTGAGGCACTATCGAAAGGCGCTCAAGCTGGACTATGGCGATCAGGCGTACATCTGCAGCGCGATAGCAGATTGCTATTATGAGCTCGGCAGCTTACGCAAAGCTCATAAATGGGCCGAAAAGGCGTTGGAGATCAATCCCGAATACACAGAGGCAACCGCCTTGCTGTCGAAAATAGGCACACACTGACCTCCTATTTGGCTGGGCCATATCGAGAATCATGAAATCGCCACCTTGGGAGAGTACAGATGCGAGCCCAACGAAGCCAGATGGCTACACGATGAAACCGCCACTCTCCGGTGGAAAGAGTTAGTCTCCACAGGTTGGGTCACCGACACTGAACTGACCAGCGGGATGACATGCACCTATTGCATAGCGACTGTAAACTGACCCGACACGGAATATGAAAAGAGCGAACCATCACCAATCCCAAGGTCACTGCCTCTTGAGCACATGAACGCCGGGCGTATCCAGCAAAAACTCCGAAGCAGTCTGTGTCCCTTCATCCAGATTCCATTTTCCATCCAGCAATATGCGAACGGGCGATACAGGTGTATCCTTCATATTCAAAGTCACCGTGCCTTCCTCGACTTGCAGATCCATTCGCACATTATGATAAAAGATATTACTCACTCCCATTTTGGGACATGCCTTGGGCAGGTGGGGTCGAATCGCCAGTCCATCGCCACTACTTGCATCGAGACCAAGCAAGCCATAAATCACAATCGAGGGCACGAGACTGCTCTCGTAGAACTCGCAGTCCACACCAAGCCCGCCGGGCGTGCCGCAGCCTTGCAGTGTCGTACCGTACTTGCCGCCCTCGTAATACTTGCGATAGCCCCCCGCTGAGTGGACTTCCTTCTCCCATGCCAATATCTCCTGCAGGCGCTGCCAGCAATCGTCAGGGCCGATCACATTCAGCCGCGCCCAAAGATCGTAAAAGCTAAAGCCAAGGACCGCTCCGCCATCCTGGACCTGCCCGCCCCATGCAACCGTATCCGCCCCATACCACCCCTGGCAGTACCACGTAATATTACGCAGCGTCGTCGCCCGCGGCCCGAACCGCCAGTGATAAATATCGGCGCCTCTCGAAGTGTCGCCTTCCACGACGCGCTCGCCACTGATCCAGTCCATAATCTGTTTCGCGTGCGCATCGTTTGATAGGCCATACCAGATCGCATCCAGATTCAAAAATGTGTATCCATAGTCGTGCCACACGCCGTTTTTATCGATGCTCGCAATGAACCGCCCCGCCTCGCTGTTCCAGAACAGCTTGTTCGCAGTCTCCTTCACGCGCTGCGCGTGCGCCCGCAACTTCTCAGGCTTCATCTTCAGCGCACCAAGCGGCATACCCCAAGCCGGATTCCGCTCAATCGCCTCCTCGATATCAGCCATCGCCAGCGTCGCCGCGTAATACTGATTCGTCGCATATAAATCGTCCCACCCGAACGGCATCAGGTCCCAATAGTTACTACCGATTCCGTGCCCCGAATGGATGGTGACAACTCCATTCGGATCTTTTGAAAATCCCGCCAGCCCGCCATGCCCGGGCCACGTATTGCGAATGTGATTGTATTTCAGTCCCCCCATAGCAGTCTGCTGATATCGCAGCGCCAGCCGCATCCTATCGATGTTCTTTCTCAGAAAATCAAGATCGCCCGTCCAGTTAAAATATCTCTGGCTGGCCAAGATGAAGATCGGATTATTGATTGTGTGACGTGTATCGTAGGCAGTAAAGAACGAATCGATCTCGAACTTACCATCCGACCGCCCAGGCGCCAGGCTGATCC
>CAZYMD010000300.1:0-3062 GCA_964649005.1 uncultured Pirellulales bacterium
CTGCACGACGCCCCTGGGCCGGGAGCACTGCCCCCTCCCAGTACACCAGTTTCTGCTTGAAGTACTCGTCGGCAAGGCCTGCGGATTTCTTGCGGTGGTAGTCGAGAGCTTCAGCGGCCCGGTCGGCCGCGCCCTGTAGCTGGTAGGCCTTCACCAGAAGTAGCGTCGCATCGGTGAAATCCGGCTCTACACCGGCGGTCGCATCCCGGTATTCAAGGAAGAAGCGGGCCGCCGCGCTGTAAATGCGGTCAGCCATGGCCCGGATGCCCTTCCCCCGCGCCAGGTAGGGGTCCGGCGCCACAGGCGGAGCCGTCACATTCACGAGCCCCCCCCCCGCGGGAGCCGGGGTCTCAGCGGCCGGAGCCGCGGGAGCAACACCTCCCGGAGCCTGAGCCGCGGCCCGCGGTACAGGCACCGCAATCGCCACGAGCAGAACCCAGACCCCCGCCAAGCGCCGCGGAAAGACAGCACCGGACAAGCACCGGACACACCCGGAAAGCGCCCGGATTAACCTCTCGTATGTCGTTTTTGATAAGCTCATTAACGCACAAAAAGCGTGGTTCTTCGTAATGTACGACGTAAGGTGTACTCTAGTACCGATCAGGGCAAATAGCGAACCCCTCCGACAGCAGCGCGGAATGATCCGGCGCCGCTGAAGTCAGTAGTCAGTGGTCAGCAGTCAGTGGGGGCAGTAGGGGTGGAGGTAGCGGTGTGTGGTGTCGAGATTCTGGGTTGTGGGCGGCTGTGATGGGGACACGGCTTTGGGCGTCGACTCGCTCAGTTGAGCGATAGTGCGAAGGGCGGATCTGGGAACCTGATCTGGATGGAGCCGGGATCCGGCCCGGCATCGGGGCGGATGAGATCGTTGCGCAGTGATTCCATAAGGCGCTTGGCGAAATTGCGGAGAGAGCCGTAGATCGCGGCAAACGTACTTCGCAAGTCTGCGGTGAGTTTGGCCGGCAGATCGCCCAGTCGGTACATGTCGTTGAGCAACTGTGCAATCTGCAGTAGTAGATAGTAGTTCTTCCAGGCGTGTCTCTTGACGCCGTAGCCGTGTTCCATCTCATAGCCGCCAGTCTTCTGTGTGTTGATGCCTTCGTTTTCTATTTTCCAGCGCAGTCTCCCTGCTTTGGCCAACGCCATGACAGTGGCCTGGTTTGGTTTGACGTCGGTTACCCAGACGTTGTGATAGCCGACCCCGTCCGGGCCGCGTTCCTCCATCTCGATCCAGTGCACGATCTTCCCGTGGTAGCGCAACGGGGTGATCCAGCGCACCGTGCGTGTCAGCTTCGTGTCGGGATCCTCTTCCTGTACCTGGCCGCAAGTGGCTTTCAGCCTTGGCCGCCCACTGCTATCGACGACGGGTCGCTTCTGTTTGGCCCGTGCCACCTGCTCCTGGAGAGTGGGCAGGCTGGCGTCCTTGAGTGTGGCCATGTAGCTCCATCCGAACCGTTCACAGATCTCCATCACCGGCTCGTTGGCGTAGAGCCCGTCGCCGACCAAGAGGATCTGGAATCCCTTCAGCAAACGGTTCATTCTGGGCGCGAGCCTCCGGAACGCCTTGGTTTCGCAGTCCTGTTTGTCGAACTTCCCGCTGGGGTTCTCGACGAACTCAAAGGCCGCAGGCAGGACCAAACCGATCGGCGTGACGATCTTGGCCGCCAACACGTAGTGGTAGTACTGCGTCTTCCCGTTGCTGAGCTCGCGAGTGAGGCAGTGCTTGCAGTGCCGCTCATTGAACTTGAGCATCTGTGTGCCGTCAACGGCGATCACAACCATCCCGTCACACTTGAACTTGCGCAGCACCTTCCGCCGGTTGAGTGCTTTGGTGCAGCGTACGGCCAGCTTGTGCAGTTCACTAGGCGCGACCATGCTCAGGACTCGATTCATGTTGTCGGCGCAAGTGACAGCCGCCTCATCGTCGCCCAGCAGCATGCGGAAGTTCAGCAGGAACTGCTCGCGGTTGCTGTCTCGGTCCAACTGCCGCCGGGAACCGCATTGGCAGCAGAGCATGACAAGCGCAAGCATGATGATCTCCTCGATTGAGTAGGTACACGCATCGAGACGTTTGCGCGGATCCTTGACCTGCTTCAGCCACTGGGGCAACTCGGGTAGACAGTGCTTGATGCTGAGGAGGAACGCGGCCGCTGTGACAGGCTCCGGCACAGGCTTGTTGCGAGGTCGCCCCGGCTTGCGCTTCGTTGGAGGCGTGGGTCTGACCGGTATGCCCGGTGGCAGGCATTGACTCGCAGCGCTCCATGGCGCTTCCGGCAGCACGTCGCTCATGACACTGAGGCAGGTGGTCTCTGTGCTCATCCACGTTGTCCCCCGCGAGTGCGCACGAACTCGGCCCCCGCTTCGAAAAGCATCCGATCGATCAAACGCCCGTTAGCCAAGCGTCGTCGCAGTTCGGGAACGAGTTCACGGGGCACATGCAGACAGCGGCGCTTGCCCGTTTGGTCTGAGTACACGTAGATGAAAGCGGGGTGCTTCCGGCCGCTTGCGCAGGCTTTGCAGTTGGGCCGGTTGCATGGCTTGTGGACTTCAGCGACCGTGCCCCTGGCTGCGGGACACAGTTCAGCGACACGCTCCGAGAGTGACTTCTTCATCGGCCGCCTCCTTATGTATATGCGCTAATATACATGCTTCGCTGCAAGAGTCAAGCAAAAGACAGATTGACGGGGATGATAGAGGAAGGGGGGGGAAGAGAAGGGACAACAAAAGAAACGCAGGATCGTCGAGCGTCAGCTCATCTCAGCTAACCGACGACAAAGACAAAAGTCAATTCCGCGGCCCTGGTCCTCGACCTGGCTCTCGACAACCTGATCGCCGACCCACACCTGGTAGCGGCTGCCGGCACGGCCGTTGCAGGCCTGGTGGACATGGACCGGAACCGTACCCGCCTTGGAAATCTCCACCTGCCAACTGATCCAGGTGCCTGTATCCCGCCATCCGATGATGCCTCGGTCGGGCGTCTTCTGGAGCCCCGAACCATGCACTTCGGCCTCTCTGTAGTTCAGGAAGATGCCGCTGGGCTTCCCGTCTGGCGGGCGCGTATCCAC
>CAZYMD010000301.1:0-3059 GCA_964649005.1 uncultured Pirellulales bacterium
CAACTGGCCCAATCGAAGCAATGCTCGCCGAGCGAATAGTAAGCCTCTCATGGCGACTCGACCGCTCTGTTACCATCCAGACCCAGGTAATCGACACCCTGCTTGAAGATTTCGAACGTGTACATAAAGAAACAGTTAAAGACTACGACCCTTACTACCCATCCAGGAAGAATCCCGACCTCAAATTAGGCAGCGCTGCCAGAAACGATATAAGAGATAACAAAGTCCTCGACCGACTCCTGATGTACGAACGCCGAATAGAAAGAAGCCTATACAGAACAATGGCCGAGCTTCGAAATACCCAAAAAACCAGGAAACAGGAACAGTCAAAGGCCCAGACCTCATCGACAAACCAAAATCCGCAAAACAAAGCCAATATAGTCCCGTGCCACGAAACGGAATCTCAGCAGCCTGGCATAGAACCGACACCCACACATCTCACAGAAGTCTCAGATGCGCAAAACAAAGCCAATTTCTCTGAGCCACTAACCGACACAAATACAGCCCCTATAAAGGATTACGACAAAACATCCCGCGCCGACGAAATAAAAGCAACCTGTCCCGATATAGCTTGCCCCTCAGGGGCGGGAAACCCAATCGAACCGTGCAATCCTCCACACGCATCTACCCATCCACCCATCCACGCTTCTACTTACTAATCCCTTCTCGATTCTATTTTCGACAAAATTGTTGCAATCCGGCGGATACGACAATACAATAATTATCGAGATTACTGGATTTTAGAGGCAGGTTCCGAGAACATTTGTGGGAGTTGCTATGTTCTGTTTTGCCTCCCACTTCTTGTGCACGTATTTACTTAAGAGTGTGTATAAGCTCGTTTTCTTTCGGTCTGTTTATCTTTTGTCCGGATGTGAGCCCGAATGAAAGCGATGCCGGAGCCGGATGTAGAAGTCACGATTGCGCTTATTGCAGGCGGGGCTATCCGCTGACTCTACGAATTTGTCCTGTGCAATTAAAGGAGTAGACAAATGAAAACCAAATCTGTAATCGCAGCATTCCTTGTTCTGTGCATGCTCGCCTCACTTGCCGTCGCGTCCCAGGAACAGCTTCTCACAGGCAACATTAGCCTATATCTACAAGCTGTTCCAGATGATCCACAACCAATGGATTCCCCTCATATAGCTCACAGTCCCAAACCTGAAGATGGATCACAGGTTCCTTCGACGTGGACAACCCTTCAGTGGATACCAGGCGATACCGCCGTCTGGCACGATGTCTATTTCAGTGGCGACTACGACGCAGTAGCGAACGGCACTAATGACGCCTTTCAGAGCAAACAGACCAAAAAGTATTTCGTTTTGGGATTTGCGCCCTATCCATATCCTGCTGGCCTTGTCCCTGGTACTACCTATTACTGGCGCATCGATGAATTTGAAGCAAATGGCGTCACCAAACATACTGGGAACGTTTGGAGCTTCACAGTGCCCCCGAACAAGGCATACGACCCTAATCCCGCCGATGGAATGACCGATGTTCTTACTGATGTGACATTGACCTGGACTCGTGGTTTCAATGCGATAGTGCATCGAGTATGTTTTAGCGACGACTATGATACTGTTGCTGATGCGCCCATAAACAGCGGTCAGGAGACATCGGATTCATCGTATACTCCCCAAAGCCCTCTGGCGAACAATAAGACGTATTACTGGCGTGTTGACGAATCAAATATGCAAACACAGGAGTATTACAAAGGCGACGTATGGAGTTTCACGACTGTCTCTACCCTTTTAACATATCTGGAAATAACGGGCCCTGACGAGGTTTTCGAAGTGGCTTCGGCACAATATAATGCAATAGCCTACTACGAAGGGGGATCAACGAAAAACGTGACTGATTCGGCCAACTGGTGGCTCGAGGGTGCTTCGTATGCCACGATCAATGGTAATGGTTTGCTAACGTGCAAAAAGCTCGATGCCCCTGTAGCAGTTGTCTTGCATGCCGAATATACAGAGAACGACGTGACTGTTGAGGATACACAGCTCATTTCCTGCGTACCCATTCATAAGATATATTACATCGATGTGCAGGCGGGCAACGATAACTACGATGGTCTCAGCCCCGACCAAGCTTTCGAAACCATCCAGAAGGGCATTGATACCACTGAGGATGGAGATGTGGTTCTGGTTTTCCCAGGCATCTATCAGGAAGAGATCAACTTCCAGGGTAAGGCGATCATGGTTAAAAGCGCCGAGGACGCTGCTATTCTGGAAGCGCCTGATGCTTTTGCGGTTTCCTTCTATATGAATGAAGAGCCGAGCAGCATTCTTAAAAACTTCGTCATTAGAAACAGCTATATGGGCGTCTTCGTCGCGCACAGTTCGCCGTCTATAGTAAATGTGACGATTGTGAACAACAGGTTTGGAATGGAGGCTTATGCCGGCTCGTACCCGAATATCAGCAACTGTATTTTCTGGGATAACATGGAAGGCGATCTTTTTGGCTCTCAGGCCAGCTACAGTTGCATTAACGATCCTGATCTTCATATAAATAGCTTCCATGCCTATCCTCTGTTTGTAGATCACAATGGCGGGGACTACCATTTACGCTCCGAACGTGGGCGTTATTGGCCCGAAAATGATATATGGGTTCTCGATAGCGTGACAAGCCCATGTATTGATGCCGGAGATCCTAATATGGTGCTTTCAGATGAGCTGATACCAAACGGAGGCCGTATCAACATTGGAGCTTACGGGGGCACGCCTTATGCAAGCATGAACGAAATGCAAACCAATCCACGTGACATCAATCGGGATGGCTGGGTGAATATGCTGGATCTCGCGGCACTTGCCGAAGGTTGGCTCCTATACGACCCACCCGCGCCAAACAAGTTCTCCGCCAGCGTGATCCTGGCGGCTCCTTCGGATGGAGCTATATTCAACTGTAGCATAAAGTCAGTGAATATCGAGGCTTATGCGTTTGATCCCGATGGAGGGATTGTTGAGGTCCGTTTCTACACCAATGGCCGATACTACGCCGAGGATGTCGATGGCAGAGATGGCTGGAAAGTTATTCTAACCAACTTCAGTGCGAGTTATTAT
>CAZYMD010000302.1:0-2917 GCA_964649005.1 uncultured Pirellulales bacterium
CTGTAGATTGGTTGAGCAATGATACGGGTAGTAATTTGAAAGTATGCTGGCTGCATCAGCCTGTTGGGCTGTAAATGTTGGAGATCAGAAAATGATAGGCAAGAGAATAAGGCTTGAGAGAATCGTTGACCGGAACTCCGGCAGAACAGTGATTATCCCGATGGACCACGGTGTGACAGTTGGCCCGATCGATGGGCTGATTGACATGCGTGAGGCTATCGGCAGGGTCGTGACGGGCGGGGCCAATGCGATTCTTATGCACAAAGGCATTGTTCGCGCAGGCCACAGAGGCGCGGGCAAAGACGTTGGGCTGATTATTCACCTTTCTGCAGGTACTCTTCTAAGCGTCGATCCGAACGCCAAGGAGCTTGTGTGCACGGTTGAAGAGGCCACCAAGCTCGGCGCTGACGCAGTCTCGGTCCATGTCAACCTTGGAGCTCCAACAGAAAGCCGGATGCTCTGCCAGTTGGGGCATGTCAGCGAGCGGTGCCTGGAATGGCAGATGCCTCTGGTGGCAATGATGTACACGAGGGGTCCCAAGATCACAGACGAATACGATGTGAAGCATGTCAAGCACGCAGCGAGGGTTGGCGCCGAACTCGGCGCTGATATCGTTAAGGTGAACTACACGGGCAGCGCTGAGTCGTTCAAGGAAGTTGTCGATGGCTGCCCGGTGCCGGTGGTTATTGCTGGTGGAGCCAAAATGGGCTCGGATGAAGAGATTTTCAGGATGGTCGAGGGGGCTCTGGCCGCCGGCGCATCGGGACTATCCATTGGAAGGAACGCCTTCCAGCACGCTAAGCCCACAAAGATAATCGAGGCCCTCAGCAAGATGGTGCACCAGGGGGCGAGTGTCGAGGATGCAATCGCTATACTGGCCGGCTGACTTTCCTGTGAGATTGACTATGAGTTTAGTCTGCGTTTGCACTCGTCGAGAATTTCGGCGGTTCTGCTTGCGCCGATTCTTGTGACGCCAAGCGCCCGGACCTCCAGCAATTTATCAAGGTCGCGCACGCCTCCCGCAGCTTTTACCTGAACCTGCTCCGGCGAATGCTCGCGCATGAGCTTCAAATCTTCGATTGTGGCGCCTCCTGTGCCATAGCCTGTTGAGGTTTTTACCCAGTCTGCCCTAAGCTCACCGCAGATCTCGCACAGCCTTATCTTCTGATCATTGTCCAGATAGCAGTTCTCGAAGATAACCTTGACCTTCTGTCCCTGCGAATGTGCAGCGTCGACTACAACCTTGATGTCCTCTCGCACATAGTCCCAGTCCCCGCTTAGGACTTTGCTGATGTTGACGACCATGTCGAGTTCTTGCCCGCCGTCCGCGAGTGCCTGTTTCGCCTCGGTGGCTTTGATACACGTCGTGTGGCCTCCGTGTGGGAAACCGATTGTAGTGCTGGCCTGGACGGTGCTTCCTTGCAGAATTTCGGCGCAGCGCTTGAGATAGTATGGCATGATGCACACGCTGGCTACATCGTAGTCGACAGCGAGCTTGCAGCCGTCTTCAAGCTGCGCAACAGTCAACGTAGGATTCAACAGCGAATGATCGATCATTTTGGCGATATCATGATATGTATAGTCCATCAGTGGTCTCCGAAAGTATTCCAGCGGCCAAGCCGCCGGGCCTTCAATAATAGTGCCTGTTTACGGCATGTACTGTTTTAGATAACGGGCGCTCTGCTTGAGTGCAGTCTTTCGCAACTCAAGAGAACCTTCATACGCGCGGTCTTCGACTTCGATGCACACAGGCCCATTGTAATCTGTGTCACCAAGAACGGAAAACAGACGGCTCCAGTTAACGTCACCGAGTCCGGGAAGCTTGGGTGTGTGGAACTGTAGAGGAGTGGCGAGGATTCCAACTTCGTCCAGTCTTTCCTTGTCTATGCGGGCGTCTTTCGCGTGCACGTGGAAAATGCGATCCTTGAACTGGCGGAGTGGCTTGATGTGGTCCATGTGCTGCCAGACCAAATGAGATGGATCGTAGTTCAGGCCGAAGTTGTCGCTGGGGATTTCCTCGAACATCCGACGCCATATAGCAGGGCAGTAGGCCAGGTTCTTGCCGCCGGGCCATTCGTCGTTCGTGAAATACATCGCGCAATTCTCGATCCCGATCTTCACGCCGCGATCTGAGGCGAACTTTACCAAAGGCTTCCACACCTTTTTGAAGCGGGGCCAATTGTCGTCCACAGATTTGGTCCAGTCCCTGCCTATGAATGTATTGACGAGATTGACGCCCAGCAGCTTTGATGCGAGGATGACCTTCTTGAGGTGTTCTGAGTAAACTTTCGCCTCTTTCTCATCGGGTACAAGCGGGTTAGGATAGTAGCCAAGACCGCTTATACTCACGCCGCGAGAGGCCATTAGCTCATTGATCTTCTCGGCATCGGCCTTTTTGAGATCGGTGACGTCAATATGTGTTACTCCGGCGTATCGACGCTCCGCCTTGCCTTTGGGCCAGCACATCAACTCGACGCACGAAAAGCCTTCCTCCGATGCGAAAGTTACAACCTTATCAAGTGACAGGTCGGGCAGAATCGCGCTTACGAAACCAAGCTTCATTATTCCACTCCTTCGACTTGAATCCATTTATTTTCTCGATGACTCTTTAGAATCGCCTCACACAGCACGATCTCGCGGTGTCCATCTGCGAACGTGGGGAAGGGCGCCGGCTTTGAGAAATCGCCTGCTTCGATATATCCATAGAATGCGCGGAAGCACTGCTTGAACGTGTCCGGGAATCCTTCGTTGTGGCCGCCCGGGTAGTGAATGTACGAGCTTGCCCGCGGCGAGAGGAGGGATGGGTCGCGGATGAGCTGTTCGTTCGCTTTCTCGCGATGGCCTATCCACAGGCTGTTGGGTTCTTCGCTGCACCACGACAATGCGCATTTCGATCCGGCCAACTCGTAGCGCAGGC
>CAZYMD010000303.1:0-2873 GCA_964649005.1 uncultured Pirellulales bacterium
CTTGAAACCAAATCCCCGACCTATTCCGCCTTCAATCCAGCTATCTTCAAAACGCCTTCATCTCAAACTCTTGCCTGCACTGGCCCTTGTGCTGGACACCGACCCAGTAGCCAATCCAGGGCTTGTCCCGTACTTGATACGGGATTAATCCTGCCCGCTCCGGCCCGCCCTTTCCTATTCTTTTCTCGGTGCTCGGCGCCAAGGATTTCAAGGAAATGCTTGCTACTATGCTATAACTATTTATAATTTTTTCGAGAACCGTATGATGGAGAAAAGGACCGTAATGGATAGTTCAATTATTCCAGTAGAAAGGATCGAGCCACACATATACCTGATCCGCGGCCAAAAAGTCATCCTGGACCTGCACCTTGCGGAGCTTTATGGGGTCGAGACACGAATTCTGAACCAGGCCGTTACACGAAACATCGAGAGATTCCCAGATGATTTTGCATTCCATCTGACCTACGATGAATTCGAAAACTTGAAATCACAAATTGTGACATCAAGTTGGGGTGGAAGAAGAAAGCCGCCCAGAGCCTTCACCGAACAGGGTGTAGCCATGCTATCCAGCGTGTTGAGAAGCAAAAGGGCAATTAGCGTGAATATCGCGATCATGAGGATATTTGTTAAACTTAGAAAGATACTGTCTGACAATGCCGGCCTGAGGCATAAAATCGAGCAGCACGATGAACAAATTAAGCAGATATTCCTCCTACTGCGCCAAATGCTCGAACCACCCAAAGAGCCAAAGAGAAAGTTCGGCTTTCACAAAAAAATAAATCCGAACGATTGATAACCTTATCTACGCTCAAACTAACTGGCCCGCAAGCCCATCCGATCCCTGTGGCCAATAAATAATCCGTGTAATCTATGGTTATTATTCTTGACTCCTTACGAATAGTTTTGTATAATACCTACCTAACATGGATCATGACCATAACACAACGAATTCTCAAATAGTCCTTAGTAAATCATAAATAGTCAATCGCAAGGGGTCCTATTTGTCCTATAGGTCTAATAGGTCTTATCAAATCCTAAAAGACTATGCTCAAAACCCCCTCTTTTTCAACGCACGAAAAATGATAAATAACGGGCTATTTTGATCATTTTCAGGTCAAAAAGTGCTCAAAAGTGAAAAAAACAACGCAAAACAGATCAAAAGTGAAAAACACTAAAAAACGATGCAACTACTTATAAATAAAACGTTTACATCATATACACCCGCCAAAAGCGGAAAAAAACAAACCCAATTCAAAGCCAATCAAACCCAACCTGTCCTCGACTCCGATCGAGGATCTCAGCGCCCCTGGCAAAGAACCGACACGTACGAATACATCTGCTCTGAATATGCAAAACAAAGCCAATTTGAAAATCACTAAAAACGATGCAACTTCTTTCAATGAAACGCAATACGGCCAAGCCCACCTACGAAGACATAATAAAAACAAACCCAATTCTTGCCCTGGACGACGATCTCGGGTCTCAGCGTCCCGGCAAAGAACCGACGCGCACGCATCGCCCCGAAAACTCGAACACAAAAACCAGAAACAAATTATGCAAAACAAACCCAATGCCGAAGGCACGCCCCATGTGGAAGAAATTAGGCAACATAGGGAATACAGGCAAGACCCCAAGCTCCCCCACTTGGTCACGACAACGCCGCCACTGTATCACGACTCCCACACCCCGCATTCTACCTATACCACCCATCCACACATACTCATCCGGCTAATGAGCCTCGAATACCATTGCAACCGCCCTGCCCGTCTGCTATGCTTGCGGCAACCTGTTCGGCCTGAAAACAGGGCCGGACACACTGTGAACCTGACTACCAACAAAGCTGAAAGGAAACCTGAATGAGAACACGCAAAAGCCACACCCTGCTCATCCTGTCGATCTGTTGCCTACTAACAGCTCCTGTATTATCAGCCACCAAAGGCACGATCAATTTCCCCGACATCCCCGGCTACAAGACCCTCAAGTGCGATTTACACATGCACACGGTTTTCTCCGACGGCCTGGTCTGGCCGACCGTCCGCGTCGACGAAGCCAACCGCCTCGGCCTCGACGCCATCTCTATAACCGATCACATCGAGTACCAGCCCCACAAGAACGACATCCCAACAAAGCACAACCGCCCATACGAAATCGCCCGCCAATCGGCGAAAGAGAAAAACATCCTGCTCGTCAAAGGCACGGAAATCACACGAGAAACCCCGCCGGGGCATTTCAACGCCATATTCCTCAAGAATATCGATCCTGTGGACACCAAGGACCTCTTCGACGCAATGAAGGCCGCAAAGAACCAGGGTGCCTTCATCTTCTGGAACCACCCCGGCTGGAAACCCGAACACAAAGGATGGTTCGAAGTCCACACCAAACTCTACGACAATGGCTACATGAACGGCATCGAAGTCTGCAATGGCGTCTCTTATTACCCCGAAGCACATCAGTGGGCTATCGAAAAGAACCTCACAATGATGGGCAATTCAGACATACACCAGCCCGTCATCACAGACGAACGAACCGCCGAAGACCACCGCACCCTCACACTGGTCTTCGCACAGGAAAAGAGCCTCAAATCGCTCAAAGAAGCACTTGAAAATCGCAGAACCATCGTCTGGTATAAGAACCAGCTCATAGGCCGAAGACAGTTCCTCGAAGCCTTGGTGAAATCAGCGCTGCAGGTTTCCAAACCGCACCTCAGGCAAGGCGATTACGTATGGTTCGAAGTAACGAACAACTGCGAGGTGGACCTGAAGATCAGAAAAGTTGAAGGAGATGGTCCCGCAACAGCAGTCTTGCCCGCAAACACTACAACCATCATCAAGACAAAGGTCGATAAGCAGAAAACAGAAATGGAATGTTCCTAT
>CAZYMD010000304.1:0-2725 GCA_964649005.1 uncultured Pirellulales bacterium
TTTTGATTTATGGCCGCTCGAGACCGATGCGCCTGCCGATAATCAGTTTGCTGGGTGGGCGGGTGACAACCACATGGCGCGATGTGCTATAAATCGCCATGATGGATTCGTGAATGCCCTGTTCTGCGATTTCACGGCCAGAAAAGTCGGATTGAAGGAACTCTGGACGTTAAAATGGCACAGAGCCTACAATACAGCTAATCCTTACACAAAGTCCGGCGGTGTTGCTGCGGACGATTGGCCCACCTGGCTCCGCAGTTTCAAAGACTTTTAATCGCGACAGGTGTGAAGGGGCTCTACATCACATCAGGGCACTTCAGTTCTTGATTGCCTATTGCACGGCCTAAGCGATGTTTTCAGCCTTGAGCGTGCGTACTGTCCACGTGGAATAAGGATAGCCTGCAGTGATTGATAGACCTTGGGTATCTGCAGGTCCCTGGATCAGACGAATCAGGATTACTAATTCTTATCAAGCGGGTCGTACCAGCGCTTGTACACCCCTTCTCCTGTGGTCTCTTTAATGCTGCCCACGTGGCCGTCGAGCCAGAGAACATTCAGAGTCCCACCCGTCATGAACGGTGCTTGAGACCTAACGTTGTGCCGAAAGATGCCTCGGTACCAATCCTCACGACCGCCGCCTTCCCGATAGTGTGTCAGGTTCGTTCCATTAGGGCTTGGGAAGAGCATGTCTGAATTGCCGGCATTGGCCCCGTTCTCGATGCGTGGCTCCATATGGTCGTGGGCTACTATGACTTCTGCGTGATGTGGGATTATGTTCGTATTTTCCTTACTCAGCCAGCCATTGGCTCCGAATGCAGATGTGTGGATCAGTTTGTGGTCGCCACCGTACAGAAGTTCTTTTGCTATCGTCTCGGCAAATGTAATGAAGGCAGCGCAGCCGAAAAGCTCTCTATTCTTCACGTAGTCCATATATGCAATGCCCCAATAGGCGCGATCGTCGCTCGATTTGAGCGGATTTCCACCCGCGTCCCACCAGAGGTGGCCGTTGCAGTTGTTGGTGTGAGTATACATATCAGGCATCTTGTAGTCGTTGTCCTGTAGGTACATCGTAACACCCAGGCCTATGCCTTTGAGGTGGGCCCTGCAGACCTGGTCTTGTGCCTGTTCCTTCACTCTTTGCAGTGCGGGCATCAAAATCGCCATTAGCACCGCAATTATAGCGATGACGACCAAAAGCTCTATGAGGGTGAAGCCTCTCTTGTATTTCATTAAGAATCCCCCGAATTATAAGCGAGGATTATCAATCCCAAGCCTCTATTCTGAACGTATCCTGTCGTTTTCTGGTCCGAGTGCCAAACGTCAGGAATTAGACTTATCGGTAATATGATGCGCTTTGAGTCAATACTGTTCGATCACTCCTGGCTTTTTTCTGTCATTTTGACTTGATAGCTTACCCATTGCATAGGCAGAATCCTTGACTATAGCCTATTCTCATGCGCAAGAGTCCTCATTTGGACTCTATTTGAACTCTGCCCTATGTTCTGCGGCCATGCTGCATCTCGTGTATATATGGCACCCTGGAAATTATGCGAAGGGAAGATAACTGCGGCAGAGTCCTTCTCCACACCCTGCCACAGCCCAGCCAATTTGAATTCAATCGGCGAGATGAACCTGTGTTTTTATTCTAAGTATGAAGCCACACTCTGTTGGTTCATATCCCATCATCTACGGCCTCTTTTATTCATTCAGTAGTGCCGGTATACTCGTTGAAAGCCCCTGTGAGCTTCCGAAACACCAGTTTTATGATATCGGACGTCTCAGATGTACCTAAATAGGCAATCTCAGAAATGCCCGGTAAAACAAGCTCAAGCAAGTGGTCGGATTTACCGACCATTCAAATGAGGGAGCCGGACCAGGCTAAATATACTGCGGATCGAGAAAATGTTGAGCATCCGGGAACAGTTTCATAGAAGAGGATTCAGTCTGCTTGAGGTTGTGATTGTTGTTGCGATCATAGGCGCTCTGGCGGCCATTGCCATTCCCCGCATGAGCAGAGGGGCAAAGGGTTCGACCGATTCCGTTCTAAGTAACGATTTGGCCGTACTTCGCAGAGCTATTGAACTCTTTGCGGCCGAGCATGAATGCATATATCCGACTGTCGCCAATATCGCCACCCAGTTGACCAAGTACAGTGACATTGGCGGTTCGACGAGTGACACCGCCGACAGAACGCACTTGTACGGGCCCTACATTCGGTCTATTCCTGAACTACCCCTCGGATCCAGAATCGGATGTAACGGCATAGCAGAAACGGATGCAAAGGACGTCGGCTGGATATATAAAGAGGGCACAGGTGAGATATCTGCTAACATACCTGTAGAAGTTGATGCCTCAGGGGCTGAAGCAATAGGTTCGCTGGGTACACAGCCCTGAAGGTTTGATGTTACCGCGATCTGTTCGACCAGGGTGAATCTGGGCACATTACGTCAAATCGGCCTTGTCGGTGACAAGCTATTCATAAAGCTGCATTTCCATCCCGCCGTGTGTAGATGTGAATCGGTCGACAGTAAAAGAATGACTGGCGGTCCGACTATCGTATTTTTTCAAAGTACCAAGAGAACATTTTTTATTAATCCGCGAAATATTACCCAGATTCGCATCGCGTAACGAGTCGCCAATTGCCTATGTACCCAAGTGCTTGTTGCAATGTTATCGGAACCTAAAAAAAACGGTGCTTCCTAATCTCCCAAACTACTCTATATTT
>CAZYMD010000305.1:0-2643 GCA_964649005.1 uncultured Pirellulales bacterium
ATTAGTTACATTTGTTGCTTCTATTGCAGCTGAATTATTTACAGTTATATTATAGACAAAAGTTAAATCTTCAAGAACAGAAAAAGCTAATGCTCCAACAGAAGTTGTTACAACTGCACGATCCATATGATTTATAAAATAAAGTGAGGTAAAATTTATATTATTATAAGTGTCATTTGCATATAAAAGAAGCTCATGACTTCCGTGCGAAACATTTAATGACTGATTTGTTGTGCATGCAAATCTTGATGTATTCGCTGCTCCATCTAAACTATACCAGCATGAATCCAATACCCCATTATCTATAACAGTAAAATTTATTCCAAATGTTCCTGTATTAATATACGTTGTATTTGTTGGAAATCCTATTGCTACAGTACTTGGAATAGTTGTATCATTTACTCTAATTGTGATATTTGTCTGATTTACTCCCCCGTCTTTAAATGATACTTCAATTGAAAAATTATATGAACCAGGAGTTGTCTGATTTCCAGTAATCCAGAAATACTGAGTCTCATTTACACCAACAACAGGAAAAGTTATATTATAAAAATTTGTTAAATTATCACTATCGATAGTAACAGTTAATCTTGAGCTATTAAAAGAACTTCCATTTGTATTGTTTGTCACTACAAAACCAGCAGGAAATCTAAAAGTCACATTAGTTACATTTGTTGCTTCTGTTGCAGCTGTATTATTTACACTTATATTATAGACAAAAGTTAAATCTTCAAGAACAGAGAAAGCTGATGCTCCTGCAGATGTTAATACACTTAATCCCTGAGTATATGTTGTAAAATAAACTGAAGTAGAATTTATATTATTTCCAGTATCATTTGCATATAAACGGAGTTCATGACTACCACTTGCTCCAGTAACATTTATAGATTGATTTGCTGTGCATGCAAATCCAGTGGAATTTGCTGCTCCATCTATACTATAAAAACAATCAGATAATATCCCATTATCTGTAATAGTATAATTCAGCTGCATTGTTGTATTAAAAGCATAAGTTGTATTAGCAGGCAAGTCTATTGTCAAATCACTTGGAACAGTTGTGTCATTTATGATAATTGTTATATTTGTCTGATTCCAAGCTCCATCTGCAAAAAAAGTTTTAATTGAAAGATTATAAGCTCCAGGAGTTGTCTGATTTCCAGTAATCCAGAAATTTTGTGTCTCATTAACTAACAGAAGATAAAAAGTATCATTATTAAAAGTCAGATTAGCTCCCTCCAAAATAACATCTCCTCCTGAATTATTCGCACTTGAACCATTTGTACTTCCTGTCAATACAAAAGTAGAAGAAAATCTTAAAGTGATATTTGTTACATTTGTTGTGCTTGTATCTGCTGTGTTATTCACACTTATATTATAGACAAAATTTAAGTCTTCAAGAACAGAAAAAGTTATTGCCCCAGTAGATGTTGTCACAGTTGTTGATGCAAATCCAAAATATGCAACTAATATACTAAAGACCATAGCACAGAATACAAATACAAACCAAGCATATCTAGCTTTCTTATTCATGTTCCTCTTTTTTTCTAATATTAATCAGTTTTTTATCTTTATAAATTTTTCTCTTTATCTTCTCTATTAACAAAAATAAATAACTTTAAAAACTGCAAAAATCTCAAAAATATACAATGGCAGAGCAACAATGTTTAGTTATAATCAAACCAGATGGCTTAGTAAAAAGTTTAACAGGAAATATTTTATCTGTTCTATCTGAAACAAAACTTAAGATAGTAGGGGCAAAAGTAATAAAAGTTCCTCGAGAACTAGCTGAAAAACATTATGAACATATAAAAGAAGAAAAAGGAGAAGAACTCTTCAACCACATAATAGACTATATAATGGGTAAACACCATACTGAAAGAGTATTTGCAATGGTATATCAAGGTAAAGAAGCAATTGCAAAAATAAGAGAACTATCAGGTTCAACAAACCCTGAAAAAGCCTCTCCTATATCTATAAGAGGAAAATATGGAAGAATAAACTCTGAAACAACTGTAATGGAAAATGTAATTCACTGTTCTGATTCAGAAGAATCAGCTGAAAAAGAAATAAAACTCTGGTTTACTCCTGATGAATTAACAGAAAATATCTATTCTTATAAAGAAATTGAATGCAAGAACTGTAAACGCCGCATTTTAGAATGGAAGTAATTAAAGTTAGATTAGTTAAGTTTATATTTTAGTTTTAATATTTAATTCTTAATTAAGCCCCTATAGTTAAGCCTGGATATAATATTTCCTTGCGGATAAAAAGTGAAAAGGAAACGTCCGAGGTTCAAATCCTCGTGGGGGCATAATACCTTTTTGGCAAATTCATGGGGTGCAACTCCGCCACAAGTTGTATAAAAAGACAGAAAATGTCTTGAACACATGAAGATTGATCCATATAAGCATAAAGAAAGGTATTTGACTTGGAAAGAGAAAACAACAGAAGCAATTCCAAATCTAACAAAGTATAATTCTAATATTATTAAGCAATATCTCAGCGACATGGAAAATGGAATTAATATTGCTGTTACAAATAAAAAAGGTGCGAGGAGTTATGTTAGGTTAAATGCTTTAAGGCAGAGGTTAGTTTTTCTTGTTAAGCAATTTGAAATAAGGTTTAAATTTGATAAGGTAACAG